>JAKVAS010000049.1 GCA_022448165.1 Crocinitomicaceae bacterium | reverse complement strand
CCCGTTTATTACCGCCTGGTAAGTTTTGATCTTGACGGGATCCGAACGGAATATAAAACGATTGCACTTAATTGCCTTGAATCAGGTGAAATTATTGAAACCTATAATCTTACTGGTCAAAAAATCAAATTAAACAAGTTTACAGAGTCAGGTGTATATCTAGTTGTTTACGAAGATTACAGAGTCGAAAAGATCTATTTTAAGGGACACTAATTACTAACTAATTAAAATCAAGCAAATAATGAAACCAATTAACAAAACGAAACAATTAGTGTTATTAGTGTTATCCATTTTATTTAATACTACAGGTAATACACAGGTTATTTACCATGTAGATCAGGTTAATGGAGACAATTCAAATAATGGGATAACGAGCTCATCAGCATTTCAATCTATAGATTCAGCTATCGATGTTGTCAATCCCAGTGACACCATTCTAATTATGGGGATGTACACCAATTCAAGCTACAATTCAGCTTACACTTATTCAAGCGAACATGATCCGCATTTATGGCATGCTGAAAACGCCATAAAAATCAACAATTTACATGGTAATTCAGCGGCCTATATTACTATTAAAGCTTACGATAATAGTACAATCCTGAAAGGTGACGGGGCTAATATATTTCGAGTTTCAAACAGTTCTTATTTAAGAATCGAAGATTTCGAAATTGAAGGAGAAGTCCAAAATATTCCACTAACTACAGCAAATGCACTGCAGTTTGTATACATAGATGTTGACAATACCGTTGATTCCAATAATCCAACAGCATTAGAAATAAAGTATAGAGATCAGGATTGTATAAGTAATTGTACAGTTGATACGGTTGTTAATGGTGAAATTTACTCGGATATTTCAAGTATGAATATTGCTAGACCTTCTTATATTGATACTAGAGGGCTCTATTTAAGTAATGTACACCATATTGATATTATCAACAACGTTATTCATGATATGCCAGGGGGTGGTTTAAGAGTTTCAAATTGTGAGGATATCAACATCAGAGAAAATGAAATCTATGCTTGTTCTCGAAAATCTTATTCTGGGACTCATGGCTTAGTGGTAACAAAAGCAACAAGCACTAGAACTACCGACGATTATAGGATATCCATCATTAGGAATAAAGTTCATCATAACTATAACGAACAATATTCATGGTCTCCCTCCAAAACTATAATTACTCCACATATTGATGAAGGAAAGGGAATTTCTCTTCAAAGAAATCAAACGACTAATTCTATAAACTGGGATCATGGAAGAATATTGGTAGAAAACAATATTTGTTATTATAATGGATTTAGCGGTATACATAGTAATGACGGAAACAGAATTGATTTCATAAATAATACTAGTTATTTTAATTCATATACAAAGTCAATTACAGAAGGAATTACATCTAATAATGGAGGTAATATTGGTATTAGCGCACAAGGCGGTTCAGACATAAGAATTGTGAATAATATTTCTATAATTGATAAAAACCTAAGTAAGTCTGCTATTTCTTCTAATTTAACTGCTGCTGATGGGTTGATTGTTAAAAACAATATTATATATGGCACAGATCTTAATGGTGTTACTGATACAATAAGTGAAGACTCAGACATATCAATCTTGCAAGTAAATACTCAAAAGATTGATCCCTTGTTTGTTGCCCCCCTTAATTTTGATTTTTCATTACAGCAAAATTCACCAGCGATCAATACTGCCAGTGTTCTGGAAGCACCAGTTACAGATTATTTTGGCACAAATAGAGACATGAACCCTGATATCGGAGCTATTGAATACAGCAATATTTCAGGGCTGGAAGGTAATTCATATTCTTTTATTTCAATATATCCCAATCCAGTAAACGAGATGCTATGCGTAAAAGGATTAAGTTTCTTGAAGTCAGACGTAAAAATTACAAATGCCTTAGGACAAGAATGTTCTAACTTTAAGATGATTGGAGATCAACTTATTGATGTATCGAACTTATCAAGTGGTTTCTATATAATCAAAATCAAGACTTTTGTGAATAGAATACATAAACTGTGATTCAGAATCAGCTAAAATATTATCATTAAACAAGTTAATTCGTAAAAGCTTTAATTATACAATAGTTTATAGCTTTTCAAACAGTAAGTGCGTTCGCTCAAAATGGATAATACGCAGCTATCGAACATGTAATTTAACTTAACTCATAGAACTCTTAATTAAGAGTGATATATTGACATTCAGAAAATTACGTTGATGTATTTTGGTTAGTGACAAATACCCAAAGAATGACTCGAGTGTAATAGACTTAAAGTAAAGTATAATCTTAAGTCTATTACTTTTCTTTTGGTTGGAATAAAAAATCAAAAGTATTATAAATAAAAGAGGGGTAAGCTACTTACATCGCACCGCTACAACCTCGTACCCTTGCTACATTCCTGTCCTGGGGGATTCAGAGGGAGCTGGTCGTATAAGACTTACCCCAGCCGCAAAATTAGTACTTTAATTGAAAACAGAAAGCAATTATCAAAAAAAAACCACCTTATTTAAAAGATGGTTTTTTTTCAATCTATTTATGTATTGATTCACAGATGCATAAAGTCTTTCTTCGCCACTAATTCATCTTCAGATTCAACATAATTATCATCATCAACACAGCAGTCTACAGGACAAACTGCAGCACATTGCGGTTCATCATGAAAACCGACGCATTCGGTACATTTATCTGGAACGATGTAATATACGTCCATATCTATCGGTTCTTGATCGTCGTCAGCTACAAGATCATTTCCATCAAGTGTTGTAATCATTCCTGTAAGCGATGTACCATCAGAATACTTCCATTCAGCACCTCCTTCATAGATTGCAGTATTTGGACATTCTGGCTCACATGCTCCACAGTTAATGCACTCGTCTGTAATAATAATTGCCATTTCATTCTTTATTTATGTTACAAATATACGGAGGTTCTGAAAGATAGTTTTCTTTGAAATTATTTTTTTTTGATTTTTCTACTGTTTTAATAGGAATAGGATACTTTTGCAATGTGAAACAAGAGAGAATAATTGTAGGATTAGAACAGTTGGGTACCTTGATGGTATCCTTTGGAGAAAACAAGGAATGGAAAGACTTCTCTGTTGGTGTTACTCAGCAGGAATATGAAAGCTTCCAAGGATTGATAAATAAACAAAAGTCACTCAATGGTTGGTTTACCAAAGAAAATGTTAGAGCTAGTTTGCTAGCCCTGGGTAAACTGCTTTCAAAAGAACAATTAACAGAATGGTCTTCTAAATATTCATACACAGACAAATCAAAGAGAGTAGGGATAATCATGGCAGGGAATATTCCCTTGGTTGGCTTTCATGATTTTATTTGTGTACTTGTTTCTGGTAATACCGCAATTTGTAAGTTAAGCTCTAACGATAAAACTTTATTACCGAAGTTAGGAGAGTTTCTAATTGAATTTGTTCCGTTCCTGAAAGACCGAATTAAATTTACGGAAGGGAGAATTGGAGAGATTGATGCTGTTATTGCTACAGGAAGTGATAACTCAATGAAGTACTTTGAGCAGTATTTCGGGAAATATCCGCACATATTCAGGAAAAACAGGACCTCTGTTGCCGTTTTATCAGGGAAGGAAACAAAGAAAGATTTTCAGCATTTAGGAAATGATATATTTAGCTATTTTGGATTAGGATGTAGAAATGTTTCTCACCTATTAATTCCTAGAGATTTCGTTTTAGATCGTTTTTTTGAAGGTATACTGCCATTCTCGCATGTTATTGATAATAATAAATATGGTAATAATTACGACTATAACAAAGCTGTTTATCTAATGAACCTGCATAAAATTATGGATAACAACTTTGTACTTCTGCGAGAGTCGGAAGAGTTGTTCTCGCCACTTTCAATGATTCATTATCACTATTATGATAATCAAAACGAAGTGGATGAATATTTATTGAAGCACGAAAAAAATATTCAGGTAGTGGTTGGATATGATCATCTACCTTTTGGAAAATCGCAATCTCCTGGTCTATTGGATTATGCCGATGGTATAGATGTTATGGGATGGCTTGCGAAGGTATAGAATCAATCACCTTTCTATTGTTTTATTTATATACGAGGTTGGTTAGTGTCTTTTGATTTATTATCTTGGTAAGAAACACCAAGTTTCCCTTATTGTGAGTAGAAGATTAAAGATAATTCCTTCGGTATTAAAAGATTTAGAATTAGCGCATATTGCAACAAACCTATCAAATGGGATTGTATATACCGATTCTAACGGTTTAACACTTTGGTGCAATAAATCATTCGAGAAAATTACAGGATATTCAATGAGTGAGCTTTGTGGAAAGTACTCGAGTGAAGTTCTTCGTATTCCTCATTTTTTCGAAAAGGAAGTTGAACGCATGCTTAGAGGAAGCCATATTATCAAGGAAAAAATGGAGGTTTGTCATTACAGAAAATCTGGCGAACTATTCTGGTTATTGGTTGAATCTACACCAATTTACGATGAGAACAACATTGTTACAAATTATATCGAGGTTTGTACTGAAATTACTCGTCAAAAAAACATTGAACTTGCACATAAAAAAAGTGAGGAAAACTTCGAGCAAATTTCAGCAACTATTGATGATGTTTTCTACTTGTACAATATGTTTGAGCAATGCTATGAGTACATTAGTTATAGAACGATTGATGTTTTTGGAGTGGCGCCGGATTACTTTTACAATAATCATAATTTTATAGACGAAGTGGTTCTTCCTGAGGATTCATATATTTTAAGAAAGGGGCGTTTAGAAGCTAAAAATAATCGCGACTTTTCAGTTGAATATAGGATACGAATAAATGGAGAAATTCGATGGATTCATGAAAGAGGATTTCCAATTGCGGATGAAAACAATGAAGTAAGAAAAGTTTCTGGGATATGTGCAGATATTACAGATGAGAAGAAAACGCGTGAAACAATTAATCGACAAAACCGAGATATTGCTGAAAGTATTGAGTATGCAAAATTGATTCAAGAAGCGACACTTCCAAACAAAGATGACTTAAATAAATTGTTTCCTAATTCCTTTGTTTTTTATCAACCGAAAGAAACGTTAAGTGGTGATTTTTACTTGGCTGAATCAATTCGAGCAAGAAATGGAAAAAAGTTGTTAGGTTTTGTTGTTGCTGACTGCACAGGTCATGGTGTGCCAGGGGCTATTTTAAGTATTTTATGCAATAGCCTAATTAAACAAACGCTTAGTAATCATGAAGTACACTCTCCTGCTGACGCATTGGATGTAGTTAAACGACAAATTACCAGGCTCTTTAGATCCTCATCAAGCACAACGATAAACGATGGGATGGATATTGGCTTTTGTGTTATCAACCCAGATGAGCGTAAACTCCATTTTTCAGGTGCAAATTTTTCTTGTTTTATTTTGCGTAAAAGTGAATGGATCGTAATTAAAGGAGATAAATTGCATGTTGGCTATAGTGACCTTACGAAGTCTTTCACTAATAATGAGTTTGAGTATCAATCAAAGGATAAGATTTATTTGTTTACTGATGGATTTACGGATCAATTTGGAGGAGAGAGAAATAAAAAATATATGAAACGCCAGTTACTGGACTTTTTAAAGGGAATCGAGAAATATAATCTCAATATTCAAGGTAAATTGGTTCAAAAGGAGTTTGAAAACTGGAAGGGAGAACAAGAACAAACAGATGATGTTTGTATTCTTGGTTTAGAAATGGATTAACGTTTCTTTACTCGTTCAAAATATTCAAAAGCTTCTTGTATTTCCAGAAAGTTTTGGTGTGCTTTATTCTTGTCTGATTCACAAGCGTTCATAAAGCGATCAGGATGAAATTGTTTAACTAGACTTCTGTATTTTCTTTTTATATCGATCATAGGCGAAGTTGGTTTAACTCCCAGTACTTCTCCATAATGGTCCTTATTACTCTTTGAATATATTGTTGTGGTCTTTTGATGCTTACCATTTGTATGTTTACGATAAGGCTTGTGCTTTTTATAGAGTTGATCGAAAACTTCAGATTCAATTGAGAGACCGTCGCTTATTTGTTTTAATAATCGTAGTTCTCTACCGTTAATCTCTCCATCGATTACAATTAACCCAAACAGGAAATTAACAATTCTTTTTCTTTCTTTCGATGTTTTATGATATGCTTTTAGCCAGTTAGTAGCAGATTCAACTTTAATTGGACGATTAATACTCGAAAGCATTAAGTTAATATCTTGTACTTCTTGAAATCCTTTACGAGCGAAAAAATGTCGAATAAAAGCAATTTTTTCCTTGCCAAATTCATGGTCAATCTGAATGAATCGAGCAGAAAGCCTTACATATACTTCAACTAGATTGTATTTATTAAGTTTTAGTCCTGGAGGAATTAGGCCGCGATCAAAATATCGAAGTTGTCTCCTTATTTTTGCAGTCCAAACCATATAGAAAAGAAGAGGTAGGCCAACTAGTGATCCGAGCATTAACACTGGAATCATCATATCCTCATTGTCATTAACATGTAACTCAGTACTAGAGTATACTGAGGAAATGAACCATAAGACAAAGCTAAATATGATCAGGATAATAGCGGTAGCAATGCGTACATTCATTTATCCATAGATTTTTCGTCAAGCAGGAGTGGAAAGTGAGAATTATTCATGAACATTTAAATTTACAAAAAAACAGACTAAAAAAAATGGACGAACTTTCCATTTAATAATTGAAGAGTATATTGAATTATTCTGGGACCCTATTCATACTTACATTCAATAATTAAAGTCACAACATATAATCCGCATAACCTCCTGAATAAATCTTTTTCTAATTTACAATCAACTTGATTTTTGTCGTTAATTTATTAATGTACAATTAAGATAGGAGGGGAGATAAACAAAACGTCCCATTTACGAAATCGTAAATGGGACGTTTCCAAATTCATAAATTTGGTTTATTTAACCAATTCCATTTCTTCAATTAAGTTAGTTGCTCCATAGCACTTATCAACTAACCAAAGAACGTAACGTATATCACAAGAAATTGTACGTTGAATATTTGGTTCAAAATAGATATCACCCGACATTGCTTCCCAGTTTCCATCAAAAGCAGTACCAATTAAATGTCCATCACCATTAATTACAGGTGACCCTGAATTCCCTCCAGTAATATCATTGTTAGATAAGAAGTTTACAACTAAATCTCCACTAGCATCTGCATATTGACCATAATCCTTCTTTTCCCAAAGTTCCTTAATACGAGCATCAACATTGAATTCAGTAACTTCCGAATCTTCTTTTTCCATTACACCATCTAGAGTAGTAGTATAATGATAATAAACACCATCTTTAGGGGCATAAGGAAGAACATTTCCAAAAGTTAAACGCATTGTAGAATTAGCATTTGGAGCATACTGCTTTTCTGGATTCATTGCACGGATACCTTTTACAAAATTACGATTTGCAACATCTAATTGCTCGTGTGCTTTCTTAATATCATCTTGATCATTTGCATTAGTATATGCAGCGTTTATATCCATGATTAATCGGTATAAAGGATCTTTAAGAATAGATGCTTCAGATAGTTTCGTTCTTGATGATTCAAACTTCTCTTTGTTTACAAAGATTGATTTTTTCTTAATCAACGAAATATATTTATTTACACCCTTTGTTCCTTTTGAAGCTATTTTCTTTGTCAAAGGTCCCATTTGATCCATAGGCACGTCATTAATGTACATTTTGAATACTGCACTAATTGTTTCCAATTCTAACTCAGAATTTGCCTTTTCATAATGCTGATCCAACAATTGAAACAAACGTGTCTTAATACCATCTTTACGTTCTTCTGGTGCCTCAAGCCAAAATTTAAATCTAAATGCAGACAAGTTTGCATCTACACTATAAATAAACTCAGATTGATAAGCGTTAATGTTTACATATTTATCAGTCGCTTTATAGGCCGCTTCCATTGAAGAAAGAACATTACCATATCCACTTTTACCTTTAACAAACTCTGCAAATTCAGCCTCTAGTGCCTGTTTTTTTCCAATCACATTATTCTTCTTTACTTGTGCAGTTTGACCAATAAAATATTTCCAATAATTAGCTACTTGCGCATATTTAGAAGAGTATTTTAATCGTAGGCTAACATCTTTATCCATATACGATTTCATGATTTCCAATTTCTTGGCACGAATATCAACGCGCTTTGGTTGTTCAAGAGTTACTGCTTGCTTTACTCCATATGAACTCAAGTAGCGGTCAGTTGACCCAGGGAAACCTAAAACCATTGAGAAGTCACCTTCTTTTACACCTTTTAAAGATACTGGTAAAGCATGTTTAGGAACATATGGTTTGTTATCGGCACTATACTTTGCTGGCTTGTTATCTTTTCCTGCGTATATTCTAAACATAGAGAAGTCTGCAGTGTGACGTGGCCACATCCAGTTATCAGTATCTCCACCAAATTTACCAGCTGATTGAGGTGGTGCACCAACCATGCGGATATCTTTGAATGTTTCCTTTACGAATAAATAAAACTCATTTCCTTCGTAGAAATCTCTCACAAAAGCTTCATATTTCGTACCTGCAGTAGCATCTTTTGTCAGAATTGCTGAAAGTTCTTTGATCTTGGCAGCACGCTCTTCCTCAGTCATGCTATCATTCAATTCTTTTACAATCGCCTCGGTAACATCCTCCATGCGAATAATAAAAGTCGCAGTAAGTCCAGCAATTCGAATCTCTTCAGATTGCTTTTTCGCCCAGAAACCGTTATCTAAATAATTGTGCTCCGGTGAAGAAGACTCTGCAATTGCATCGTAACCACAGTGATGATTTGTTAAAATCAAACCTTGCTTTGAAATCACTTCTCCCGTACAAAAACCTCCAAAGGATATAATTGCATCTTTTAAGGATGATTGGTTTATCGAGTAAATTTCTTCTTGTGTTAATCGAAGTCCATGCTTTTTCATGTCTTCATAGTTTCTTCCTAACATAAATGGAAGCCACATTCCTTCATCAGCCTTCGCTAATGGAGTTAGCAGTAAAAGTGATACCAACAGAAGTGCGTTAAGTTGTTTCATAATTATTTCATTAAATTTTATTCAGGATTGATAAAAATAGTGAGAATTCCTACAAACACATACTTTAATATATACAGAGTTATCAAGGAGATATTAACGATAGCTTATTTCATCTACAAACAACCAAGTATCACTTCCCTCAGCTAAATGCCAATTCGGACATTTTCCATGATTCTTTGCAGTTACCCGAACACTTTGTATGGGAATTGATGTGTTTACAATTGTTTTAAAAGTGTACTTATGTGCACCTACACGCATTATTTCAGGATAAGTTTTAAATTCTTCAGAGCCAATCTCTGTCCATGAAATACCGTCGAAAGAAACTTCAAAAACGACTTCTTTTGGAAGAAAAATCCAAGATTTAACATCAGCAAGACAACCAATATTGATCATCGAAAGTTCCTTGGGTTCGGTGAAGTTTAATTGAGCGATTACATCCTGTGCCCAGTATCCTTGCCAATCACCAGTACGATATTCGGTATTACCTTGTATTCCGTCAATTAAAGCAAAATCACCACCACCGGCATATTGATTCGCGTATTTAGATAAGAGTGTTAATGCTACAGATGTATCATGTTTAACGAAATCACTCTTTATAGTAGCACTTTCCATTGTGCCGTTAGAAGTATGAGCACTAACACTTGCGTTTTCATTTATCCAAAATGGAGTTGTGTATTTTCTATTGAGAGTTGAACTTCCTTGCTTTAAGGTGTAATAAATATCAAATTTATCTGAGTAGATCGTATTCAATGATATTTTAAGTGAATCCTTAAATACACGCTCTTCAGTTTCAATATACGGTATTGGAAGCCAGTTATTTGAAATTCTCTGAATAGTTGGTGCATGTTCCCATTTTAGATCCACTAAAGGTTTCGGCCCCATTGTTATTTCTAATATTCCTCCATTTGTTAATTCTTCATGAGATATAAATTTTCGTTTTAACTGATTCCCGTTTAACGATATATTCTCAACATACATATTTACTCCTGAATTATTTAACACCTTTATTTTCAGTGACTTTTTATTATCTAAATGAACAATCGCTTCATCCATTATTGGTCGACCTATTTCATAGTAAGGACGCCCAGGAGCCATTTGATATATCCCCAAAGAGCTTAATACGTACCAAGAAGACATTTGTCCACAATCTTCATTTCCAGATAGTCCATCAGGTGCGTTAGAATACATTTCAGAAAGAATCTTATCAACGTATAATTCTGTTTTGTATGGGGAATTAGTATAGTTGTACATATAGGCCATATGATGAGATGGTTCGTTACCATGGGCATATTGACCGATAAGTCCGGTAACATCTACTTGGTGTCTTCCTGATAGTTTTAAGTTTGTTGTGAACAGTCGATCCAACCAAGCTTCTAATGAGTCTTTCCCTCCCATAACATCAGTTAAAACATCAATTGCATGAGGAGCATACAATGAATATTGCCAACTGTTGGCTTCAGTATAGTTAAAATTGATTTCAGAAGGATCAAAAGGAGAGAACCATTGTCCAGATCTACGTGCACGCATAAACCCCGTTTGAGGATCATAAACATTCAAAAAGTTTAATGAACGTTTCTCATATTCCTCGATTAACCGTTCCATTTCCATTAAAGGAGCTTCTTTCTGACGAGCCTTCAGCATTTCTAGAATACAAAAATCATCATAGGCATATTCTAGTGTTTTTGAAACTGATTCAGGCTCATCACCCGTTCCGATATACCCATTCAAAGCGAAACTTTGCTTACCAAATTCATCAAAATTAGAAGTCGCAATAGATGAATTAAGGGCTTTGTTAAAATCAAAACCTCTAATCCCTTTTGTATAGGCATCAGCAATTACACTAACACTATGATATCCAATCATGCATTCGGTTTCATTTCCTGCTAATTCCCAAACAGGTAGATCTCCACCTTGTTCAAATTGTCGAATAAATGTATTTATAAAATCTCTCGTACGCTTAACCTGAGTAAATGTAAATAGGGGATGAGTAGCTCGGTAAGTATCCCAGAGAGAAAACACAGTATAATTTCCTCCTTCATTTTCTCCTAACTGATGAATTTCGGCATCTCTTCCACGATAACGACCATCAACATCATTAAAAATATTTGGTGCAATATAGGAATGGTAAAGAGCTGTATAAAAATTAGTCATGATATCTTTATCCTTAACCTTAAACTCAATTTTATCTAATTCAATGGACCATTGTTGCGTTACTTTTGCTCTGGTAGCCTCAAAACTCCAATGAGGAATTTCTGTTTCTAGATTATTTTTGGCTCCTTCTATGTCTACAGCAGAAATTCCAACCTTGACATTTACTTTCTTTGTCGATCGAGGAAAAGTCAATAATAGCTTATTACGACCTTTACGAACAAAATACCTTGCTTTTTGATAAGGGACATCTGTTTTTAAATGAAAGTAAAAATGTTGATTTTCCGCCCAAGCCTTCGAAATCCGAAAGCCTTCAACAGTGTTTTTATCAATTGATTTAATTGAACTTGCAATTAATTGATCACGATGATCTAAATCAATTAAAATGAACCTTTTTCCATCAGGATTGTTAAAAGTGTACTCATGAAAACCACTTCTTTCCGTCGTTGTTAAGCGAACGTGAATATTTTCATCTATTAGATCAACTTCGTAAAATCCAGCAGTCGCTTTTTCCTTTTTATGTGTGAATTTAGCGCCATATCCACGTTCAACTTCATATCCAGGATCTAAATAAGGCTTTCCGTTTTGAGGAACCAATAATAAATCGCCATAATCGGACACACCAGTTCCGCTCAAGTGGGTATGACTAAACCCATATATGATTGAATCAGTATAATGATAACCAGAACAACCATCCCAGCCTTCGTGCCTTGTATCTGGACTTAACTGAAGCATTCCAAATGGAGCCGTTGCTCCAGGATAAGTATGCCCATGTCCACCTGTACCAATAAATGGATTTACATACGGAATCTTGGAGAAATAGGTGTTATTTCCTGATCGATCTATATATTTTTTACGCTGATCTTGTGCCTTTCTTAATTGTTCAACCTGTGTTGTAGCTCCGAGTGAAAAAAGAAGTATCGAAAAAAATAAGAATTGTTTCATAACTGTTTATTTAGTTCATTCCAAGCTAGGGAAGAGCTCCCTAGTACCGCCGCATTTTTTAGATGCAATTCAGAGTTGAAGACATCAATTTTATTTTTGTAAATAGTTAACAATCCCTCTTCCATATAAGCTTTAACTTTTTGACTAAAGGAAACACCACTCTGAGCAATACCTCCAAATAAAATATACGCTTTTGGGTTACTGAAACAAGCAAAATCAGCAAGAGCTTCTCCTAGTATCTTTGCGGTAAATTCTATAATCTCTTTAGCAAAAAGATCTCCCTTCTGGGCATGTTGAAAAACATCTTTAGCAGTAGGATTTATAATAGTAACCAGATTCGACGAATCTTTATTTTCTGAATCAAGTTCTTTAATAGATCTTACTACACCTGTTGCGGAAGCATAGGTTTCCAAACAGCCTTGCCTTCCGCACCCACAGACTCTTCCATTTGGAATTACTCGTATATGTCCATATTCACCGGCAAGGCCATTGTGGCCATAAACGAGATTACCTTGAATAACAATCCCACTTCCAAGACCCGTTCCCAATGTAATTAGCACAAAGTCATCAAGCTCTTTTCCTACACCATATATTTTCTCTCCCATTGCGGCTGCATTAGCGTCATTGGTTAAGAAGGAAGGAATATTAAACTTTTTTTCAAATAAAGCGGCTAGGGGGACTATCCCTTCCCAAAGAAGATTCGGTGCAAATTCAATATTCCCTGTAAAATAGTTCCCATTTGGTGCACCAATACCAATTCCAATAATATTATTAAGAAGACTTGTCTGATCTATAACATTATGTATATAGTCTACCAGTTCTTTTGGAGTACAATAAGCCCTAGTAGGAGTTGTTGCTTCAAAATGGATATTTCCATCTGAGTCACAAAGTCCAAAAGCAGAGTTGGTTCCTCCTATATCTATTCCAAGTGTAAGTTTCATTTGTTCATAATTGAATTAAACTTCCATTCGCTATAAAACTGGTTGAGAAATAATTCCATGAAATCATGTCTTTCTTGTCCAATTTTCCTCCCTGTTTTGGTATTCAGTCGATTTTTTAAAAGTAGTAGCTTTTCATAGAAATGATTGATGGTGCTCGTTTTAGAATTAGCATATTCTTCAAAATTCCCATGTAAATTATAACTTAATGTAGGTTCGTATATTGGCTGATTCCTATTGCCTCCATAAGCGAATGTTCTTGCAATTCCAATAGCTCCCATGGCATCTAGTCTGTCTGCATCTTGAACAATCCTCCCTTCAATTGATCTCATTTCAGCTGGAACATTAGCACCTTTGTAGCTAATATTGTCAACGATATACTTAACACGTTCAGCTATTTCAATTGATGCACCATATTCAATTAAAATGTTGAAGGCTACTTTTCCCCCTTCATCGAGTTTTCCACCATTAAACTTATGATCGGATATATCATGAAGCAAAGCAGAAAGTTCTACTATCTCAATATCACCTCCTTCATGCGCTTGAATGTATCGAGATAGGTTTAAAACTCGCTCAATGTGATGGAAATCATGTCCCGTTCCTTCACCTTCAAACTTTGGACGAACGAATGCTGTTACTTTTTCTACTAATGTCATTATTTTTCAATCAATTTGAATAATTGAATCGTCCCCTTTGGAAGGGTCGCAATTAAATGAGTATTGGTAGATGATAATGCAAAGAATTTTCCGTTAGCGAATGGCACCCAATTTTTACCTCCATCTTTAGAGAAATCTATTCCATTCCTTCCACAAGCGTAAAAGACACCTTTAGCTTCATACACACATGATCTGTATCCCCTTGGGCATATCACTGAATTATACCAAGACAAACCGCCATCTATAGTGTAGTAAGCAGTGTTTAGCTGGAGCTCTGGTTTTAGGTAATCACCACCAACAATAACACCTATGGAATCATTTGTTAAACACATTGAAAAAGCTCCAGAAGATTCTCCTGGAAAAAAAGGAATTATTACTTCACTCCAGTTATTACCATGATTAGTTGTTTTAAAAAAACGATTTTTCTTCCCTCCAGATATAAATGTATACGTACTATCATTTAAAACTTTTACATTGGTACCGCTAGCTGCAAACCCTCCTTCTCCTTCCATGGCTTCAATAGATCCTTCACATCTTTCCCAAGTCGCACCGGAATCATTTGTGTGAAATAAACTGAATTTGCCATCGACAGGATCTCCCATCATGAATCCACGTTTCCCATTAAAGTCCATTGCATCTAGGAAAAGTCCTTTCCACATTTCATTAGTAATTATTTCAGTCTCCCCATTATTGTGTATCCGCACAATTTTCCCTTCTTCCTCTGAGCTTCTCATTCCTACAAGAAACTCTCCAGTTCTTTCCAAATCTCTTATTTCAGAGAATTCTGAGAGTTGAAAAAGTAATTGATTTTCTTTATTAGCCAAGTTGAAGTAATAGATAGAGCCATTAGAATTCCCTGTAAATACTTTTTCATTTTCAGCATGGATTCCACGTGCATAAAAATCACCACTAACCGAGGATATTATTTGTGCATTTTTATTTTTCCGAATGTACTTTTTGGTCTTGTGTTGAGCATTCACCTGAGTGAACAGAACAAGAGTTAAGGCACTAAGAGCGAAATTTATAATTGAACTTTTCACGTTGTGTTAGTTTTAGTTTATCCAGATTTTCAGGGATTTCGCGTTTCCATCTTTTATGAGACCAAAGCCAAAAATAGGGTATTTCTTTGATTTCCTGTTCTAAAGCGCGTGTGTGCGCTTCGGTAATTTGCCCCCATTCCATTCTTTTTGGATTTTCTGTAATTACAGACAGAGTAAGCTCATAGTGACCACGACGGATTTTACGCGTAATAAAATTGACTACTGAATAATTCATGTCATTTGCCATTATTTCAGTTCCAAAAAGAATCGGAGTTTGTTGATTTAAAAAACTCATCCAATAACTCTTTTTTGAGTCACCAGGCGCCTGATCAGACAGCACTAATACAGCTTTTGGCTCGTTTGAAGATTTCTTTAATTCTTCTTTGTAATTCTTTGCATGAACTACTTTCATTCCATAACGCGATCTTCTTATCCCAGAATTTTGAAGATAAAGGCATTCCAATTCCAAAGGCACGATGTGGAAATAAAAAACTTTGAGAAGTAATGAGCCACTCCCAGTTATTATAGTGTCCTGAAACGAGCAACACATTCTTTCCTTTTGAATAAAGCTCATCCATTATTTCAGGATTCGTCACTCTCATTCGTTTCATAAGAGTGCTTTTCGAAATAGTTAAATTCTTGACTCCTTCAGCAAGAAGATCAGTAAAATGTCTATAGAACTTACGTCTAATCCTATTCCGTTCCTTCTTAGATTTGTCAGGAAAGCTTCTATCTATATTTCCTTGAACAACCTTCTTTCTATAAGGAATAACGGAAATAAAAAGTAGGAAAATAAAATCTGTTATTAAATACAATCCCCACATAGGTAAATAGGAGAGAGGTATAACAAATATGTAATAACCGAATTTTGCCAACATTACTTGATATATTTGTTACCCCATTGACGCTTCAAGTTTTCCTCTACTTCTTTCTCGCGAGGATGACTTCCAGCATTATAGAAGTTTGTTCCGGATATTTCCTCTGGTAAAAACTCTTGTTGAACAAAATTCCCAGGAAAGTCATGTGAATATTTATATCCTTTTCCATACCCAAGCTCTTTCATCAGTTTAGTGGGAGCATTTCTTAGTGGTAGCGGGATAGATAAGTCCCCCGTCTCTTTTACCAATTGCTGTGCTCTATTCATTGCCATATAGGAACCATTTCCTTTTGGTGAATTGGCAAGATAGATAGTACATTGAGCTAATATTAGTCTGCCCTCAGGCCATCCAATTGCCTGGACCGCTTGAAAACAATGATTTGCCATTAACAAAGCATTCGGATTAGCTAAGCCAATGTCTTCACTTGCTGAGATAATCAGCCTACGTGCGATAAATTTGGGGTCTTCACCACCCTCAACCATCCTAGCTAACCAATAAACTGCGGCATTTGGATCACTACCACGTATCGATTTAATAAAGGCTGAAATTATATCGTAATGTTGTTCGCCATCCTTGTCATAAGAAGCAACGCTTTGTTGAGCACTTTCCATGACGACTTCATTATCAATCGTTATCTTGCTTTCATCTTTGAAGGTTCCTATAATTATTTCAAAAACATTTAATAATTTCCTTGCGTCTCCTCCAGATATAGCAAGAAGAGCATTAGTTTCTTTGAGCGTTATGTTTTTGCTATTAATAATTACATCTTCCTTGATTGCTTTAGAAAGAATTTCTAATAAAGATTCTTTAGAATGTTCTTTTAAAGTGTAAACTTGACAGCGCGACAATAGCGCCGAAATCACCTCAAATGATGGGTTTTCTGTAGTTGCACCAATCAAAGTTACAGTTCCCTTTTCCACAGCTCCTAATAGGGAATCTTGTTGTGCTTTTGAAAAACGGTGAATTTCATCTATAAATAGAATTGTGCCACTTTGCTGGAACATTCCTGCCGAGTTTACCTTCTGAATAACTTCACGAACATCTTTAACTCCTGATGAGATAGCTGAAAGTGTATGAAAAGGACGCTTTAAATGATTTGCAATCAAGTGAGCAAGTGTTGTTTTTCCAACTCCAGGAGGCCCCCAAAAAATCATTGAGGGTATCAAACCAGAATCTAAAGCTCGACGTAAAGATGCTCCTGGTTTTAATAGGTGATCCTGACCTTCGTATTCATCCAGTGTTTTTGGACGCATTCGTTCCGCCAAAGGGGCATTTATTCTCATTTTAGATTAGTTGTCTGAAGGGTTCTTCGGAAATGTGGACATGATTTTAAACTTTCCACCTAGATCTTCCAGTAAATGTTTCCAAATATCTTCCTCGTTAATATCAAATATTCTTGAAGACTTAAATTTATTTTTCACTAACCATGATTTTTCTTTCATTTCGGCCTTTAATTGATCCGCATCCCATCCCGAATAACCAATAAAAAACCGAATAAATTCTATTCTTGAAGGATCATTTCTAAGAGCCTCTTTGACAGTCTCAAATCGTCCCCCAATATAAACACCCGGTATAATTTCTCGACTATCTGGAATCAGGTCTCCTAAACCATGCAGAAAAAACAGATTAGAAGTGTCCACTGGTCCACCAATGCTCACCTTCGTTTTTATATCAGGAAAATCTGTCACAACATTCTCAAGCTGAACAGCCACGAAATTATTTAATACAAAACCAAAAGTACCTTCTTCGTTATGCTCACAAATAAAAATGACAGACCGACCAAAATATTGGTCAGCAAGAAAGGGTTCTGATATCAAAAGGCTTCCCTTTTGTAAAGGAACGTTGTTTTCAAAGTTAAAATCAATCACGCTTGCAATATAACGGATTTAAAGAAATGCAGGTGGTTTTTGAATGTCTATTTTTGCATCTTGGAAGAGAGAAGAGGTAGATCGTATGCTAAACAAGAAACTCTTATTTCCTCCTATTGGCGTAACTCTAAACGAAAGAGCCCAACAGTGCATATCTCGAGTTAGGGTGAATAATGAATTTGTGATTTTTTGATTGATTAAATCAAAATTTGTAGTAGTTGAAATTTTCCAACGTTGCGTGAAGCTTAAATCTCCGTTAAGCATTAAAGTTTGTAATTGATTCCATTGTCTTGAATTTTCTTCGTTTAAGTTCTGGTTTGCACTAATCGTATATACGTGAGAAAGATTTAATTTCCATGGAATTTGAAAATTGATTAGTTGTTCTGGGTGTAAAAGAAAATATTCATAATCCGCATTCCAATTTTGAGAAATATTATTTACAGTATTATCCAGTTTTTCTCTACTTTCTTTAGAAGTGAAAGTAAAAGTAGTTGCAAAATTACTTTGAATAAAACGACCTAAGACCCCACGTTCGTTTAACGCATAATTATTATTAGTAGCCCCAATCGAATCCCAGCTGTATGGACTAAAACTTGATGACGCAACAAAATTCATCCATTCCGTTGGACTTATACGTAAACTTAAAGACAAATTGGATAGAGGAGTTAACGTATCATTGAAATCATAATTACCTCTTATTGAAAGTGCATCAACCAACCTGATTCGTTTAAATCCATCGATTGTGTCTTTTTCACTTTTATGTTTTAACTCAAACGTATTATTAAACCCAAAACTTAAAATATTTTGTTCATTGATACTTCCTGGGCGGTATAGACTGTTTTCAAATCTGTTATAGGTCAAATCATATGTTTCAGTTGGTGTAACAATCTGATCAGTCTGCAAGGCCTTATCATTGAGGTTCGGTCGCCAGCTATACGTAAAAGAAGGGGTTAATACATGTCTAAGTAAAGGTTCTCGTTTACCTATAAATTTATAATAACTATAAACAACTGTGGTTAATTGAGCATTTAAAGAAAGAGACTGGGTCATCCCACCAACTAAAGAAGTATCCGATCGCACAGTCGATAATGTTGTGTCATAGTACTTTCCACCAATCGATTGAAAGTTAATTTGATTTCCATAGTCTAAAGAAGGCGATAGCTTCCAAGTATTATCAAACAGACCAACCGTCGTTTGCATTCTCACAGATTGATTAATTCCATTAAAAAACCGATCGTTAACTCCCTGTAAATCATTATCTCTAATGAGTGAATCGTTAAAAACGGCCTTGTTTTGCCCTTCAAAATTATAAGTAACTCCAAAACGCGCAATTGCTTGTTTCCACCCTCTAGTACCATTTACTAATTTCTTTAACGGGTAAAATCTAGTTACATTGAAATTTACAGTTGGACTTGTGAGGGAAACATTTTGAGAAATTGAATTTTGCCTAAGTGCTATTTTTGCACCTCCACTAAAAGGTTTATTCGGAAAAGAACGAGTTAGATTAATGTCTGAGCTTAATGTGTTATTGAAGTAAGCAGTATTGTTCGGATCAAGGTTGTTTTGATTATTATTATCTGAAATAAAGTTAACCCTAGAAGAAAACCCCCAATATGGACTAGATTTTGGGTCTTTAGTATGCGTCCAATTTATTGTAGTTTTATTCGTGTTAATATTATTTGGAAATCCAGAGCGAAGCTGTCTAAATCCAAGATTGAACCCACCTCGAAACTTATACAGACTGACGTAATCAGTTACATTTCTAAATTCCCAACTTCCACGACTATATAAACTACCATAAAAAGTTGTTTGTAACTTCTGATTAATTGGTATATAGTATCCTAAATCTTGGAATCCAAAGCCATATTGGGAGATTGGAACAAAGTTAGGAAACACAAGACCTTTAT
>JAKVAS010000048.1:13910-19604 GCA_022448165.1 Crocinitomicaceae bacterium | reverse complement strand
GAGTTTGAATATCTAAATAATCATCAGATACTTTATTGAAAGAAGAATCAATCGCAATTTTCCCATCGATTTCATTGTAATAGAAAAATTCTCCAGAGGCATTTCCCATAAATAGATGCGTGTTTCCATTCAAGCGGAAAAAATGTGCTGTTCCAAAGGCGTCCAAAGGTCCAGTGGCTACATTCACTTTGCCAAGGAAGTCATTGGTTAATTCAAAAGAAGGGGAGTTTGCTGTTCCAATGTTACGATAGTAAACTAAGGTCCCATTACGTTTTGATATTATTAAATCCAACAAACCATCATTGTCTAAATCAAACAGTTGTGGGACTGACTGTGTTCCCTCGTTGATAATTTGTCCCAGATTGTTTGTGTAGTTTTGAATTCCAGTAAGGTATATTGCTCCAGATCCTGTAGAGGTGTTTTCGTAATAAACTAAGGATCCATTTTCAATTCCAAGGAGCATATCGTCATCGCCATCACCATCTAAATCACCAAAGGTTGGGGTGTTACGAAGACCAAATGTTTGATTTGTTAAGTCTAAATAGTTATTATCAACATAAGTAAACTTTGGATTTAAAGCGGTTCCAGTGTTTTGGTAATATGCCAGTGTACTTTCTTTTTGAAGAATTGGTTTATATCTGAAAAAATTGGCCACAATTAAATCATCAAGCCCATCCTCATTAATATCCGTGAAGATTGGAATAGACCCTGTTCCATGGTCAATCATTTCTGATTGTAAAAAATCATTTTGAACAAAAACGAAATTGGGTTGCTCATTCGTTCCCAGATTCTTATAGAAGTGAACACTTGTTTCGTTTTCAGAAACATTTTTAGCATTTGGAGCTACTATAAGATCTTTGACGCCATCAAAGTCAACATCTAAGTAAAATGAAGCAGGAAATAATTGTACATCAACAGGGGTTGAATTGGAAGGAAATGAATTATCAATTGAAATCATTGGAGAATCTGTGTTTACTGCAGTTCCACCATTAATGAGTAAAACGAGGTTTCCAAATGACACATCTCCAATGATTAAATCTAAAACACCTGAATCGTCGTAATCTAGTGCTAATAAAGTAGAGCCTGCATGTTTTTCAAATTTTGACATTGATTTTATAGGATTGTTTATATCTCCACCAACACAAGGAACCTCTTGATCATTCAGGTAAACAGAATTCGTATTGACATCTTCTCTAAATTTACCCCAGCATTGATTCCGAAGTACAAAAATCAATGAGTCAGGAACACCATGAAGTTCCATTGATTGGTTTTGGTGATATTCAACTGTTTGGCCACTTTGAGAAAATGTTAATATGTCTATGTCTCCATCATTGTCAACATCAATAATCGCTGGAATGTCTGATGCACTTACAAGTAAGGTTGTATTCAGACTAGGGTATTCTGTTTGTAAAATAGGTGTTATTAACTCCCATTGCAGTCCGTTCGTAGCATCTCCAACGTTTCGGTAGATCTTTAGTCCACCTATTCCGTATGTAAATAGATCTTTTCTTCCATCTAAATCATAATCAACTAATGTCGAACGATAAATAAGTCCTTCAGGAAAATGTTCTCTTGCTTTATAGGCAAATTTGTAATACTTATTCGCACCAGTTCCTTCTTGAGTGAATACACGAATATTACTCTTACTTCTATCGAAGATGAATAAATCTAAGTCTCCGTCAAAGTCATAATCAAAATCTGAAAATTGCGCATAATTTAAACCTCCAGCCCATGGATTTTGTAGTATTGTTCCAGATACAGAAACTTCCATTGAATTGCCATTCTCGAAGCCAAATTGACTAAAAGAGAGAAATGAAATAGAAATAAGGCAGAGAGTAAATATATTTTTTTTCATAATTGAGATTCTACTGTTAATAGACGCTATTTCTTGAGGTTTAGTTGGCAGGATCATATTCAAATTTAGTAAATAAAAAGAATGCAGATTCTTATTTGGGTAAATCGGTTTACTGTGGCAGGCAACGTATTGGGTCTTTTCGGAGTCTTGAGGTAAATAAATACAATTTATGAGAATTATAGCTACAGTTTTTTTATGTTTTTTTTCAGCAGTGTCTATTGCACAGGATAGTGCATCTGTGTTGTTTATTGGAAATAGTTACACATATGTGAATAATATGCCTGCTCTACTAAGTGATTTGGCCACATCTCTGGGAGATGTCGTGTATCAGAACTCACAAGTTCAAGGAGGCGCACAGTTTTCGACACACGCAGGTAATCCTGCAACTTTTACATCTATTTCTGCTGAGCCATGGGACTTCGTTGTTCTTCAAGCCCAAAGTCAAGAGCCTTCTTTTCCTGATAATCAGGTGGATATGAATACAGTGCCTTTTGCGAAGCAATTGGCGGATAGTGTATATGCGAATAATTTTTGCTCAGAAGTACTTATGTTCATGACCTGGGGAAGAGAGAATGGAGATCCTCAATGGGGCCCAATATCAACGTTTGACGGAATGAATGAGCGTTTACGAAATGCATACTTAAGAATGGCTGATACGGTTCAGGGATCAGTTTCTCCTGTTGGTGTGGCTTGGAAATATATTAGAGATAATCATCCAACAATTGGGCTTTATACTGCTGATGGTTCTCACCCAAGCCTTGAAGGTTCATATCTTGCGGCTTGTACCTTTTATGCTTCTATTTTCAGGAAGTCTCCATCTGGAGCAACTTTTATTAGTTCTTTAGACCCAGCTACGGCATCAATACTTCAGGACGCCGCTAGTATGACTGTATTGGATAGTTTAGAGGTGTGGAACCTTCGACCTATGTCAGAACATACGCAAGCTGAATTTTCTTTTAGTGAATCAATGAATCAAGTAGACTTTACAAATTTGAGTACCAAAGCAACAACTTATGCTTGGGACTTTGGTGATGGTCTTAATTCTGTGGATGAGAATCCTATTCATACTTATATGGCAGATGGTATTTATACTGTGACATTGATAGCCTCTAGTCCATGTGACGAGGATACAGTTACTTATCAGGTGATTACAGGAGAAGCAAGTCTTTCTAGTGAATTGGAACCGTTTGTCTTAAAAAGAATAGGGGAGAGCATGTATGTTTTTGAGGGGCTTGCCTCTAGTACTAAAGCGCTTTTATATTCTATCAATGGGCAGTTGATTAAGACGATGACTAGTGACACTTCAATTTCCATTGATTTAACCAATCAGGCAAGCGGAGTATACGTTGTAAAGCTTCAGATAGGAAGTAAAACATATACAAAGCGATTGATGAAATAAAAAAGTCGCTGTGTAAACAGCGACTTAGAATTATTATGGGATAGTGATGAACATTTCATCACTTCCTTTTCTTACTTTTTTTCGGTGTTGGGTCTCATCGTCTGAATGACGATATCCAATTGGACAAACGAGTGTTGCTTCTAGGTTTTTACTTGATAAATCTAGGAGCTTATCGTATGCTTCTGGATCAAAACCTTCCATTGGAGTTGAGTCAATTCTAAGCGTAGCACATGTTTGTAACAGGTGCCCGAGAGCAATGTAGGCTTGACGACTTGTCCATTCAGACCTTCGTTCAGGAGTTAATTTTTTTATCCAACCTTTTATGTAGCCTGAAAACTGTTCAAGTGTCTCCGCCGGTGTACCACGTTGTTTGGTAATCGATTGCATATAAGCATCAACATCATTTTCGGAAACATCTTTGTATGTACAGATAACAATGATGTGCGATGCCCCGCTTAACTGTTCTTGCCCATAAGATGCAGCGCGAAGCTGTTCTCGAATATCATCACCTTTGATAATGATAAACTTTAAAGGTTGAAGTCCGAACGACGTTGCTGTTAGACGCAAGGATTCTTTAATAACCTCTAAGTCTTTATTTGAAACTTTTTGAGTATAATCAAATTTTTTTGTGGCATAACGCCAGTTTAAATCTTCTACGATTGAGTGCATAATAACTTGTTTTTTACCAGCTTGAACCAGCTCCTCCGCCTCCGGAAGATCCACCGCCCCAAGAACTACCTCCTGAAAAACCTCCAGAGCTGCTTCTACCCATCCACCGCCACTTGATCGAGTACGATTGCTTCTCTGTAAACGGGGGATTCGATAGGTTTTTCGTTTAGTATGGTTACAATTCTCACAAAAATACTTCTTTTCTCCTTTGCCTGAAGAGCTGTAAGATGGAGCAATAATTTGCTTGTCGTATACTTTGTAATAGGTTTTGTAACGACAGTTAGGACACTTCGAATATTTCGAGAAAAGTGGTTTGTATGCAAGTATCAGGATGTCTTTGGTTTCTTCGGTTACCCAGACATCGTAGTCAACGCTTTTAACAAGTTCTTCTGATAATTGACCTTTTGACAAATGATCGTCTTCTTCCGTATCACTTAACTTATGCATGATTTCACCGGTTTTACCTGAAAATCGAATCATGTCTCTATATCGTGCTTTTAATCGTTTGGCCAAAAGAACAATGAAAATGTGCGTAATAGGGAAGAGTACTGCCCAAATCCATAAGTGAAAATATCGAATGGTGTTATATTTATCGTATGGATCGTTTCTTAAACGTGCAATCAATAGTGCAATTAAAAATATGATTAACCCGAAGGAATGCCACGCAGATATGATCATGATTAGTTTCCATCGCTTTTTCTTTGTTCGAATTTCAGCTTCTTTATTTAATTGAAAAGAATCTCTTATGGTTTCTTGAATTGGAGTATCAACAACACTTTTACCATTTAATGTTCGACAAATCGCTTCGGCGCCATTAAGAAGTCCTTTACTATAATCTCCATTTTTAAAATAAGGGACCATATAATCTTGTTGAATCTGCGCGCATTGATAATCAGAGAGTACAGACTCTGTTCCATATCCTGTTTCGAATTCAATGCGTCGCTGATCATTGACAAATAAAATCAATAATCCATTGTCCTTATTTCTAAGACCAATTCCCCAATGAGCAAACAGGTCTGTTGCGAAGTCTTTTGGAACTTTTGATCCGATTGATTCTAAAACAACCATGGCAACTTGAAATGAATCTTTAAGCTCTAGATCTGAAAATAGTTGATTAGCGTCCTGAACATCTCGTTGAGACATGATTCTATCAGGATTCGAAATGTAACCAGTACCGTTTGTTTTAGGGTTTGGAACATCGTTAATGCTCATTTGACTCCAAGAAAATTGAGAGCTTATGAGAGCGATAAGTAGTATAAATCTTGTCATTTGAGTGTTTCCATTGATTCAAAGTTACCTTTTACATCATTAGAAGTTTCTAATAGTGTATTGTATGCCGCAACTCCTTCATAATATCGTTTTTTTGCGGTATTGATTCGATTATCTCCCCCGTCTAGTTTTATCGTTAATTCTTGTGGGATAGATACATTATTCTTTACATCTGAAAGGTTAAGTCTATAAATTTGTTCAGAAGCATTAATATGTCCGTAGTCATAGCTTAAAATGCTTTTGGAAAATGAATTTTTAAGTTTTCCATCATCAATTAACCCAACTAATTCTAGAGCATCTTGATTACGTCTTTCAATTGCGTTTAAATATGTTGCTTGTAATTTATTAGCATCTGATTTTAACATTTTCAATTGTCGATCACTATCAAACTGTTCTTGAATAATTTCTTCGGCAGAGGAGTTGTTAAGTCCATCCCCACACATATAAAGTAAAAAGAAAATTAAGACAATTAGCCCTGCAACCATGGAGATGGTACGAATGA
>JAKVAS010000048.1:0-13900 GCA_022448165.1 Crocinitomicaceae bacterium | reverse complement strand
CGCTTTTTTGAAAAAGTACCTTCTTGTCGATATTGTTCGGTTGCCGAAAGAACATTTAATGCAACAGAGTCCATAGGGTCATTTTTCAACTCCATTCTAGCATAATGCGCTGCCTTTAAATAAAGTTCTTCGTTTTTCTCAATATGCCCCAACTGACAGTAGGATTGAGCTAGAATTGCATTACCATCCTTAATGTAAGGATTAATTGAAGTGGCTTCTTCCGCAGTTGCAATTGCATCGGTATAGTTTTGTACTTTGAGATGTCCTAGAGCCAGAGTTAGTGCATCTTCGGCTTTTCCCATAAGTTCTAACCATTCTCGATCAGAAACCCCCATAGATTCCGCTAATTGCCGAAGCTCATCAAGTGTTAATGGCCGATCACTATCATAACTGGTCTGTTTTACAACTTCTTTAATATGGTCTCTAAATTTTTCTTCAGAAAAGGACATTTGTACGATCTTTGGATTAAAGATAGATAAAACTTCGTCTTTTATTGGTTGTTTTTCTTAAATGTTGGAGGGATAATAAAGGAGTTAATAACTTTTTGATATCTAACCGTAATTTAATTTTTAAAATTTGGAAATACCTCCGATTTTTGTTTAACACCAAAATTATCGCCCATGATGACGCAAGCAACACTCGAGGAAGAAATTCAAAAACTAAAATCTCAGTTAACTGGAGATATGTTCAATGACATGGATATCAAAGACGAAATCCATAACCTGGAAATGAAATTAAAAGGGGTTAAACCAATGGACAGTCATTTTGATTGTGTTGGTTGCGGAGCTTAATTTCTTGTATTAAGGTAATACATTTAAGTATGTTAATTCATCCTTCGATAATGTTGGAGGAAATATGTTGTTGTTCATTTTGTCCAAAATGAACTCAGCGGTTTTTTGTGCATCTTTTTCCGTAGAAAAGGCATGATTCCCTTGAATTGCAGGGATATATATTTGTTTGATGATTACAGATTCGTGCTCTAATATTTCATACCCCCAACCGATATTCTCAGTATGAATTACTCTATATGTATATTTTTCTTCGCTTTTAGAACTTTGTTCAGGCGCTGTTGTTTCAGATTCAGGTAGATCTACAATTGTGTTCTCAATTTCTTGATTCTTGCCAGAAGTGTCTTCTTTTTGTTGCATTTTCTCAGTTGTTTGAGTACTCGGTTCTTGAGAACAAGCAATTAAGAAACCTAAAGGGAATAATAAATAAAACTTCATTTATTGAAAGATGATTTTTTGTACTGATGTGCGGTTTCCTTCTTTTGAGGATATTGAAACAAAATAGGTTCCGGCTGGAAGTTCATTTCGTTCAAAAGTATATCCTTCAAATGAATTACTTAAATGAATATCAGTATTTATTTTTTTTCCATCAGCAGTTGATATACTGATTTCAGTATTTACTTCATCAAGCTTGATAGAAACACTATTTGTTGCTGGGTTGGGGTAAATGCTAAATGTGATTTTGTCAGTTTCACTTGTTTCTAATACTCGGTTATATGCATACAAATCATCTAAGAATTCACCATTAAATCCAGTTCCAACAAAGGCAATGTCATTTAATACAAATGCAATCGCATTGGTTCTTCCAGGCCCTATGAAGTTTGCTCTTTGCATCCATGAGTCTGTGTAGTAATTGTATTCCCAAAGATCAGAGGTGTAGGTGAAATTAATATCCTCACCAGTACAGATAAATCCTGAGGGAAAAATACCCCAAGCTGCTGCTCCCTTTCGAGCTGTTCCTGGGAAGTTTGCTTTTTGTGTCCAAGTATCACTCGTTGGTTCGTATTGCCAAAAATCATCTCGCATTATACCATCGTCACCTGTTCCCATATATCCTTGCGCCCCCATTTGAAATGCTGCAGCTTCCTTTCTTGCAGTCCCTCCAAAATCAGCAATTTGTGTCCATGAATTAGTCACATAATCGTATTTATACATGTCTTTTTTAAGTCCATCTGGTGCAATTCCTGTCCCAACATATGGAACATTGTCAATGACAAAACAAGCTGCTTGCCTTCTCTGTCCTCCAGCGAAATCAGCTTTTTGAGCCCATGTTTGAGTAACTAAATCATATTCCCATGTATCCTGAAAGAAACCGTTTAAGTCTCCTTGCCCTAAACAGACATAAGATTTAGAACCGATTGTGAACGCGCACGCTGATCCACGGTTTAGTCCTGAGCCATTAAGGCCTCCTAAAGATTCTTCTTGGTCCCAATCATCTTGGGAGAAAGTATAAGAGTACATTTTTCGACGAAAGCCATTTTCATCTAGGCCACCAACAATATATGCTTCTCCACCAAGAACAAAACTTGAGCTAACGGAACGAGGAGCCCCGTTAACAGAATCTTTGATAGACCATGTGTCTTGAGCGTTTGATAAAATTGGAAGGACTAAAAGGAGTAAAAAGAGTAGTAATTTCATATTATTGAACAATAACTTTTTGAGTTGAAATAATGTCATTTGTTGTTGATTTAGCGATCATGTAATAAACGCCTTTGGGTATTTGTGAAACATTAATGGCATCTGGACGAATGGCCGAGAAAAGTTGTTTTCCTGATAAGTTGTATAATTCTATCGTTTTTATTTGTGTTGAAGTATAAGACAATGTTAATTGATTTTGGGTAGGGTTTGGGTAAAAAGAAAAATCAAGATCAGCCTCCTCAATAGTTAAAATAGCTGGGGGAGTGTATTCATGAAAACTAGCTTTTTTTCCACTGTATCCTTTTCCAGTTCCAACATAACCTTTACCATTAAGAGTAAACCCTACACCATTTTTTCGTTCACTTCCTCCATAAGCAGCACGAATGGACCAAGAGTCATTAAAAGGGTTGTATTCCCATAAGTCGCCCAGAAGCCCTCCGTTTCCACCCATGCAAACATAGCCGCGTTGGCCAATAGAGAAAGTCATTGCTGAAGACCTTTCGCTTGCCGGAATATCTGAAATTTGATTCCATTGGTTTGTAGTAACATCAAACGCCCAAAAATCTTTACGATAGATATCTTGATCTGTTCCTAATCCAACATAACCTTTAAAATCAATAGAGAAACTACTTAATTGATAACGAACTCCACCAGGGAAGTTTGGAAGTTGAGCCCAAGAATCAGTGGAAGGTTTGTATTCCCATAGTTCATTAGTATAATTGTTTGGGCCACGTTTCCCTCCGCATATATATCCCTTAGAATCAATGGAAAAAGAAGTTGCAAAGTAAACCCCTGAATTAGCCCCTCCTGGGAAATCTGCTTTTTGTACCCAAGAATTAGTTGTGGGATCGTATTGCCAAAAGTCATTTAGAACTGAGGATCCAGGAGCTGTTGCTACTACAGAGTCCATCCCAGTACCTACATATCCAAATCCTTGTACCGAGAAAGCAATGGCATTTCGTCTAACTGAACCAGGGATATCTGCAATTTGGGACCAAGTATCGGCTACAGGATCGTATTCCCAAAAATCTTTATGCACAATCTCGGCCGTATCCACACCTGTCCCAACGTAAGCTCGATCATCAATTGTAAAGGCAACAGCTCGTTCTCTTTTTAGTCCTGAAAAATCAGACTTTTTCGTCCAGAAGTTCTGAGTTTGACTGAATGCTAATTGGGAAAATAGTATGAAAATGATCGTTTTTAAGTACTTAGTCATATTAATTGAAAATAAATGGGGTGATTTCTTGAGTTTTATTACCGAGTATAACTTGATAATAATAGGTTCCATTTGAAAGATCGTTTTTTCTAAAGGTAACGATTTTATTTATGGAACGAATTTGATCGACCTTACGACCGAAATAATCAAAAATAACAACTTCAAAAGGTTGTGTTCCTCCTGAACTTATTTCGATTTTATCTGTAGATGGATTGGGGTAGCAAGTGAATTGAATGTCTTTGTTTTCTGTTGTTTCGGCTACTGAATTTACGCTGAATTCCCAGAAGTCATTGAAATTTGTACCGTTTGTTCCTAGTCCAAAGTAGCTTCTGTCATTGATAGTAAATCCTGCGGAGAAGCGTCGACTATTTCCCGGAAATTCGGCAGCTATTGTCCATTGATTAGTTGTAGGGTCGTATTCAAAAACTTCAGAGACAACAGTTGATAACCAGCCTTCATATCCTGCAACTATATATCCCTTTCCGTTTTGACTTAGTCCAACGGATCCGCCAGATGATAGTCCAGGGAAGGCAGCCCTAGGAGTCCAAGCATCTTGAGCGGGTTTATATTCGTAAAAACCATTATTGGTAAGTACATATCCTTTATCTTCAATTGAAAAGGAAGGTTTCCATGCTCCTAAAGAAAATGGGAGTGCATTTTTGATCGTCCAAGTATCTAATGTCGGATCATATTCATAAAGTACATCTCCTTCAATATAGTATCCTTTTCCTAGGACAGAAAAACCACTAAACCCTGATCCGTGATCAATCATTGTTGCTTTTTGTTCCCAAGTATTTGAAGCAGGGTCAAACCGATAGAAATCTCCACTAAACCCTTGGGTGCCACCACCTAGGTATCCATATTCCCCAATCCCAAGAGCTACCATGTCATAGTTCCCATTTCCATTATTGCCAGGATAATCTGCTTTTTGCGTCCATGAGTTTGTTGCTGGGTCATATTCCCACCAATCTGCTAGTACATAATTAAACCCGCTACCATTGTAGTGTCCGACTCCCATATAACCTTTGTTTCCAATAGAGAAAGAGTTACACCTATGACGTCCATTTGACCCAAATGTTGCGCGTTGCATCCAACCAGGGTTTGCCTCACAAAGAATTGGTACAAGTAAAAGAAGTACTACAATTAAATTCCGTGTTACTTTCATCGTTGAATCGTGATTTGTTTGGTAAGCAATGAGGTGCCGTTGTACTCAAAATAGCAGTAATAACTTCCTTGGGGAAGTTGATTTACATTAAGTGCGAGTTCGTTTGCTAAAGAGGTGTTTATCCAAACTTTTCCATCAGAAGAAGATAATATTACCTTTATTTTTGAGGGTAGGACGATTCCATTAAGGTCTACATCAAAATGTAAAATATCTGAGGTTGGGTTTGGAAATGTATTGATTTGAATTTGAGTTAAGTTCGTTTCTAATAAATGAAGAGTGTGATCGAATATCCAAAAATCATTGAAGTTTGTACCGTTTGTTCCTAGTCCAGCATATGCAATACTTCCAAGTGTTGTTCCACTAAAATATCTACGTGCCGTGCCTGGGAAGTCATCTATTTGAATCCATTGTTCTGTGGCAGGGTTATATTGCCACATATCACGAAAGTTGTTTCCTCCTTCAAAATCTACTCCCGTACCAATAAAACCAATTCCATCAAGGGAAAAACCGATTGCTTCTTGTCTGGTATATGGACCTACGTTCGGTTTTTGTGTCCACGAATCAGTTGAGGGGTTGTACTGCCATAAGTCATTTGTTGAACCAAGATCAGTATCCCCAGTCCCTACATAACCAAACCCATCGATTGCAAACGCTACTGAAGAAATTCTAGGTGCCGCGGGAAGCGAAGCGATGGCTGTCCATGTTTCCGATGAAGGGTCAAATTCATAGAAGTCATCAAGGTTTCCAGCAAAGTTTTCACCAGTTCCTACATAGCCTTTCCCATCTAAAACAAAACTTACTGCACCTCTACGTCCAGGTGTTGGTAAAGTAGCTGTTGTTGCCCATGTGTTAGTTGTTGCATCGTATTTATAAAAATCGGATACAAGCGTACTACCAACAGATGATGTTCTGCCAGTTCCAACATAAGCGATATTGTCGATCGTAAATCCTGCAGCATGATAACAAACTCCACCTAGATAATCTGCTTTCTGCGTCCATGCATTTGTTGCTGGGTCATATTCCCACCAATCATCAAAAAGTACATTTGGCCCAGCTCCGTTATAATGACCAAGCCCCATATATATTTTGTTTCCAATCGTTAAACAAGTCGTTCTATGTCTAGCGATTGCACCAAAATTTGCTTTCTGTGTCCATGCAGAAGACCAAGAGTTTGGGCTAACTAAAAAGAGGCTCAGGAATAAAAGTAATCGCATTATTGAAGAGTTATTTTTTGTGTGTAAGAGTTTTTGTCTGTCGTTAATTCAAGGAAATATAATCCTGTAGGTAATTGGGAAACATCTATTGTTTGGTTTGGGGCAACTTCAGATTTTAAAACTTGCTTTCCATTTGAAGTTAACAGCCTAATTGAACCGTTAAAGGATTGACCAATTGTAAAATTTCCATTTATAGGGTTAGGAAAAACCGTATAATTTATACTTGAATTTTCATTTATTTTTGCAGTAGATTCAGTGATGTTAATTTCATAATCACCAGATTGATTTGACCATCCCTCGACAATTACATAGAGCGAATCATGTCCCGAGGCATTTATGTCTACTTGGGATGAACTTCCACAAGATGGATGATCGTCGTTAACTGAAAGCACTGTTCCATCTGTAGATACGATGCTCAAAAAAGTGTCAAATGTTGACCCACACAAAGAAATGTTTAGGCTACTCATTGTAATAGGGGTGATAAGGTAATACACATCAGGTGAGCTGTATACAAGGTTTTGATTGCTGTAACAAATTTGACTATTGTATGTTTCTGTGAAAGGAATTGACGTAACCATTCTTGGATCTGTTTCATCATCACCAATGAATGAGGAGCAATCTACTCCGTTTTGGATATATATATTAAAATCGATAACAGATCCCCATGTAAATGACTCACAAGGGTCAAGTGGTAACGATCCACCTTCTCTTTGCATCACTCGTAAGCGACAAGCCCCAGTGTTAGCGCTAATCGGAACTGTAAAATTGAAGGTGCTTAATGTTGTTGGAGGTGTTCCAGTCCATGTTCCAATGGATTCCGTTGTGTCAAATATTTGGTCTCCGTTGTAATCAATCCATGCTTCGCCTGCTCCAGAGTAGTTTCCGCCACAAGTTCCAAATTGAATGTCCATGTAATAGGAATTACCAGCGTCTATAAATACTGTTTGTGTAAGTTGTTCTTCAACGCCCGTTACACCAGGACATCCTAAATAATTTATTGATCCAGTAACTCCATTAAAAACAACAGATTCAATTTGTGAATCAGCAGTAGATGAAGGGCCTCCGGAGAGACAGTATTGGCCGTGTAAAAAATTAGGGATAAATAAAAGTAGTAGGTAGCACTGTTTCATTGACTTGTAGGTTGTATCGATAATTAATGTTCAGTTAATGTACAAAATATTCTTATTAACATGAATATAGACGCTGAATTTGTAAATAGGTTGCAAGGCATTACTGAATAGATAACTTGTTTTTTTACAGGATTTTAATTGATTTTGAAAAGTGCTTTCCATTAATATGAAAATGTATAAGATATATTCCGCTATCTAAGTTAGAAACAGAGGTTGTTGCTGTAGTGATTGCTTTAATGAATTTGCCTTTTGAGTTTGTGATAAATAGGGATGTGTAGTCTTCTATGTTTTTTATAGTGATAACATCACTTGTTGGATTAGGGAATATGAGTGGTTGTGATTGATATACTTCATGTATGGAAGAGGTGCCATCAAGAACGTTTAACTTGTTTAAAAATATGTTTAATACTCCAGTTCTGACGTCTCCCCAGATTGTATAAAGAGTGTCTCCTTGAAATTGGACATTCATGAAGTCGTTTCCATTACTTTCTAATACTACATCATGGGCTACCTGTTGACTTGATATAGGAAGATCTGGCTCGAAATTGATTGAATCTTTAAAACGAACGCGGGCGTATATTTCTGTTTCTGTTTGGTATCCTGTTCCTGATGCATTCCTTCGGTCTCTCCAACAGATAGCTAAATCACCATATTCATTGAAGTTAGCCCATGTCATGTCCTGCATCTTTCCTACTGGATCTTGATTAACTTGAATAGGAGTAGTCCAATTTTGAGTGTCAAATGTTTCCATGAAAAAAATATCGCCATCATCAGAGTTTGGATCGGCAATAAATATTTGAGCAAGATGCCCATTTGTGGAAGGGTCACTGATTAGTAAGGAGGCCTTTTTCGAATATTGATTTTGCGTAGCTGGCATTGCCAAAGTATAGGAGCTTGAATGGTATAGAGATGCTCCTTGGTTGTTCGAACTTACTAGGTAGGAATGAGGGAATACACTTTGTGTTGTTTCATAACTGGGATATATTGCATGAAATGTACCATCTGCATCGATGGCAGGTGAGGGCATGGGTTGAGTAATTATGCTTCCTGCAAGATAGTTAGTTGTGTCTAGAAATCTTGGAGTTCCAAATGATCCTCCGTTATCCATACTTACAGATAGGTAAGGGTTGTAGGGAGCAGAAACCACCGTTGGTTGATTTGCGTTCATCGAAGTAACATAAATCGTCCCATCAGTTGAGCTTCCAGATTTATCAATAACCATCCAAGGACGATCAATACATAGTTTTCCTGGGCAATCACTAATTGATATAACTTCAACACTACCATTCCATGTTAGTCCATTGTCTGTTGATTTTCTAGTGAAAATGGCACCATTGGAGAAGTTAACGTTGTCGTAATCGATATAACATAAAAAGACATCTCCATTGCTATTGTAATGTATAGATGGGTCTGCAGATGTATTCCCGATGATTTCATGAGGAATCTCAATTGGAATAGACCATGATAAACCACCATTGTTTGAATGACTAACTTTTATTATTATGTTTTGGCCAACTTTAAACCCCATCCATGTTACAATGAGGTGTTGATTGTTATTAGGGTCAATGGCAAGATAGGGCTCTCCATTGAAAAGAATTCCATTTGATACATTAAGATTTTGACAAAATGAATTAGAGCTTAAGACAAGGTAAAAGCCAAGTAGTAGTTTGTACATAATACGTTTATTAACGCTTAAATGTACAATTTTAGAAGTTAGTTTACTTTATTGCATGAAAGCATACATAAGTATATTAGCACCCATTTTTAGTGCTTCTTGACGTTTTGCGTCGGAGTCATTGTGAACTGCAGGATCCTCCCATCCATCACTTAAGTCAGTTTCATATGTATATAGACAAACAATTCTTCCATCAACAATTATGGCGAATGCCTGAGCTCTTTTTCCATCATGCTCGTGAATTTTAGGAAGTCCATTGAAGTCGTATTTTTGATGAAATAAATCGTGCTCAAACGGAAGTTCTACTAGGTCAATGTTTGGAAAAACTTTTTTTAATTCTATACGGATAAACTCATCCATCCCAAAGTTGTCATCAATGTGTAGAAATCCACCGCCCATTAGATAGGTTCTAAGATTTTCTGCTTCTTGAGAAGAAAAAACAACATTCCCATGTCCTGTCATATGTATGAAGGGATATTGGAATAGGTCAGGGCTTCCTACTTCAACGTAAGGTGTTTCTTCGGATATAGACGTTCCTAAATTTTTGTTACAGAAAGCTGCAAGATTTGGAAGGGCTGTTGGATTAGCGTAGTAGTCTCCACCACCATTGTACTTTAAAAATGCTAATTGATATCCGCTCTGTGCGTTAGAAACGAAAATTAGAAAGGTGAAAAAGAAGAATGTTATGTGTTTCATCCGTTGTCAATATTGATCTTTGCACGCATGCATGCATAAAGAGCAGCAGTTTCTGTACGAAGTCGATTTTTTCCTAAAGTAATGGTTTTGTATCCTTTTTCCAATGCCATTTCTACCTCTTGTTCTGAAAAATCACCTTCTGGTCCAATTAATATTGGACAATTATTTTTTTGATAAACAGCTTCAAATTGTGATTTCTTCGATTCGTAGCAGTGTGCAAGAAGTCCATTCGGGTTTGTATCGAGAAAGGTCTTGATTGATTGTAGATCGTTAATCTTTGGTAAAAATCGTCTTTTTGATTGTTTCATTGCGGAAATAGCCTTTTTCTGTAATCGCTCCAACTTCAAGTTAACGCGTTCAGAATTTTTAGAACTGATAAAACTAATTTCATCGACACCTATTTCTGTTGCTTTTTCAATGAACCACTCTGTACGATCTATTTGCTTTGTGGGGCATACAGCAATATGTATCCAGTCGTTTGAAGCTTCGGCAACATCAATGCTTATGATCTCTACAGTACAACGTTTTGGATGTGCCTCAATGATTTTTGTTTCGAAGTAATGCCCATTTCCATCAATAATTGCAAGTGTATCATGTAAAGACATTCGGAGCACTTTTATAATGTGCTTTGACTCCTCCTCTGATAATTTGTGCGAAATTGCCTTTGGGTCAATATTTGGGTCGTAAAATAGTCGCATTAGTGCATTAATCTATAAACAAGTTCTTTCATCAGTTGGCCGTGCGTAAATGAGGTATTACCAATCCCTTTGGATTTTAAATCATATTCATGCAGTACAGCAATGTTTGCAGCAATTTTTTTCGGATTGTAGATTTTCGAAGATGTTAGTAGTTCTCCCGCAACAAATGGGTGAACACGAAGGGTTCCAGCAATGGATTCTCTCGATTTGTTAGGGATGAAATGAATTTTCATTAACCGAGAAAAATGATTGAACATACTGGATATAACCATAATGATTGAGGTAGCTTTAGGGTTGTGATTGAAATAATCGACAATTTTATTTGCTTTGGTCACATCTCGGATTGCTATGGCATTTATGAGTTCGAAAACATTGTAATCTTTTGATATGCCAATATTCTCTTCAATATGTACCTCATTAATCGTTGTTCCTTTCTCAACAAGAATATTGAGTTTTTCAAGCTCATTTACAATTTTACTCAGATCGCTTCCTAAAAATTCAGCAAGAAGCATCGTTGCTTTTTGACTAATTCCAAAGCCCATTGATTTAACATGGGAGCTTATCCAATCAGCAAGTTTGTAGTCTTTTACTTTCTCGGATTTAAAAACTAATCCATTTTTAGCTGCTGTTTTAATCGATTTTTTCCTAGAGTCGTATTTTTTATACTTGTAGTTGATTACAAATATTGTTTGATCGGAAGGAGACTCAAAATATGGGGTTAAGTCTTCAATTCCTCTAAAATCTTGGGCTTCTTTTAGAATTACGAGTCTTCTTTCTGCCATCATTGGATATCCTTTGGCTTCAGACATAATGCTTAACGCATCAGAGTCTTTACCATAAAGAACTGTTTGATTGAAGTCCCTTTCATGCTCTTCCAATGCGTTTTCAATAATCGCATTGGTGATTAAATCAATAAAAAAAGGCTCTTCTCCATGAAGAAAATAGATTTTCTGGAAATTTTTAGCCTTAATATCTTTTATGATGAGCCCGTGATCCATTTTATTGGTGTTTTGACCAGATTTGAACCAATTCTATCAATGTTTTAGTTGCTTTCTCCATGTCTTGAATGCTTACATATTCGTGACGTGAATGAATGGCCATTTCCCCAGTAAATATATTGGGACATGGAAGTCCCATGAAAGAAAGACGAGAACCATCTGTTCCACCACGTATGATTTTCGGTAAAGGGGTTACACCACAATTTTCCATTGCTTGGATTGCATAATCGCTTACGAAAGGAACTGTTTTGAGTACTTCTTTCATGTTACGATATTGTTCTACCAGATCAAAAGTATAATTGACGCCTTCGTATTTATCTACAACCTTAATGAGCAGTTCTTTCAAGCGTGTTTCAAATTCTGACAGTTTCGAAGTTTCGTGATCTCTGATGATAAAACTAATAGTTGTTTCTTCCATTCCACCATTGATTGATGTAGGATGAACAAACCCTTCTCTTTTCTCCGTTGTTTCTGGAGACCATGACTCTTTTGGCAGGGAATCGATAAACTCCGAAGCGACTTTCATGCTATTGATCATTGATCCTTTTGCATATCCAGGATGAGCAGTCACTCCACTGATTGTTATATTTACAGCATCTGCAGAAAAGCTCTCATCTTCTAAAGATCCAAGAACTCCTCCATCTAAGGTATAACCGAAATCAGCATTTAATTTCTCCATATCTAAATGGTCTACTCCTCTTCCAATTTCTTCATCAGGAGTAAAAAGAATCCGAATTGTTGGGTGTGGGACTTCTGGATTAGAGATTAAATGATTCGCTAAATCCATAATTATTGCGATTCCCGCTTTATCATCAGCCCCCAGTAGTGTTAATCCACTTGCTGTAATCAAATCATCTCCAATTTTTTGAGCTAAATAAGTGTGTTGTTTTGTTGTAATCACTTGAGACGTGTCGTCCGGTAAAGTGATAGGTGATCCGTCATAATTTCTATGAACGATTGGTTTTACGTTCGTACCACTGCAGTCTGGAGCAGTATCCATATGTGAACAAAAACAAATAGTTGGAAGTTTGTCGTTTCCAGTATTATTAGGAATTGTCGCAAAAACATATCCCCATTCGTCCATTTCAGCATCTTCTAGCCCGATTTCTTTCAATTCTTTTACCAACTCTTCGCCTAAGTTTTTTTGAATTTCAGAAGAAGGGAAGCTGGTTGAATTTGGATCAGCTGTAGTATCTATCTCAGCGTATTTAATGAAACGTTTTTCAACGGTAGATATATAGTTATTCATTCCTTGATATTGTTTGAGTTCAAAAATAATCATTTAAGGAATATATGGAGGACATACTTGTTTTAGTAAAATACTCGGTATTCAATACCTAAATGATGGTAAAAAAAAAGTCTCGCAAAAAGCGAGACTTTCATTATACTTATTCGAATTTGATTATGCTATGATTTCATTAGCTGAAAAGTGGAAATTTCCTTCGATTTCAGCATTCTCATCAGAATCAGATCCATGAACGGCATTACGTCCAATAGATTCAGCATAAAGCTTACGAACGGTTCCTTCCGCTGCTTCTGCTGGATTAGTAGCACCGATCAATGTTCTGAAATCAGCAACTGCATTTTCTTTTTCCAATATTGCGGCAACAATTGGTCCTGAAGTCATGTATTCAACTAGCTCCCCATAGAATGGACGCTCAGCGTGTACTTGATAAAATTTCTTAGCTTGCTCTTCAGTAAGTTGCGTGTATTTCATTGCCTTTACATCGAAGCCTGCCTCGATAATCATATCTAAAATTTTCCCCATGTGAGCATTCTCGATCGCATCAGGCTTAAGCATTGTGAAAGTTCTATTCGTTGCCATATTATTGTGTTTTTATTTTTTCTTTTCGGCGCAAAGATAGCGAAATCATCTTGTCGACAATATGGTTATATATTATTATGTCATTAATTTTTAATGTTGTTCTTCAATAAAGTATATTTTTGTGGAAATCGTACCTGAATAAATGGATGATCTTATACAATATTTAGCGTCAATTAACCCTGTGTTAGCAGCATTATATGCTACGGTTTTTACATGGCTTGTAACAGCTGCAGGGGCATCTTTGGTGTTCTTCTTTAAAGAATTACGTCGATCAATTTTAGATGGTCTTCTTGGTTTTACGGGAGGGGTGATGATTGCAGCTAGTTGTTTTGGACTTTTGATTCCAGCCATTGATCAAGCGAAAGATATGGGGGCGTCCGGTGGATGGGAAGTTTTTCCTGCTTCGATCGGTTTTTTATTAGGTGCGTTATTCTTGTTCGGGTTGGATAAGTTACTGCCTCACCTTCATATCAATTTTAGAGAAGAAGAGAAGGAAGGGATTCAGACTAATTGGCATAGTACGACTCTTTTGGTATTGGCAATTACTCTGCATAATATTCCAGAAGGATTGGCGGTAGGGGTTATGTTTGGTGCTGCCGGTGGCGATATTCAAATGGTAACTTCTGCAGTAATTATTGCGATTGGAATTGGAATTCAAAATTTCCCGGAAGGAATTGCAGTAGCCATGCCTTTAAGAAGACAAGGTGTTTCTCGAAGAAAGAGTTTTTGGTATGGTCAGTTATCTGCGATTGTAGAGCCGATTGCTGGTGTTTTTGGAGCTTGGGCAGTTACGTCATTTGAGCCGATATTACCTTATTCATTAGGATTTGCTGCGGGTGCAATGATTTATGTAGTTG
>JAKVAS010000047.1 GCA_022448165.1 Crocinitomicaceae bacterium | reverse complement strand
TATTCAACGAATGAACGGTTTAAGTTCTACCCGTATTTATGTGGGGCAAAGACTAAAGGTAAAGAAGGCAAAAACAACAAACACTACTAATACAACTACTACTGGAGCAAAGAAATACTACGCAGTCCGATCAGGGGATACCTTTGGTAGAATCGCACAAAGGCATAATAAGAGCATTGCTCAATTAAAACGATTAAACCCTGGAATTAGTATAGATCGACTTAAGATCGGTCAACGGATTCGTGTAAAATAAGTTTAGCTCGATTTTTGCTCTCCGTTAAGAAAAAATTATTTCTATGCTTGTAAGAAATTTCACATTTTTAATTCTGATTTTATCATTAATTACAATAACTAGTTGTGAGTCAATACGATCTGATAAAGATAATCTTGGATTGGTAGCTACTGGAAAGGTTGGTGAGGTACTGGTTGTATGTGAACAAGGAATTTGGGATTCGGAAATTAAGACACACTTGGACTCTGGTTTGACTCAATTTATTATGCCGTATTTCCCCGATGTTGCAACATTTGAGTTGTCACATCGAACAATAGAACGTTTTACTGGTGGCTATAAAAGGCATCGAAATACATTGATGATTAATATTGATCCCAATTATGAAGGAGAAAAAGGAATTATTGAAAAGAGATTAGATGTTTGGGCAAACCAGCAAATAGTCATTGAGATGAAGGGTAAAGACTTCAATCAGATTTTAGAGTTGTGTAAAAAAGGAATTGGTAGCGTACATGATGAGTTTGATAAAAAGGAATGGTCGAGAATAGCTGAACGTTTCGGGCGTCAAAGAGATGGAACGGTTCAAAGTTCGATTGAAAAGAATTTTGGAATATCTGTCGAATTTCCAAATGGAACGAAGTTGTTGGATGCAAAGAAGAATTTCTACAATATTGAATTACCAGTTCAATCAAGGCCAATTGATTTTGTTGGATCAGGATCTTCTGATGCAGGATTGATGAGCACTCGAATAATGATTTATCAATATGATTATATTGATTCTACCCAATTTGATTTCAAGAATTTATTAATGGCGCGGGATACCATGTTAAAATATAATGTTCCCTACTTTGATATCGAAGGAATGTATATGGGAACACAATATGCTCCAATGGTCTATCCGGAAGGAACGGTTTCAACCTCGGCAGACGGGAAGGTGAAAGGTTTCGAAATGCGTGGAATGTATTTATTCACGGGTCGAAGTAAGCACGCACCTGGAGGTGGTTTCTGGGCATTTCATTTTGTGAACCCAAAGACGAAGAAGTTGATTTGCGTAAGTTCTGCTATGTGGGCGCCACCAACTACGAGTTGGACACAGCCACTCCGTGAGATACAAGCAATTTTAAAAAGTGTTTCCTTTGTAGAGTGAAGATTTCAGCAACCATAATTACACTAAATGAAGAACGAAATATTGAAAGATGTATTCGTTCATTGCAATCAGTTGTTGATGAGATTATTGTACTCGATTCTAATTCTACTGATAAAACGGAAGAAATCTGTAACAGATTAGGTGTTAGATTTATTCAGAGAGAATGGGAAGGATATTCAGCGACTAAAAATTATGCAAATAGTCAGGCGACGCATAGTTATATTCTCTCTATGGATGCGGATGAAGCATTGGACAAAGTGTTAATGGCAGAAATCGTAAAAATTAAGAAGTTAGGCTCTCCGCAAATCTACTCAGTAAGTAGATTGACGAATTACTGTGGAAAATGGATTAAACATTCTGGATGGTATCCAGATATAAAGGTGAGATTGTTTCCGAAGGATTCATGTTGCTGGCAAGGTGAATATGTTCACGAAGAATTGAGTTACCCGATTGATTTGGATGTAATTCAATTAAATGGCAATTTACAACATTTCTCGTACTACTCATTTAAAGGACATCGTGAACGAGCGGATAATTATTCTAGATTGACTGCATTGAAAATGCACAAAGCAGGGAAGAAAGCTTCATTTCTTAAGCCATATTTAAGTGCTTTGGTTCGCTTTTTATCTATGTATGTGTTTAAGTTGGGTTTTTTAGATGGAAAAATGGGTTTTAAAATTGCCCAAATTAGCGCACAATCTAATATATTTAAATATCAAGAATTAAGAAGATTGAATAGTGAAGCACATTAAACGACTAATTATTAGCCGTACAGATAGTATCGGAGATGTAATGTTAACCCTTCCGATGTGTGCTTGGATAAAATCTAACTATCCCGAAATATCCGTTGTTTTTCTTGGCAAGACTTATACGGAGCCAATTGTCAAATCATATACGTGCGTTGATGAATTTGTCGATTGGGACGAAATCAGGGCACTTAATGATAAACAACAAGTAGATGTGTTTCGCAAGATTAATGCCGAGGCAATTATACATGTTTTTCCAAACAAAGAAATTGGTAAACTTGCAAGAAAGTCCAAGATTGCTTTAAGAATTGGGACTTCGCATAGACTTCACCATTTTTTTACATGTAATGAACGTGTAAGCTTTACTCGGAAAGGCTCAGAATTACATGAAGCACAGCTAAATCATGAACTATTAAGACCTTTAGGGTTAAAGTCAATTCCCTCTCTAGGCGAAATAGAACTCCTTACAAAGCATTTTATTGTTGAAGCGGAAGATATACCTTCAAAAATTAATAAAACTATTGAAACAGCCGTAAAAACGGTAATACTCCATCCGAAATCACAAGGAAGTGCTAAAGAATGGCCAATAGGTAAATATATTGAGCTTGCTAATGTTTTGGCTAAACAAAATATAGCCGTACTATTTACAGGAACAGACAAGGAAGGAGCTCTATTTAGAGATCAAATCCCAAATCACCCTATAATTGTTGATACAACGGGAACTTTATCATTAAGTCAATTGATAAAAGTGATTTCAAAAGTGGATTATTTAGTAGCTTGTTCTACTGGGCCGTTGCATATTGCTGGTTATCTTGGAATAGGTGCAGTTGGATTGTATTCACCCAAAAGACCAATTCATCCAGGTAGGTGGAGGGCTCTTGGTAAAAACGTTCAGGTAATCGTTAATGATCCGCATTGTGAGCCCTGCGCGAACAAGAAAGATTGTAATTGTGTCAGTGAAATATCCGTTAATCGAATCAGTGAAATAATTCAGTAGAAAATGAACAAACTCCTATACAAAATTGTTTATACGAATAGTATCGTTGCGATTTCTACAGGAGTTCTTACTGCAGGATTTTGCTACCAAAATAATATTGAAACATGGCTTTTCTATGGAATGTTTGCAATGCTTTCAACTTTTGCCGTTTACAATGGTCAACGTCTAATTAAGTCAGGTAAAACCCCAAAGACTCCATGGTTGGATTGGGTTAAGAAGAACGGCACGACATTGTATTTATGGGTTGTTGCTAGTTCTTTTGGTGCGGTGTCTATGTTGTTTGTCATCCAACAATTCAGTCTTCGGGCAATGACACTACTGGCAATATTGGGGATTGTAAGCCTTTTATATATCGTACCTATAAAGGGGAGAAATATGCGTGATTTGGCTCATTTAAAGATTCACCTCATTGCCCTTTGCTGGTCTGGTGTCTTGATCTTATTTCCTGTTATGAATGAGAATGTAAGCCATGAAGCCCATTATTGGATTGGCTTTGCGCATTATGCGTACATTGTCGCCGTCACTATTCCCTTTGATATTCGTGACTTGAAATTTGACAATTCATCACAACAAACAATTCCTCAGGTTGTTGGAGTAAATACTTCTAAAGCAATTGCAATTATCCTACTTATGATTTTCGTTGGAATAATGATATGGCAAAATGATCTTTTGGGCTATAATTGGTTATTCTTTTTAGCTGTTTTTACCCAGGCATTACTCGTTATATTTATGAATGAACGTAGAGGAGACATCTACTGTGCAGGTTCTATTGATGCTGCAATTTCGTTGCTAGGCTTTAGTTATTTCTTCTAAATTGAATGGGTAATTAATGTAATTAAAAGTGCTCTTTTTAAGCAAATAATGCTCGAACCACTTCGGATAGTTTGCCACATTGAACTAATTCAATTTTAAAATCTTTTTGAGCAATACCTTTATTGTATTTCGAAATGATAATCTTATCGAAACCGAGTTTTTCTGCTTCGTAAATTCTTTGATCAATTCTGTTTACAGGTCTAACTTCTCCAGAGAGTCCAACTTCAGCAGATAAAGCAATATTGGTGGCTATTGGAAGGTCTGCATTGGAAGATAGAACTGCTGCAACAACAGCAAGATCAATCGCAGGGTCATCAACTTTGATTCCTCCAGCGATATTCAAGAATACGTCTTTTGCCCCCAACTTAAAGCCACAACGCTTTTCCATAACCGCAAGGAGCATGTTCAATCGTTTGCTGTCAAAGCCGGTGGATGATCTTTGTGGAGTTCCATAGGCTGCTGTGCTAACTAAAGCTTGTACTTCAATTAGAATTGGACGCATACCTTCCATCGTTGCCGCAATGGATATTCCGCTTAAGGTTCCATCGGTGTTGGTAATGAGAATCTCAGAAGGATTTTCTACTTGTCGTAACCCTGAACTATTCATTTCGTAAATGCCCAATTCATTTGTACTCCCAAAACGATTTTTTATTGAACGTAATAAGCGATAAACATGATTTCGATCACCTTCAAATTGAAGTACAGAATCGACCATATGTTCTAACACTTTTGGCCCAGCTAATGAGCCTTCTTTTGTTATGTGTCCAATAAGAAAAACGGGAATGTTCGTTTGCTTGGCATAACGAAGTAATTGAGCAGTACATTCCTTTACTTGAGAAATGCTCCCTGGAGAACTTTCTATTTGTGGTGAGTATAAGGTTTGTATGGAATCAATTACCAAAAGCTGGGGTTGTGTGTTTTCAGCCTGTTTAAATATGTTTTGAACGTTCGTTTCTGTTAGGATAAAACATTCTGGGTTGTTTGCTCCGATTCTTTCAGAACGCATTTTTATTTGTTGGTCACTTTCTTCTCCTGATACATATAATGTTCTAACATTCGTGGCCGTCACAGCAATTTGCAATAATAATGTAGATTTACCAATTCCAGGTTCTCCTCCAAAAAGAATGAGCGACCCAGGAACAACTCCTCCACCTAAAACTCGATTTAATTCATTATCTGGAAGTAAAACACGTGGATGTTCATGCTTTTCTATCTCTTGAAGTGATTGCGGCTTTGCAATTTGTTCTGACTTGGAAAAGGCAACAACTTGTGGCACTTGTTTTTGAATTAATTCTTCTACAAATGTGTTCCATTCATTGCAAGAAGGGCACTTTCCTAACCATTTTGGAGTTTCGTGTCCACAGTTTTGACAAAAAAAAGCTGATTTTACCTTAGCCATTCCTTAATTTTTAATGTAAATATAGTACGAACCTCTTGGATTTCGGATACTTGAATGGAAATAGATACTTTTATGTTCCACGAAACAAAGAGTGGGCAAATTTTATGTTAAACAGAATTTCCATCTTCATTCAGAGTCCTAAAACTAAGAGAGCTGGATTGGGAATATGGATTGCTTTGGTTGTTACAGCAATTGTATTTTACATTATTTTCCCGAAAGAGTTTACAGCGAAAGGGATTCAACTGTTTGTAGTTCAGTTTAATGGAACTGCGATGACTGTATATGCGATGATTTGTTTAATACGTGGACTCTTTTTAATTCCAAGTACACCATTTGTATTGGCTGGGGCACTATTATTTCCAAATCAATTGTGGTTAGTATTTATAATTTCATTACTCGGTATTACAGGGTCCGGAACATTTATATATTATGCTGCTCAATTTTTGGACTTTGGTAAGAAGAAGGGAAAAAAAATAAGTAAGATAAATCAGAAAGTTAGAAAGTACGGTTTTTGGATTGTATTAGTTTGGGCGTTTTTCCCTGCTGTTCCTACAGATTTGATATGCTATGTAGCTGGACGAACCAGAATGAGTTTTTGGAAATATATCTCGGCTTTATTTATTGGGGAAGCATTACTTATAGGATTATACCTTTATTTCTGTCAAAATTTTTTGGTTACTTAGGATGAGTGATTAAACGAAAATTGAAATATCTATTTAATGCTTTCTTTGGAAAATCTACTTTCCAAAGAAACCAATTTAATAACGTTGGTAAGGTGCAGAGCAGATTAATAGCCTTTCCTTGGTACCTTTTAACTGTATTTGTTGCGATTTTAGATTTGATCTTTCTTGGTTCTATTATTTCAGGAATATTTAGAATATCTAATGGTAATAAAAGACTGTTGACTCATTTTGAGCTTGGATTGCTTTCAATGATTTCCAATGATGATGATTTTCTTCTTAGAATTGTGATTATTGAAAACTCTTGGCTTGCAAAGTTGGGACGCTATTTGAATCGACTTGATTCCCTCGGGCTTGGTATTGCAGATACAATACATTTTTCTAGAACAATTGACCCACTGAACAAAAGAGATCAGGAATGGCTAATTCATGAGGTCGCGCATATATTACAATATAAGTATCGCGGACTAATTTACATTCCAGAGGCACTAATTGCACAGCGATTTTCTGGATATGAATTCGGAGGCATTACTACGTTAGGAAAAAAAATCCCATTAAGAGCATTTAATCCTGAACAACAAGCAGACATCTTTACGTTTATAGTATTGTCAGACTATAATTGTTATCTGAAACAAGAAATAATAGAAGGAAATTGGTGACTAACCGGCAAAATTTCTACGGGCTGCTTTATGGCATGCACGCTTACGTCTTTTGTTGACTCTTTTATGTCTTCTCTTTTTCTTTCCTCGATCATTTCCCCCAACAAACTCGATAGCTGTATCGTTATTTGAAGAGAAATCAGCAGTGCTAGCCATCGAAATGGATGATAAAGAAATAAGAAGTGCGGTCAATAAAATTCTCATAATTGCATGGTTTTGTAATTAATAGAACTGCAAAACTAAACTATTATTGTGTAATTAAAAAAAGAAATATTCGTCAAAACCTATGTTTTGTTCAATGAAAGACTGTAAATATACACTGGCATACCCATAAATTCCATTTCTTTTTGACGTTCAAGGCCATTCTTTTCAGCTACTCGAATCGAGGCTTTATTTTCAGTATGAATTATGGAAATTACTCTTTTCGTATCAATGTTTTGATTGGCATATTTTATAAATTGGTGTGCAAGTTCTGTACCGTAACCCTGTCCCCAAACTTCAGAGAATAATGAGTAGGTAACTTCGTATTCATCTTTTCCGTCGATGTTTCTAGTAATAATTCCACCGACACCGATGAACTTACCAGACTCCTTTTCTAGTACTGCCAATTGACCATATTCGTTCTCATTTTTGCGTTGACATTGCCTTTGAATCCAATTACGAGAGCGCTGTACTGGTTCTATGGTGATGTCTTGCCCTAAGAAGCGATGGTGATCGGCAGTGTCGAAAAATGGAAGCCAAGACTCCACATCGTCCATGGTTAGCGAACGATACTGGAGTCGAGAACTGCTTTGTTTGTAGTAAGATTTATTTGGTCTATTGGTTGGCATTCCATCTATTCTTTTGATTCGCATAAAATGAGCGTACGGCCTGAGCATGACGTTTAAATTTCCCGCCACCATTAATAGCGAGGTTTACATTCAAATCAGCCTCAGCGTATTCACCTTTCCAAGCGTATAATTCAGCTAGATTACATTGAATCATTGAAGTAATCTTGTTGTTTATACGAGCTTTTTTATCATATGAGTTACTTTCTAAAAGCACTTCTTTCCAAGCAGCAATTGCTTGATCCAGTTGATCCATGGCGCCATCACGATAACGATCATTCGCAAATTGGTTTAATGCTTGAATGCTTAAGGAATATGCACTGGTAACATCAGAATAATCGTAATCTTTGAACTTACGAACAGAATAAATTTCCGCAGTTCTTCTGCGTTTCAAATATCCAATTTGATCATTTAAATAATTAGAAACGTCGCGAATTGCTTTTATACGTGCTGCACGTTCAACGTCACTATGAATTTTAGCTTTATTCTGATTACGGTATAATTCAAAATCATAGGTCGTCTTATAGTCACCAAGTTTATAACTTTGAATACCTTCTAAAATACGTAGATAAATGATTTTTCCTTGTGTTGGTGATTCAACGGTTACTAAAACAGGTAATTTATAGTAGGCAGTGTATGTATACTTTGTGGCCGATCCAGTTCCACTTTTCTTATATGAAATACGCATATTTTCCATTGCCTGAATGTCGGCAGTCACCACAAAGCCTCCCAAGCCTTTTGTGAAACCTTCAATGTTGATCGCATTGGTTACGGCATCATCCGAGTAGTCTGCATGAAGAAGTGGGCTGTCAAATCTTGGGTATACTGGCGCAATTGGTCCAATAGGACGAATGGGTTGAGGCAAGGCTGTTCCATCTGATTGTGTTAAGCCTGCATTTACCTTTGTTTGCCATGTTGCCATGTTTCTTAGGTGAAGTGATTCAATTGAGTCATTTTGTTGATGGTATGCCGCCATCATGGATTCAAACACTTCAATTGAGACTCGCTTGTTAAGTTCAAATGCGGCTAAACTATCTTGGTTGGAAACAAGGTATCCATGGACTACCTTTACTTCGTAATTGGTAAAAGCATCATCAACTTTAATTTGAGGAAGTTGAATATATCCAAAACTTACTTTATTATCATTCACAATTTGAGCATTCACGAGTGAAAGTGATCCTATAAATGCAGGTATAAGTAGTAGTTTTTTCATCATACGGAGTTTTTTTTAAAGCTACTATAAATTTGGTTGAGCTTCAATATTCAAATATGCTTGTTCGTTTTCAAAATGAGTGCCAAGATTTTTTTTTAACTATAAAATAACAATGTTGTGTGAGCAGTTGATAAGTTCCTTCCGAAATTCTTCTGTTTTTTCAACGAATCAGGAAATTGATAATGTTTCTTTTTGAAATTTAATATTGTTGTGAATAGGGCTATAGAATCTGTATGAATGGTTACCCTTAATATTGCCGATTTTCAAAAGGAGTTATTCTTTTTGTTACCTTTTTTATTGAATAACGTTATACAGTATATTTACACTAAAACTTCTGCTCTATGAAACCTTTTACTACAAGAATACTGCGATTTTCGTTATTAATATCCATAGTGTTTTTCCGTCAGCATGGTATATCTCAATGTAATTCAACGGTTTCGTTTTTACTTAAAAATATTCAGGGAGGAGTTTTTGTTGGAGAGAATGTAACTCTTATTTCTCCCGAAGGAGAGAAGTTTTTAACTAAATCTGGAACGGATGGAACGGTCAATATAGATGTCCCATGCGATCAGGAGTACAATGTGCTGATTTCAAATTATACGCGAAAATTTGAAATTAGATCTCCTAAGTCAAGTATGGGAAGAATGATGAGGACACTTACTTATTCTCCCAATATGAAGGAAAAAGATCGTCTTTTTGCAATGTCCAAAGATCAAGAAAGAGCCGTGGATCTTTTTGTAAAGCGGTTACCGGATACCACTAGGGTTAGTGTTTATAGAAGAACATCTTTCCCCAACAATTATGCGAAATTTACATTAACGCTCAAAGATTTAAAAGAAAAGTCATTGAGTCGAGAGGAGGTGACCCTTACTGGAGAAAAGCGAGGAAAGACGTTTATTGGTTTTACAGACTCTTACGGGAAAATCACGGTTCAACTACCAAAAGGCGATACGTATAAAGTTCATTTTAAACATCATAGAGATTATTCGAAGCAGGAAGTACTTTATACAAAAGGTGATGCAGAAATGCGACTCAATTTAATGTATATGGGAACGGAAGAAGCGGAGCGAAGGATTCGTATAGAAAAAGAACGAATTGCTGCAGAAGAAAGGCGTTTGGAAGCAGAAAGAAAGCGCTTCAAAAAATGGTGTAAAGAGCTTGGAATTACCGAAGAGGAAGGGCATAGAAGAAAATTAATGGAAAATAGTGGTGGTCAAGATTCGGTAGTATTGGCTACGCTAAATCGAAATGATTGGTCCGAAAAGTTGATTGTTTGTGATTTGACAGGAAGTATGAACCCTTATGCGAATCAACTTTCAATATGGTATCAGTTGAATTACAAAATGGAAAAGAATCTTCAATTCGTGTTTTTCAATGATGGAGACAATAAGGCGGATCGTGATAAGGTTATTGGGGAAACAGGAGGAATTTATCATGAACCAATAAATGATTTTGTTGCGTTGCAAAATCTAATGACTAAAGTGAAGTCTAATGGTTACGGCGGAGACTGTCCTGAGAATAATATGGAAGCTTTAATTAAAGGTGTTGATCAAGCAAAACCATATAAAGAGCTTGTAATGATTGTAGACAATAATGCTCCAGTAAAGGATCTTAGATTATTAAAGAACTTTGATCGACCAGTACACATTATCTTGTGTGGTGCTAGAGATTTTGTCCTGGTAGACTATTTATTAATTGCTTGGAAGACTAAGGGATCTATTCATACGATAGAACGAGATATTGACAAAATTGCATCTATGTCTGAAGGAGAAACAATTGATATTCAAGGGTTAACGTATAAGATAATGGGAGGGAAGTTTGTTAAACTTGACGAATTTTAATTTCTTTTGAAAACAAGGGTGGTCATACAACGTAAATCTTGAACATTACTTGTTTTAATTGGATCAATTAAATGTAATCCATAGTTGGAAATAATAGATTGAATCTTTTCTCTTGTAATTAAATATCGAAGACTGTTATCGGGTAATAGGTGAATTCCATTTCCTAAGGGCTTTGAATTTGTTAATCCAATATTAGATGCTGATCGAATAAAAAGAACACCGTTTTGACGAAGATTACTTATCAATGATTCAAATAATTGATCAAAGTGATCATGATTTTTGGCAAAGTGAAGAACGGCATTACAAATTATTGTATCAAATCCATCAGAATCAAAGTATGTTTCTAGAGATGCACAAACAAAGCGATGATGCTTTTCAGGAAAAGCATTTCGAAGTATTTCTAATCGATCATTATTCGGATCGATGCAAATAATGTCAGCGTTTTCCTTTAACATTTGAAAGACATTTCGGCCACTTCCGCACCCTGCATCTAGGATGCGCTGTTGATCATTAATGTTTCCCTTCATTAATTGGTCCAAGAGATAAATGTCAATGCCTTGTATTTCGTCTAGAATCATAATAGGGGAGTTCAATTTGTGGTGTGATAAAGAATAGGAGTTTTAAGGCCTAAAATAATGAACTTAAAGAAAGTTCGTTAGATCAAATTTGAGACTAGACGATTTGGAAAAGAGAAAATCGTCTAGGATTTGCTTATTTTACCTCAATGAGTTTATCTGAATTAGGGTTGTTGGGTCTGTTTTGTGGAACGTTTTTGTCTGCTACAATTCTTCCTTTTCCTTCTGATGTGTTATTAATTGGAGCTTACGAGGCTGGTTATAGTATTTCAATTGTGTTGGTGATTGCTTTGATTGGGAATAGTTTAGGCTCTTTTACTACTTATTATATTGGTAGAAAGGGAAATAACGAGCGTTTAAAAATGAAATTTAATTTAAATGAAGGCCGCTTAAATCGTTGGGAAGACAGACTTTCAAAATGGGGGGTATATTTGGGGTTATTGACTTGGATTCCTTTTATAGGAGAAGCATTGCTTGCTATTTTAGGATTTTTTAGAGTAAAATTTATGCCGTTGGCACTGTTCGTTGTTCTTGGAATCTTTTTTCGTTATGGAATCATAACACTGCTTTATTTTTCCATTATTTGATTAAAAGTCAGGAGCTGCTGTTATAGTTATTCGCTCTTTAAGAATTGGGTGATAGAATTCTATGAGCTCAGCATGTAAATGTAATCGGTTAGCTTTTTTTCCATATAAATCATCACCAACAATTGGAGAGTTTAGCCCCGATTCATGGGCCGAGTGCATTCTTAATTGATGAGTTCTGCCAGTTATTGGAAAGAAATGAACACGTGTTTTACCTTCTTTTCGTTCTATTACTTCAAATTTAGTTTGTGCGTTTTTTCCGTGTTCATAACAAACTAATTGCCTAGGACGGTCTTCTAAATCTACGCGTAATGGAAGGTCGATTATTCCTTCATTTTTCGAAATTATACCATCCAAAAGAGCAACATATCGTTTGTTTATAGTGCGCTGAATGAATTGTCGTTGAAGTGATTTATGAATTTCTTTGGTTTTGGCGATTAGCATTAATCCGGAAGTTGCCATATCTAACCGATGAACGATCAATGGTCCAGTAGCATCTGGATACTTTTCATGCATACGGAGATCAACACAATCTGAAATGGTTTTTCCTGGTACAGATAAAAATTCGTGAGGCTTGTTTATGACTACAATATGTTCGTCTTCAAAAACAATGTTAACTTCTTTTTTTTCTTCAGACGGTTTAAGTAGAGGGTTGTCATCAACATTCATTCCTTCTAGCATATGCCCAAGAATCGGTTCACATTTACCACGGCAAGAAGGGTAGTATTGTTTGTGTTTTCTAATCTCAGATTTTGGTGAAGCTCCCCACCAAAACTCTACTAGGGCTATTGGTTCTAGCTCATTTAAGAAAGCAAACTGTAATAGTTTCGGGGCAGCACATTCACCTGCTCCTGAAGGCGGTTTTTGTTCAATGGTATGTTTGAATATTGCACCAAGACTTTTTTCTTCTCCGCGAGCATTTAGAAAATGATAGTGATCAAAGATCTGTTGCTGAAGTGCACCAGATTTTGCTTTTCGGTCTTTTTTTAGACGTTCAATTTTTGAGGTAAAACGCTCTAGTTTTCGTTGAGTTCTTCCGAGACGAAGAGTCCAATAATCAGTTAAATCTTTATAATATGCTTTGAATTGTAAACTTTCAATTTTCATTTCATGAAGAAGAACTTCGTGTGATACAGAAGTTTCTTCAGCTTTTAATTTGGAACGTCGTTCTCGTCGAATTCTTTTAGCCTCTTTTGCTTTGTTTTTTAATCGATCGAGTTGAAAGGCTGCTGTTTTTTCTTCTTCATTTAGGGTTCTACGAAGAACTGCTAATTGTGGGTCCGATTCAAGTGCTTCAATTTCAACCGTAATCGCACTAATAATGGCTTCACCTTTACGAAAGAAACCATTTGTTTCTAAAATGTCAAAAACAGGAGGGACAAAATATGGGTGATCGTTAGATCCGGCGAGTTTACCCGAGAAAGCTGTTAGGTAACCGAGTTTACCGTTTTTGTTGCGAACAACAAGTACACCAAACATTTTTCCAATGACTTGTCCTTTTTGAGTTGGGTCGATACCGAAATTATGTATCCAGTCCGTTTGTGTTTCAAGGTAACTCTGCAATTCTTTAGCCGCCAACAATCCAAGTGGATGAGGATCATAGTAGAAAGGAAAAGTAAACTTCTCCGGAAGTGTATAATGTTCGGTTGATTCCTTGAATGATATGAAATGTGTTTGTTGCCCCATGCTTATTTGAAGACCACAAAAGTACATCAAACTTCGTAACTTTGCCGAATGACAATTGATCCAAGTATATTTAATCGAGCAGAAAAACACCTTAGGCGCGATGTTTGGAAGGCATGGGAAGCCTATTCTCTTATTGAAAATGGAGATAAAGTGATGGTGTGCTTGTCCGGAGGAAAGGATAGCTATACCATGCTTGATGTCCTTTTGCACTATCAAAAAGAATCGAATATTGATTTTGAAATTGTTGCGGTAAATTTAGATCAAAAACAACCGGGGTTTCCAGAAGCAGTACTTCCTAAATACCTCACGCAACTAGGTATACCTTTTAAAATTGTAGAAAAAGATACGTACAGTGTGGTAATTGATAAGGTTCAACCAGGAAAAACAATGTGCAGCCTTTGTTCTAGACTTCGTAGAGGTAATTTGTACACAATTGCAGATGAAATAGGGGCTACTAAAATTGCCTTAGGACATCATCGTGATGATATTATTGAAACATTTTTTATGAATTTGTTCAATGGCTCACGATTGGAAGCAATGCCAGCTAAATACAAAACAGATGACGGACGTCATATTGTAATTCGTCCATTGGCTTTCTGTAAAGAATCAGAAATAGAAATATATTCGAAGGGACGAGAATTTCCAATTATTCCATGCACACTTTGTGGATCTCAGGAGAATATGATGCGCAAAAAAGTGAAAAAGATGATTCGCGAATGGGAGGATGAATTCCCGGGAAGGTCAACTTCTATTTTTAATGCACTGAAGAAGATAAACCCATCTCATTTGCTAGATGCAAATTTGTTTGACTTTAAGGAGATTTCGTTAAATGAGGAAATCGCATAAATTGACCCCTCGTCTAAAAAAGAATACGACCCAAAATATTTTTTAATGAGAATCATTAAAAGCACCTATAAACTAATTTGTGGGTGTGTAGCAGTATTTAATTAGGTAGTAACCCCATCACTTTTATTCAATATAAAATCATTCATTATTTCAACAGATTTCTTTACCCCGTCAGTTGAACGGACTTTGTTTTTAATTTTAAGTGCATTTTCTGAGTATTTACCTTTGGAAATTTCATTTACCGCTTTTAATATGCGTTTAGACGAAACTGAATAAACAGGGATTCTAATACCCATTCCTGCACGAACAAGCCCATCAATGTTTGCTTGTTGTTCTGCTTGAAAGCCAATGCCTACAACTGGAGTTCCTGCCCAGGCCGCAGTTTGAATAGTGCCTTGTCCTCCATGTGTTACCGCAATATCAGCCATTTCGTTTACCAAATGTGCAGGAAGAAATTTACAGGCATAAAAGTTTTCAGTATTAGGGCCTAATTCTTCTGGATCTAAAATTGAAGTTGTTGAACAAACAATATTGAAATGTTTTACTTGTTTAAGTGTTTTGATAATTAGTTTTAAAGTTTCCGGGAATCCGGAACTACCTAGCGAACAAAAAATATTCAGTCCTGGTCTGCTGAACACTTTTTTTATCTCATTTGGGATAGGCATATCCATCATGGAAAAAATGGGGGCAGAGTAATAATAACCTTTTGTTAAGTCTTTTTCTTTTAGTCCACTTAAAATAGGCAAGTCTGGTAAAAGGGTAATGTCTCCTCTAACCAGATCCGTAATATTATAGATAGGCTTTAAACCAAAATGTTTCCTTGCTTCATTAAAAGTAGTTAAAGACGATTTAGCAGAATCTCCTAGTAAAACCTTCTTCATTATCTTTCGTTTAACAAAACCTGGAACAACTTTTTGCATAAAGAAATTTCTCTCCATAGTGTTTGGCATGTTATACATTTCCTTATGAATAAATGCAGGGCAGTTAACAGTTGGAACCTGTGTAACCATAGGTAGTTTAGCATATGGTACTGATATCATGCAACTTAAATTTAAGCCTGCATAAACACCATCTGGTTTGTAGTCTTCTAGAGCCTTTAAATCAGCTTCAGCCATTTTAATCCACTGCTCTGCTGAAACAGGTAATGGAGTACCAACTTTTACTTTGTATCTATTGATATCCATTATTATTTGATGTTGATCCCATGTAAGTTCCGGATAAAGATTTTGCTCATCAATACCAGCTTCAGAAATCATGTGATTATGTATTCCACCATGGTTAAAGAATTTAACTTCCATACCACTTTGCTTCATACCTTTGGCTGTCTCTAATGCCCTTGTAAAATCTCCCAGATTATGACCGTACGAAAAAAATGCCCATTTAAGTTTTGATGGTGCCATGTTTTATTTTAGTGTATAATGGTTTGCGGCTATGCGTTCGTGCCGATTTCTCAAATATAATATTTTTCAGTACGAAATTTTGCCTTTCTTTCAATGGTGAAATTCTTTAATTTTTCTAGACCATTACTGATTCCATTTGCAAATGAATCTCTCAATTTTGAATATGAACTTAAAGTTCTTTTAACATCCAAAGCTGACATGCAAAATGACCCGAGTTTCCCATGGCATTATCTAGTTTTTTGAAACCTAACTCTTGATAAAGCTCCACTGCATTACTAAGTTCGGCCAATGTTTCTAAATAGACACTTTTGAAATTGAGCTTCTTTGCTTCGTTAATGCTTACTTGCATTAATTTTCGTCCAAGTCCTTTTCCTCGTGCTTTTTTATGGATATAGAGTTTAACTAATTCGATACATCCATCTGACAAGCCTTCTGTTGGGTATATTCCACAGCCGCCTAAAACTTCACCTGCTTCCTCTACTATGAAATAGGCCGAATTTTCTGTTTGAAACAGTTCAAAGAGTTGATCAGTTGTAGGGTCAGTAAAAACGGTTCCAGGCTTATTAACACCATGTTCGGTAAGCACATCTCGAATCACGCGTGCAATTGCTTCGTTATCGTCTTCTTGTATCGGACGGATGATCATGCTGTTTTATTTGTAAAAATAAGAAGTAGTTGTAATTGTTCAACGATATTTGGTTGAATAAATAGCGCACAAGCTCGCAATATGTCTTAATTTTGATAAAAAATTACAAATGGCATCTTTCGAACAGTTTGGTCTGAAAAAAGCACTTCGAAATTCTATTGCGGATTTAGGCTTTGATATACCAACACCAATTCAAGAAAAATCATTTTCTGTAATCTTATCAGGAAAAGATATGTTGGGAATTGCACAAACCGGAACGGGTAAAACCTTGGGATATATGCTCCCGATTTTGGATGAGTTGACATTTTCAAAGCAAAAGAATCCACGTGTTTTGATTATGGTCCCAACACGTGAGCTCGTGATTCAAGTTGTTCAGCAAATAGAAATGTATGCGAAATACATGACAGTTCGAGTAAAAGGTGTTTATGGTGGAGTAAACATGAATACGCAAGCTGCTTCGCTTTTGGATGGGCAGGATATTATTGTTGCAACTCCAGGAAGATTATATGATTTGGTACTTAATAATGCCCTTTCCTTAAAAGGCGTTAAGAAATTAGTGATCGATGAGGTAGATGTAATGCTTGATCTTGGTTTTCGTAGACAATTGGTAAATATTTTTGATTTATTACCTAAACGACGTCAAAATATCATGTTTTCCGCTACGATGACAGAGCATGTTGATGAAATGATTGACAACTACTTTATCGTTCCAACTAAAATTTCGGTGGCTGTTAGTGGAACTCCATTGGAAAACATTCAACAAACTAGTTATTCGGTAGAGAATTTTCACACAAAAATTAATTTGTTGAAGCATTTATTGCAGGATGCTAACACTTTCCGAAAAACGTTGGTGTTTACTGATAGTAAGCGAATGGCTGATCGTGTTTTTGCCGAGTTAGAGGAAGTTTTTGGTGAAGAGATGGGAATTATTCACTCGAATAAAACGCAGAATTATCGAATGCGTTCAATCGAAGAGTTTGATTCAGGAAAGAATAGAATATTAATATCGACTGATGTAATTTCCAGAGGACTTGATTTAGAGCAAATCTCTCACGTTATTAGTTTCGACACTCCTAACTTTCCTGAAAATTATATGCATCGAATTGGTAGAACAGGACGAGCGGAAGAGCAAGGAAGGTCTATTTTATTTTCAACGGAAAAAGAACTGAAATATAAGGGTGAAATTGAGGAGCTAATGAATTACGTGGTCCCTGTATTGGATTTTCCAACAGAAGTGGCAATTTCTAAGGAATTGTTACCTGAAGAAATGCCTGAGGAAGATCGCGAAAAAAACCCAGATCGGAACTTAAAAAAGCCAACTGAACTCGCTCCTGGATTTCATGAAAAGAAGGCAAAGAACAAGAAGGTAAACCTTGGAGGAAGTTACAAGCGAAAAAAGGAAAAAAAGTATAAGAAACCTCAGACTAGAGGGGATAAAACATATCATAAGCGTCAGAAACGAGGATAATATTTTTGCTATGGCATGATATTCGTTCTGTACATTTTCAATCGAAAATTTGAATTGTATGAAGAAAGGGATGATTGTGTTGTGTTTAATGACTGGAGGGTATGTAAGTTCTCAAAGCACTTCTCGAGAAATTGAAACATATGAACGTTGGGAAAATGGAGAGTTAGTTGAAGAACGATCCAATGCGAAGGAAAATGGTAAGCCCATTGAAAATTTTGATTTTGAGGCTTGGAAACAGGAACGTCAGTTGCCGCCGGACTCTTCTAAAGTGTCATTTGATTTTGAATCAAAAAAGCATGAAATGGCGCAACGAATGAAAGAAATGCAAGTGAAATCCAATGCTTTTTTTGAAAAGAAGAAAGCAGAGATGGAAATAAAGATGAACGAATTTCACAAACGTGTCGATAAAATGGAATGTGATATTGAAAAGCGTATCAAGGAACGTTCGGAGAAATCAGATATTGAAACGAAAGAAACAAAACTTAAGACGGTGCAAACTTGATAAGCTTTGATATATAATTAAAACAATAAAACCCCATCGTTTCCAATGAGGTTTTATCTGTAAAGATAGACCGTATTTGATCTATTATATTGCTTGTAAGAATTGTGTTTATTCGGAAGTTCTAATGAAATGACATTGCTTAACGACTGGATTATTAAATGAATGGGAGTTGCCGCATTAGCAGTAAAGATTTTTTTGTTGTGGATTGCACAATAGGAGATGCTATGATCTCAAAAAGTGTAATCAGAAAGATCAACGTTATAGCAAGCATTACTTTTATTTACATACCAAATATACGATGTTTGTTTTAAAAACAAGAGTAGAGTAGAATAGATTGAATTGCAATCTGTTATGCGCGCATATTATTTTTCGATTTGAATGTTATATTTGTTTAACAATCCCGCAATTCCATTGAGAGAAAACTTTGCTTTTTTACTCTGATTTTTATCTAAATCAATACTATAGTTTTCGGAGGTTCTGAAATCAGCTTTTTCTAGAATTGTATTGTCGAAAATGGCACCTAAAAGATCACAGTGATCAAAGGAGGCTTGCGCGAGGTTACACTCTGTAAAATCGACTTCATGTAGTTGCGAATTTGAGAATCGAGTTTCTTTAATTTTACACTGGTAGAAGGAAGAGTGGTTTAAGGATGAATGATGGAATTCAAAAGAAAGTCCAAATTCACTGCAATTTTCAAAGTTAAGCCCGAGCATTTTGCAATTTTCAAACTTTACGGCTTGAAAAGATGTTTGATTTAAGATAGCATTGCTCAAGTTGCATTCAATGAATTCACATTCAATGAATTTCATACTTGTCAAATTTACATTGGAGAAATCACAATTTGTGAAAGTGCATAGTTCGTATTCACCAAGTTCCAGTAGGTCGCGGGAAAAGTTTTTTTGTTTGAATGTTTCCTCTTCTTTGTATATCATGCGTCTAATTAAAATGTACTTATAGCTATATTGGAGTCTTTTTTAGGGAACAATATACGTTCTGAGAGACAAGATTGCAATAGCGTAGTGAGCTTGGTGTTAATTCTGTTTTCTTTTTAGGAGTGAAGATGATTCGTTTCAAGTTGTGATTATTATGAAGCGTAAATAAAAGTTAAAAATGTAATAGATGTGAGAACATTTTCCACGTAAATGGTTAATTGTTTATATTTTCGGTGACTAACTAAGATTTATTAAATGTCTTGAATTTTATGTCTAACAATAACCAGACACCAGCTTTAGCTCCATTTTCTTGTTCATATTCGGCACAAGTTCCTGAATTGCTTCAACGATTGAATTGTACATTAGCAATTTCCACTTATCAAGCGGGTAAATTGGTTTTCATATCGGCTTTGAACGAAAGTAAAATTGTTCAATTACCTAGAACATTTGATAAGCCAATGGGTATTGCACAAGATTACGAAAAAGACAAGTTAGCAATCGCGTGTAAGGATGAGGTTATAGTCTTTTCGAATTCTAAAGAATTGGCTAAACATTATCCTAGGTCGCCTAATAAGTATGATTCGCTTTATATGCCAAGACTTACTTATCATACAGGCACGTTAGATATTCACGATCTTAATTTTGGTCAGAATAATGAGCTTTATGGTGTAAACACGTTGTTTTCGAGTATAATTAAATTGGATGATGATTATAATTTTAGACCTGTTTGGACACCAAGTTTTATAGATAAAATGGTTGCTGAAGACCGATGTCATTTAAATGGAATGGCCATGCTCAATGGTAAGCCCAAATATGTTACAGCATTTGGTCAAGGAAATTATTTTCAAAGTTGGAGAGACACGATAACAACAGGAGGAGTTATTATTGATGTTGATACAAACGAAACTATTGTAGAAGGACTTGCAATGCCACATACACCACGTATTTTTAATGGTGAATTATACACGCTTTTGTCGGCAACAGGAGAACTGATTAAGGTCAACAGGGAAGCAGGTACGTATGAGGTGATTGTCAAGCTTGATGGCTTTGTACGTGGAATGGATTTGCACCAAGACTATCTATTTATTGGATTGTCAAAATTGCGTAAAAATTCATCAACTTTTGCAAAGTTAAATCTTGAAGCAAATGAGGCCGGAATTGTCGTGGTGCATCTACCAACAGGAAGTGTTGCAGGCAAGATTACCTATCAAACTTCTTTGGATGAAATATATGATGTACACGTGCTTCCAAATACAGTAAGACCAAACATTATGAATACGATACGCCCTGATTATAAGGAGGGTGTAACCACACCCAAATCAACCTTTTGGGCAATTAAAAAATAAGTTGTAAATTTCCGATATGAAGAAAATCCACTACTCACGAAAGAAGAGGCAATTAGCTAGAATCGTTGAGGAATTAACATTAAAAACGGGTACTTCAGGTCAATCTCCTGAGGTAATTCATCGAATTAAACTAAGAATTAAATTCTTACTGCAAGAACTATCTGGTTTTGTACCAAAACACCAACTGAGAAAGATTTTAGGTGCTTTTGCGGTTGTATTTGGTTTTGCGTCAGGATCCAATGCGCAGTCATTTATTGCTCCAGTGCAAAACCCTTTCGGTTTAACGCAAACAGGAAGTTATCTTCAGGTTCCAAAAATTGCAGACTTAGATGGTGATGGTGATATGGATCTTTTCACTGGAGGGTATGCTGATA
>JAKVAS010000046.1 GCA_022448165.1 Crocinitomicaceae bacterium | reverse complement strand
TGAAACAGAAATAGTTAGTCGGTTTTTTGCAGCTGCATCTCCGTTTTGAATAGCAACAGGAGTAATTGAATATAAATTTATTACACCCTCAACGTCTACACCTGTAGTGTCAGAATTAGAACTAATCAAAAGTTTTGTGTTGTTCTGAATACCATCTTTGATTGATTCCGAAAGTGTAGCTGCATAGCTTAAAGGGGTGTTTGGAGCTCTGTTTTCTAACGTCTTTAATGAAAATGTTTTCCAGTCAGGAGTTCCACTTCCTTTGTCTTTAAAGGAAATGCTTTGTGGCCAACAAGATGCTAGCAAGAAGAGAAGAGAGATAATCGCAAATATTTTCATTAGTCGGTCAAATTATACTCTTTAATTTTTCGATAAAGGGTACGTTCACTAATTCCCAATTCTGAAGCAGCATGTTTTCTTTTACCCTTATGTTTCAAAAGCGCCTTCTTTATTAGGTCTTTTTCACGATCTTCTAATGATAGGGATTCTTCGATTTCCTCATGGGCTTCATAATGCTCATTTGCCGTTTTGGAAGGAAATGCAAATGCATCATTTTCTTTATTCTCACTTGACGCAGCTGGCAAAATATGCGCTTTACTCACATTAGTATTCACATCGTTGTAAAAACGATTGACCAAATTTGCTTGATCATTATTCAAGTTAACAGTGCCATCTTGTGAAATTGAATCAACAACTAATTTTTTGAGGTCTGTTAAGTCTTTTTTCATGTCGAATAAAAACTTATACATCAATTCTCTCTCATTGATACTGTCCTTTGAATCTCCAATAACAGCTGGACTATTGTCTCTCTCCGCTGGGAGATAGCGATTGAGCATTGTTGCATCTATTTCTCGAGCCGTTTCAATTACTGATATTTGTTCTACAAGATTTTTCAGTTGTCGAATATTTCCGGGCCAAGTATAAGTGTTAAGAAGGGTTACTGCTTCTGAACTTAGTTTAATACTAGGCATTCTATATTTGTCTCCAAAATCACTTGAAAATTTACGAAACAACAAATGAATGTCATCGTTTCTTTTCCTTAAAGGAGGAAGTGAAATTGGAACAGTACTTAAACGATAAAAAAGATCTTCACGAAACTTTCCTGAAGAAATTGCTTGCATCATGTTTTCATTTGTAGCGGCTACTACACGTACATCCGTTTTTATTGGTTTAGAAGATCCTACACGGATAAATTCTCCTGTCTCCAATACACGTAACAACCTAACTTGTGTCTGCATTGGTAGCTCGGCAACTTCATCTAGAAATATTGTTCCACCGTCAGCAACTTCAAAATACCCTTTTCGACTACCGCTAGCTCCAGTAAAAGCTCCTTTTTCATGACCGAAAAGTTCGGAGTCAATCGTTCCTTCAGGGATTGCGCCACAGTTCACTGCAATGTATTCACCATGTTTTCTTGAACTCAATTGATGAATAACTTGAGGTATGATTTCTTTACCTGTTCCACTTTCTCCAGTGACAAGGACTGAGATGTCAGTAGGGGCTACTTGTATAGCTACTTCAAGAGCTCTATTTAATAGTGGAGCGTTTCCAATAATGCCAAACCGTTGTTTTATCTGTTGCGCTTCCATAGTTTATAGTATTTTAATCAATTTACCGATTAACGTCGCCGCAGTGCATTCAGTGACTTCTACTAATACATAGTCTCCTTTTTTGGAGTCTCCTTTAGGGAAAACGGTCTTTACATTTTCATCATTTCTTCCCGAAAAATCATCTTGAGATCGCTTAGAAGGTCCTTCAACAAGTACTTTTACCGTTGTTCCTAAGTAGCGTTGATTGGCTTCAAGTGAGTGTATTTGTTGTAAATCAATAATTTCAGTTAAGCGTTTTCCTTTTTTGTCTTCAGGAACATTGTCGTCAAAACGCCTTTCTGCTAGTGTTTTTGGTCGTTCAGAATATTTGTACATATAAGCGAAATCCCATTTAACTTCTTTCATTAACGAAATGGTATCTTGATGTTCTTCATCCGTTTCGTCACAGAAGCCAGTTATTAAATCTGTGGAAATTGCACATCCAGGGATTATTCTTCGAATGGCAGCAATTCTATCTAGATACCATTCACGAGAATACCCTCGATTCATACGTTTAAGGACTTCGGTGTTTCCTGATTGAACTGGAAGGTGAATATAATTACAAACATTTTCATGCTTAGCAATAACCTTCAAAACTTCGTCTGTCATATCTTTTGGATGAGAAGTCGAAAAGCGAATTCTTAATTCTGGAGATATTCCAGCGATTAATTCCATGAGTTGGGCGAAATTCGTAGTTGGTTTATCGATGTCTTTTATTTCTCCTTTCGAAGTCATATTCCAGCGATAAGAGTCTACATTTTGTCCCAATAAAGTTACTTCACGATATCCTCGGTCAAATAAATCCTTACATTCTTTATGAATCGTTTCAGGGTCTCTAGAACGCTCTCTTCCACGTGTAAAAGGAACAACACAGAAAGAGCACATGTTGTCACATCCACGTGTAATTGAAACGAAGCTTACAATACCACTTTGATCCAGCTTTATAGGAGAAATATCTGCATATGTTTCATCTCGTGAAAGAAGAACATTTACAGCTTTTTGACCGCTTCCAACTTCTTCGATTAAGTTTGGGAGATCACGATAAGAATCTGGCCCAGCAACAAGGTCTACTAGTTTTTCTTCTTCAAGGAGGTTTTTCTTTAGTCGCTCCGCCATGCATCCCAAAATTCCAACAACTAATTCAGGTTGATGTTTTTTTCGATTTTTGAAATTTGTAAGCCTACGACGCACACGTTGCTCGGCATTTTCTCTGATAGAACAAGTGTTAATTAAAACAACATCAGCTTCTTCTACATCACGAGTTGTTGAGTATCCTTCTTTTGAAAGAATTGAGGCAACAACTTCGCTATCTGAAAAGTTCATTGCACATCCGTAGCTTTCCACGTATAATTTTTTTCCGTTGGGATCCCCTTCAGGTTGTATAACTGTTGCTTCTCCTTGACGCGCCTCGTCTATTTCTTTGTTTAAATCCATTATGTTCTATCGTGTTCTCGTATAAATCCAAGTACAAAATTAATGAAAAAGACAAGGGTGCCAAAATGTCAGTTTGTTAATCAATGATAAAATTTAAAATAGAGGAAAAATGCTTTAACCATAGGTTAAAGAGTATATATAAGTGTAGGTGTTCAAAATTATGTTCTTTTAAATCCTTGCGATTTGTCAATAAATGCTCTTACATTTGCATCTTGCTATTTGAATGGGGTAATACCTTTATAGCATAGTTACGTCTAAAAAAATGAATGCATGGCAAAGAACCTAGTAATTGTTGAGTCACCTGCAAAGGCTAAAACCATTGAAGGATATTTGGGAAAGGATTTTGTGGTTAAGTCGAGTTTTGGACATGTTCGAGATCTTGCAAAGAAAGGAGTTTCAGTTGATGTTGAAAATGACTTTAAACCGAGTTACGAAGTTTCAGCTGATAAGAAACAGCTTGTTGCCGAGCTGAAGAAGATGGCTAAGGCTGCTGAGGTGGTGTGGCTCGCGACGGATGAGGACCGCGAAGGAGAGGCGATATCATGGCATTTATATGAGACGTTAGGATTAGCAAAAAAAGAAACTAAGAGGATAACGTTTAATGAGATTACAAAGACTGCAATTTTAAAGGCAATTGAATCTCCTCGAGAAATAAATAAAGAGTTAGTAGATGCGCAGCAAGCTCGTCGTATTTTAGATCGATTAGTTGGTTTTGAATTGTCGCCAGTGTTATGGCGTAAAGTTCGTCCGAGCTTATCTGCTGGGCGTGTACAATCCGTTGCTGTAAAATTGATTGTTGAGCGGGAAAGACTTATCAATGAGTTTAATTCTGAATCATTTTTTAGAGTAAATGGAGTTTTTACAACATCAAAAGGAAAAATTAAAGCGGATGTTTCTCGTCAGTTAAAATCGGAGCAGGAAGTTGAAAAGTTGTTGAATGATTGTAGTGATGCCGAATTTAGTGTTTCGGATGTGTTAAAAAAACCTGCTACGAAAAAGCCAACAGCTCCGTTTACAACATCTACACTTCAGCAAGAAGCAAGTTTAAAGCTGGGGTTCTCGGTTTCAAGAACAATGTCTGTTGCTCAGAGGTTGTATGAGTCAGGGCTGATCACTTATATGAGAACAGATTCTGTAAACTTATCTGATACTGCAATAAGTGCGGCTAAAGGAGAAATAGAAAAGGCGTACGGGACTGAATATGCGAATCCAAAGAAATTTAAAACAAAGTCTAATAGTGCTCAGGAGGCTCACGAAGCGATTAGACCAACGAATTTCGCATTGCATTCAATGACAGGGGAACGGGATCAGGAGAAGTTGTATGACTTGATTTGGAAGCGTGCTATTTCTTCGCAAATGTCTGATGCAAAGTTAGAACGTACAACCATAAAGTTGAATGCTCCTAAGGTAGATGATACTTTTCAAGCGAAAGGAGAGGTAATTAAGTTTGATGGATTCTTAAAGGTGTACTTAGAAAGTAATCTTGACGATGAAGATGTTAATGATGCGTATACCTCTGGATTATTACCAGCAGTGGTTGTTGGCGAGGGGGTGAAAACGGATGAAGTTGTGGTTACACAACGATTTTCTCGGCCTCCAGCAAGATATGTTGAAGCTTCTTTGGTAAAAGAGCTTGAAGGACTTGGGATTGGGAGGCCATCAACGTATGCCCCTACTATTTCAACAATTCAAAAAAGAGGTTATGTTGAAAAGCCTGAAAGGGATGGTAAAGAAAGAAAATATGTTCGTTGGATATTGAAAGATGGAGTTTTTGATCAAACTGAACTTTCGGAAATAACAGGGCGGGAAAAGAATAAATTAGCACCAACCGATATTGGAATTGTGGTGACAGACTTTCTTTCTGAGCATTTTGAAAGAATCATGGATTATGGTTTTACTGCGAAAGTTGAGCAAGAGTTTGACGAGATTGCGCAAGGGTTAGTAGAATGGACGAAGATGATTAAGTCATTTTATACACCTTTTCATGATAATGTCGAAGATACCTTGGAAAATTCTGAGAGAGCTACTGGTGAACGAGAAATCGGGATTCATCCTGAGTCAGGAAGGAAGATTATAGCGCGTATTGGTAAGTTTGGTCCTATGGTTCAAGAAGGAGATGAACAAGTGGATGGTGAGAAGCCTGCATTTGCGTCTTTACGAAGAGATCAGTCAATTAACTCTATTACATTAGAAGAAGCGCTGGAATTGTTTAAATTTCCAAAGAATGTTGGTGTGTACGAAGGGCATGATGTTGTTGTAGCAGAGGGTAGGTTTGGTCCTTATGTAAAATTCGATGGTATGTTTGCTTCTTTACCGAAAGGAGAAGATATTGGTGGGGTTGATTTAGCAAGGGCAATTGAACTGATTGAATTGAAGAGGGAGGCGGATGCTCCTATTGCTACATATGAAAATCTTCCTGTTCAAAAGGGGACTGGACGATTTGGTCCTTTCATTAAGTGGAATGAAATGTTTATTAATGTCAATAAAAAGTATGATTTTGATAATTTGACATTTGATGATATAGTGGAGTTGATAGAATTGAAGAAGCAGAAGGAGATTGATAAATATATTCATCGATGGGATGATGAAGGAGTTTCTGTTCAAAAGGCACGTTGGGGTAGATTTAATATTGTTAAAGGAAAGATTAAAATTGAGTTGCCTAAAACTTTTGATGTGGAGTCTTTAACATTGGAAGCGGTAGAGAAGATAATTGAAGAAAAGGCGCCGAAGAAAAAGGTTAAAGCTAAATCAAAGTCAAAGTCAAAGTCAAAAGCAAAAGCAAAAAAGTAATGAATTTTTTAAAATAGCTCGTTTTGAGCTGTTGTATTGAATTGTAAAGGGCGAATTGTTGAGTTTTCAACGGTTCGCCCTTTATAGCTTTTTATGGTTGAAGTAGATCGATGCTTAGCATCGTGTATTTTTGAGGAAATGGCACCTATGAACGATATTTCTTTTTATTTCCAGCCCGTAGATGATTCTTTAGTTGTCTTAGAGGGGAGGTTAGGACAATCTATGCGTATTCATGATGAATGCGGCTTCCCTGATCTTGATAGCTCTGGGGTTGCGGTTATTTATGTGCCAGAGTATAGGAATGGAAATATCCCGAATGGTGTTAATGAATCTTTTCGTCAGTCGTTGTATGACTCTTTTAAAGGGGACTCTTGGAATGGGGTGGTTTATGATTTAGGAACAATCGTCCCTGGGGAGAAAGTTGAAGATACTTATTACGCTGTGGCTAATGTTGTAGGTGAGTTGGTGAAAAATGACATATTGCCAATTATTGTTGGAGGGTCTCAGGATTTGACAATGGCATGCTATCGTGGTTTTGAAAAGCTCGAGCAAACAATTAATATTTGTGCTATTGACAATAAGCTTGATATAGGGGAGCCTGATTCAGAGATACACTCTGATGGTTTTGTAAGTCATTTGTTGATGCAACGTCCTTGTTATTTGTTTAATTATACAACGATTGGTGTTCAAAGGCCTTTTGTTTCGCGCAGTGAGGTTGATTTGTTTGATAAATTGTTTTTTGATATATGTCGATTAGGAGCTTTTAACGCAAACTTTAAGGTGGCTGAGCCGCATTTGAGAAATTCAGATGTTATAACGATGGATTTCGGAAGTATTAAGGCAGGAGAAATAGATGCTTCATGCTATGATAATGCTAACGGGTTTTATGCTGAGCAGGTTTGTCAGTTGGCGAAGTACTCAGGAATTAGTGATAAGGTAAGTTGTTTGGGTTTGTTTAATGTTCACCCTGAACAGAATAGAATGGCCTCAAGTTTAACGGCGCAAATCATTTGGTATTTTATAGATGGAGTTGCTCAACGAGTAGGTGATTTTCCTATCGGTAGTAAGAAGAATTATGTGAAGTTTCATGTGCATATGGATGATTTTAATGACGATTTGGTTTTTTATCGTAGCGACAAGTCTAATCGATGGTGGTTGGAAGTTAAATATCCTGCGGGGCAAAGCGGGAAGTATGAGAGGCATCAACTAGTTCCCTGTGATCAAGGTGATTACGATGGGGCGATGAATAATCAAATTCCAAATCTTTGGTGGAAAACCATTCAGAAATTAAGCTGATTGCCACTTGTTATAGGCGAATCGGTTGTAATGTTAAAATGAAATATTCGTTAATTTTTTTTACCCTTTTCAAATAAAATTACCTATTTTAGGCGCTTAGTAACTGTGTCTATTTGACCATAGTGGTCTAAATTGGGTACTAAAATTGTTATTTATGAAAGGTGGACTTTTAGTTTTAACATCGTTTGTATTGCTTACTACTGCTGGTGTTTTTGGGCAGCAGGATAAGCTAATTACACACTTTATGTATGACAAAATGAGTTTGAATCCGGGTGCTACAGGCATGGGGATGAGTGATGGCTTTTGTGGGACATTGATTTATAGAAATCAATGGGATAAAGTAAATGGAGCTCCAAACTCTGCTGTTCTTAACTTAGAAGGGAGTTTAAGTAGGATTCATCCATTGTTAAAAGGCTTTGGTCTGTCATTTTATCATGATGCAATTGGATTTACCCGTCAGAATAATTTGGTTTTAAATTATTCCTTTCATCAAGACCTTAGCGCAGTAAACGGTGTTCTAGGCGTTGGTATAGGAGCTGGATTTACTAATCTCGGGATGACTCCAGATTGGGTTCCTCCTACAGGCGTATTTGATCCATCACTTCCTACAGCTTTTTCTGCGACTAAATTGGATTTGAATTTTGGAGTGTATTTTCGATCTAATGATGACTGGTATGTTGGAGTTTCTTCTACACATCTTTCTGCATCAACACTTACAGATGCCACTGTTACTCCTGCTCCGGTTTGGGGGTATACAAGTGCCCGTCATTACTATGTTATGGGGGGATGGAATAGAACTAATACTTGGGGTGGAGATCTAGATCTTAATGCTGTGTATAGAACAGATTTGGTGAAGTCTTCTGCAGAGATTAGCGCAAGATATATTCGTACATTGAGCAGAGAACATAAGTTTTATGGAGGTTTAGGATTCCGTTTTATAGAATCTGTTCCAATTATGCTTGGCTATAAAGGAGATCTTGGAGGAGGTAATTTTATTGATGCGGGATATTCGTATGACGTTTCTACAAATAAACTTTCAAGTATTTCACGCGGTACTCATGAGATGATGGTTAAGTTCTGTCACTACTTACCGCCAGTTCCAATTCAAAAATCGAAGCACCCTAGATGGTTGTAATTGATTTAATTTAAAAATATTTGTAACCATTTCAGCATATATTCCGTTATATCGTAACAAAGTTGATCCTGTAAACTGTTAATAAAGATATCCGGTATAAAAAAGAGGTAGAATGAAAAAACTTTTGTTATTTACTTTAGTTAGTGTTGTGTTGTTTTCTTGTACTACAAGAACAGGACACCTTACAGGGACCCTTGGAAGGGCTCCCTATCATCCGCAGATTCCATTAGGGATGGTTTATATCCCTGCGGGAGCATTCCAGCAAGGAGAAAACGATGGAGATGTGCCGTTCTTGCATCAAACTCGAGCGCGTACAGTTTCTGTTCAAGCATTCTATATGGATCAAACGGAAATTCGTAACAACGAATATCGCCAGTTTGTTGATTGGGTGCGTGATTCTATAGCGCGTGAGAAAATCTATTTTGGTCTTGAAGATGATGAAGATGCTGATCGATACATTAATTATCAAGAGATGTATTTTGACGAAGGTGCACTTGAGTATGTTGAGTATGACGCATCGGATCGAGAGTTAAATCGTGAAGTGTTTAGCTTAAACTGGGATAGAAGCTTTTCGTATAATGATGAGGAGTTAGTCCCTATCTTAGCTGATATGTATTACCCTCAACCACAGCGTTTCTATAAGCGTCGTCAAATTGATACGCGTAAATTGATGTTCAGATACTATTGGATTGACTACGTGGAAGCGGCAAGAAGAGGACGTATTAATATTACTCCTAATGGATACGATAATCAAGGGAACAAATTGGTCAATGATCATAGAGAGTTGGAAACACCTCCACATCCGTTTACAGAAGAAAAGCAAGGTCAGGATTTAGACTTAAGTAATGGAATCAATAAGAAAGGACAGAGTAATGCAATACGTGGGCATGCTAATCGTCAACGATTTATTATTGATGAGATTATTAATGTTTATCCGGATACATTGTGCTGGGTTCGTGATTTTACTTACTCGTTCCATGACCCAATGACAAATATGTATTTTTGGCATCCTGCTTATGATAATTATCCTGTAGTTGGTGTTACATGGGTTCAGGCAAAAGCATTCTCTGTTTGGAGAACACAATTGTTGAATAGCTGGTTAATATCAATGGGAGACATCTTCGTTCAAGATTTTCGTCTGCCAACTGAAGCTGAATGGGAGAGAGCATCAAGAGGTGACTTGGCAATGTCACAATACCCATGGGGAGGGCCTTATATTCGTAATGAATCAGGATGTTTCTTAGGGAATTTTAAACCAATGAGAGGTCGTTATTTTGAAGATGGAGGTTTCCATACTGTGAAGGTATTCTCATACAATCCAAATGGTTGGGGATTATATTGTATGTCTGGTAACGTTGCTGAGTGGTGTGAAACTGCATACGATGAATCAATGTATGAGTTCTCTCATGATTTGAATACTGAATATAGATATAATGCAATGGATTGGGATCCACCTTCAATGAAGCGTAAAGTTATACGTGGTGGTTCTTGGAAAGATATAGGTTATTACTTAAGAAATGCAACGCGTACTTATGAGTATCAAGATACTGCTAAGTCATACGTGGGATATAGAAATGTAATGACTCACCTTGGTCGTGGAGGTAAAGATTTCACGAAAGAAGGTGGTGAAGAGCTTCGAAGCGACATTCAATTGCGCTAGAATAAACAACAACAAGTAATAATTTAAACCAACAAAAAAAACTAGGAAAACTATGAAACCAGGAAGTAAAGGATGGAAAAAGTTTATGGCGAAGCTGTACGGAATTGGAGCAGCGATTGTAATTATGGGAGCCTTATTTAAGATTATGCACTGGCCATTTGCGGGACCGATGTTAGTAGTAGGACTTTCTACAGAGGCAGTTATTTTCTTGTTCTCAGCTTTTGAACCAATACATGAAGATCCGAATTGGGAATTAGTATACCCAGAATTGGCATTAGGTCATTCGGATGATTTAGATCATGAAGCATTACCTGTTGCATCAGGAAGAAATCAAGGTGGAGGTACCGGGGTTACTGATCAGTTAGATAAAATGCTAGAAGAAGCGAAAATTGATGGTGAGCTTCTTGAACGATTAGGTGATGGAATGAGAGCATTAGGAGAAAACGCATCTCAATTAAAAGGTGTAACTACTGCAGCAGCTGCTACAGATTCTTATGTTGATAGCTTACAAGCTGCCTCGGATAGAGTATCTGCATTGTCGGATGCTTATGAAAGAGCTTCTGTTTCAATTTCAGGAATGACTTCTACTCAAGCTGAAGGAGAGTCATTTGGAGAGCAAATGCAAAAGGTATCTAAGAACTTGTCTGCATTGAACAATGTATATGAGTTACAATTGAAAGGTTCTTCTTCTCATCTTGAGGCTACTGAGAAATTCCAATCTCAAGTAACTGACATGATGAAAAACTTGTCCGATTCTGTTGAAGATACGCGTCTTTACAAAGAGAATATGGCAATGTTATCTTCTAACTTGACTGACTTGAATGCCGTTTACGGTAACATGTTGAAAGCTATGACCATTACAAAAGGTTAATCCTTTTAATGTTGAATGAGTAATTAGTTAGTAATAATGAAATTTAAGTAATCATGGCAGGAGGAAAAGAAACCCCCAGACAGAAGATGATTGGTATGATGTACTTGGTACTTACCGCACTTCTGGCCCTTAACGTATCGAAATCTATTCTAGATGCATTCGTTTCGATTGAGGAGAATATACAAAAAGCGAATATCGTTCAAGTAGATAGAGGAACTGGATTTTACAATGATGTAAGATCTGAAATCTCTGCTACTAAAGGCGAAGATCAAAAAGCTAAGAAAAAGAAGCTTGAGTACGTAGTCGCTCAAATGGATAAGATTGACAAGATCACAGGTGAAATGATCAAGAAAATCGATGATATCAAAATGGATATCATGACAAAATCTGGTGAAGATGTTAAAACAGTTAAGAATAAGGATCACGCAGTGATTATCTGGACTAAGTATAACAAAGATCAGCAAACGCTTCCAGTTCGTATGAACTTAACGGCTGTTCAAGCAAAGGATCAATATGATGTTCCTATGCATGAAATTATAGGTGAGAATATTAAGAACCCTACAGGATCTGGACTTAAATTATGGAATGACTTTAATGGATACCGTAATAAATTGGTTGAGTTGACAGGTTCTTATGAATGGGGTGGAAAGAAGTTCTCCATCAAGCCTAAGAGTATTAACACTTTTAAAGACAATAAAGATCTTACTGCTAAAGTGAGAAAAATGGTTGAAGGAAGTGATGGTAATCATAAAGAAGATGATCAAGTACTTCAAGATCTTTATATGATGTTGACAAAACAAGAGAAAAGTGAAGTTCATGAGGTTGAAGGAGTTCATTGGATTGGATCTACATTTGACCACGCTCCATTAGTTGCTGCATTGGCATCATTGTCTTCTATGCAACAAGATATTCTTTCTGCGAGAGCTTTGGCGTTAGCACATTGGAAAGGAAAGGTGAGTACAGGAGAGTATAGCTTTAATAAAATTATGCCTTTAGCTTATGGTCCTGCAGTGGCAAACGCTGGAGATGAAGTTGAATTACAAGTAATGATGGCGGCGTTCGATTCGGATAATCAACCAACAGTTACTTCTTCTACTGGTGCAGTAACATACCCTGGAAATGGTCAAGGTATAGTTAAGTTTAAAGCGGGTGGAGCAACTATGAATTTGACTGGAACAGTTTCTATTAAGAATAAATCTGGTGTTGCTAAAACTGAGAATTGGAATCATGAAATTACAATTATGAAGCCTTCTGGTTCTATTGAACTTCCTGAGTTAAATGTATTGTACAGAGGATATGCTAACAAAGTGGATCCTACTGCATCTGGTTATCCGTTTACGGTTCTTACTGGTTCAGGATGTACAGTTTCTAAATCGGGAGATTTATATATTGCTAAGCCAGGAGGCGGAAAGGTTGCATATCTTACTGTTTCAGGAAAAACTGCAGATGGAAAAACGGTTCAATTGAAGAAACAAGAGTATCGTGTTAGTAACTTACCAGATCCAGAATTGTACTGGGGAGCTGCTAAAAATGGTCAAAAAGGTTCTAAATATGAAACTAAGCTATTTGCAAAGTATCCACCGGAAATTCCGTTAAAGGCGTCATTTAAAATCGTTAAATGGGAATGTCAAGTTCCTGGTGCACTTGGAAAATTACCTTCTGGTCCAGGAGGGAATATTAGTGCGGCGAGCGGTTTATTAAAAGCGGCTAAACCTGGAAGTGTAGTTAGTTTTGTATGTACAGTAGTTGGTCCAGACGGTATTCGTCGTAAGAAAGCTGGTGCGTTTAAAATATAATTAAAACCTTAAGGATTATGAAGAGTTTAATAGTTAGTGCAGTAGGTTTGCTCCTTTTTGGATCAATGAGTTTTGCCCAAATTGAGGAAATTAATGGTGGTCCCGTTAATGTCCCAACGGCTGGTATTATTGATGGTGTATTCATTCAAGAGCATATTCCTACGAAAAGAATGATTCCTTATGAGTCGGTTCGTGAAGCGGATGCGATCTGGAGTCGAAGAGTATGGGAGTCTATTGACTTAAGAGAAAAAATTAATCACAATTTGTATTATCCATTGGATGAAATCACTTCGTATGATTGGGTGAGAAATTCATCAAGATGGAGTTTGTGGACGGTAATTCGTCAGCATGTTATGAATGGTGACCTAAGAGTATTCTCACCTTTTAATCCATTAAGTTATGGTTTGGGGGCAATTGATGGTGATCAATTGAAGTATCCTATCGATCCGCAACCAGGTCTTAATTTCTTTACAGATTCGGCATTTAGGGATGAAATGGTTACCTATTTAGGTAAGCTTGGACCGCAAAGTGATGTTCCATTAACGGATGAGTATGGTGATCCAATGATCATTACAAACCCTGATGGTACTCAGGAGTATGCTTATCCTCCACGAGACACACTCTGGTTCAGTTCTAAGGATATCGTGCAGTATCGTTTAAAAGAAGATTGGTTTCTTGATAAAGAACGTTCAGTACTAGATGTTCGTATTATTGCAATGGCGCCAGTGGTATATAAAACAGAAGAGGATGCAAATGGAAATTCAAGTATTAGTGGAATGAGAGAATTGTTCTGGCTGTATTTTCCACATTGTCGTTTTGTTTTCAATAACTACTTCGTATACAATGATAAGAATGATGCTCAATGGATGAGTTTTGATGATGTTTTTTGGAAACGTCGATTCAATGCAGTCATTTACAAAGAAAGTAATGTCTATGATCGTGAAATTGAAAGCTATCGATCTGGTATTGATGCATTGCATGAATCTGAAAAAATTAAAAATGAAATTAGAAATATTGAACATGATGTTTGGTCTTTCTAACTGAATAATAATTATTGCAACCCTGATCGATTCGGTCAGGGTTTTTTTTTGTCTGATATTACACTATTGTTCTTTAATTTATATGTTATCGGTAATGGGAGTGATACCCGAAATATATATAGTGAATGGTGCTTGTCATATGCTGTGCAAATATTAATGCACAGGAAAATATGGCTGAAACAATTGGGAACTATAATACAATTGACTATTATCCAGATTCTACGATAAAAGCCTATATAATTTAATGCGAAAAAAATCTTGGGTATGCTATTGATTTTGACTCAATTGGAAACCTAGAATGGATAGGTATATATAGAAATGGTTTAAAACATAGGACTAGGTATATGTTCGATAGTTCTAGTCGGCTATATAAAAGAGGATAATGTAATTATGGGCTTCGTTCTGGCAGAGCAAATGCTAAAATTCGATTTCAAAATCTATACGCAAAGTTAATTGAATGATAATTCCAAATACAGCACCAAAAGCATACTTGTGTTTGATGTGTAAAATCAAGCATGGTTGAAATAGCATTCTTAACTTTAAAATAAGAGGGGGGGTATACTTCCGTACCGCTTTCCGATTACTGAATGGTTTATTCGATTATAGTTCACGTTGTTAGAGTGTAACGAATTGTTAAATAGAGATTATGATAGTACAATATTCTCCATAATAACAATATGAAAATCTACTAACAATGAGAAAAATTATTTTAATGATAATTGGGTTATCAACCACGATGGTTTATGCGCAAGGTTTTGAACAATTACCGGGTCCACCAAATGTTAATGAGGCAGGAATAGTTGATGGACCTTGGTTAAACACTAATATTATAACGAAAAGAACTATTGCTTATGAAGGTGTCCGTGAAGCTGATGCTATTTGGAGTAAGCGTGTTTGGCGTTCTATAGATCTGCGAGAGAAAATAAATCATCCATTATATTACCCTTTAGACGAAGTCACTCCTTACGAATGGCAAAGAAATGGTTCGCGATGGAGTTTATGGACGATTATGCGGAAGCATATTTTAAATGGAGATCTGCGTGTGTTTTCACCATTCAATCCGGTTAGTTATGGTCTTGGGAATTGGGATGGAGATCAGTTAAAGTATCCTATTAATGCCCCAGCAGGAAGTAATTTTTACAACGATGATACATTTCGTGATGACTTGCTTTATTATGTTGCTCGCTTAGGTCCTCCGAGTGATATTCCGAAAGTAGATGTTTATGGGGATCCATTAGTGCAGATTGATCCTTTAACAGGGGATTCATCTTATGTATATCAACCTCGTGATACGATTTGGTATAATTCGAGAGATATTGTTGAGTATAGATTAAAGGAGGATTGGTTTTTTGATAAGGAACGCTCTTGTATGGATGTACGGATTATTGCAATTGCTCCGGTAGTCTATAAAATTGAAATGGATGCTAATGGCATTGAAACAATAGCTGGGAAGAAAGAACTTTTTTGGCTTTATTTTCCGCATTGCCGATATGTTTTCAATAATTATGTGATGTACAACGATCGTAATAGTTCTCAGTGGATGAGTATTGATGATCTTTTCTGGAAACGTCGATTTAGTAGTTATGTCTATAAGGAAAGCAATGTATATGATAGATCCATTGATAATTATAAACATGGGGTTGAAGCTCTGCGTGAATCGGAATTAATAACTAATGAAATTAGAAGTATCGAGCATGATTTATGGTCCTTTTAATTGTTTTTATAGCATTACACTGTTTATTCAATATAATGATGTGTTGTTGATATAAGCATTGTTTCCGTTGTAAGAAGAGCTAACGAATGACTCTAAATGACTGAATTTTTTAGTGAAATTATTGACAACTAGTGTTACTTTTTTTTATTCCGCGCATTTTCCTTGTGAAATCAAAAAAGGAAATGATATGGCAGGAGGAAAAGAAACACCGAGACAAAAAATGATTGGTATGATGTATTTGGTGCTAACGGCATTATTAGCACTAAATGTCTCTAAATCGATACTTGATGCATTCGTATCTATTGAAGAGAACATTCAAAAGGCAAATCTTACGGAGTTATTTCAAGGAAATGAAAGAAGATCTCAATTGATTGAAATCGCGTCTGATCAAACTAACCCGGCGAAAGCTAAAAAAGCCGAATTGATGAAGAAAGTTATCGATGGGATCGATAAAAAAACGGCGGAGCAAATTGTATTTATTGATAATTTGAAATTAGAAATTCTTGAAGCTTGCGGAGAGGATATTGCTACTGTAAATGGTGAAGAGTCAATTCTTGTGGAACGGTATGATGGGAAAAAAGCTCCGCTAAAGCCTATTCGAATGAATCTTTCTAACGTGAATGCTAAGGATAAATACGACGAACCAATGCATATAATGATTGGGGATGATATTAAAAGACCCAAAGGGAACGGAATTAAATTATGGAACTCAATATTAGAATATAGAAAAGAATTAACGGAGACGGTTGCATCTAGTCAGATGTTAGGTGGTGATAAGCCGAAGATGAGTCAAAATTACTTTTTTAAAGCTCCTTCAATTAACAAGTTTGATAGCCAAAAGGACTTAGACTCACAATTAAAAAAGTCGATTGCTAGTTCAAAGGTTCACCCTAGCGATGTATCTATGATTATGGAGATCTATAAATCTCTCACAAAGGAGGAATATTCAACGGTAAATGATGTGGAAGGTGTTCATTGGATTGGGAAAACATTTGATCATGCACCATCCGTTGCTGCAATCGCATCGCTATCATCACTGCAAAAGGATATTTTATCCGCAAGGGCAAAAGCAATTGCGCAAATTCGGAAACGAGTAGGGGGAACTGATTACTCGTTCAATAAGATTTTTGCGTTAGCAACAGGACCAGAAATTGTTAATCAAGGGGATGAGTTTGACTTAAAGGTTATGATGGTTGCTTATGATAGCGATAATCAGCCTGAAGTATCATTAAATGGAGATTTGGTTGATAATGTTTACGATGGACAAGCAAATATTAAATTGACAGCCCAAGGTACTTCTATGGAATTAAAAGGAACCGTCACAGTTCAAAATAAGGCAGGAATGAAGAAGACACTCCCTTGGGAAAAGACGGTTCAAGTTATGAAACCTTCAGGATCTATTGAATTACCTGAAATGAATGTGCTCTATAGAGGATATAAAAATCGTGTTATTGCTACTGTTTCAGGCTTCCCTGAAACAATATTAACCCCAACAGGAGCAACTGTTCAAAGAAATGGTGGAGAGTATATTGTAAACCCTGGTTCTGGTAGAACAGCAACACTTGCTATTTCTGGTAAAACGTCTGATGGACGTGTTGTACAATTAAAGCGCGTACAATATAAAGTCTCAAGATTACCGAAGCCATCATTATATATTGGAGCTTCAACGGACGGCGATAGAATGCCTCCATCTGATTTAATTCAAGGTAAATATGATGAGAGGATACCTTTAAATGCCTCATTTAGATTGGTTTCTTGGCAATGTTCCATTCAAGGAGCTCAAGGAAGAATGCCTTCTGGATCAGGAACTTCTATTGCGAGTGCTAGAAACTTAATTAGGGCGGCAAGAACGAATCAATTAATAACGTTTACAGCAAGAGTTCAAGGACCAGATGGTATTATACAAACGATCTCTTCGACATTTAGGAAGTAGAAAAGTTTAGCTCGGTAAATGAAGACCGTCTGCAATCTGGGCAGGCGGTTTTTGTCTTGAATTTTAAAAATTTAAGTGGGTTTCGGGATTCCTCACTATCTTTGCGCATGCTTAATTTGGAACAAGTTAGTGTACACCTTCCTCAAGGGTACCTTTTTAAAGATATTAGTCTACAAATCAATAAAGGAGATAAAGTTGGTTTAGTGGGGAAAAATGGCGCTGGAAAGTCAACAATGCTACGATTGATTTCAGGAATGGACCTTCCTTCTGAAGGAAAAATCCATAAGCCTAAGGATTGTACAATAGGCTTTCTTACTCAAGATATTAGTATTGATACAACACAGTCTGTTTTTGAATACTTAAATACTTCGAATCTAAAATTAACGGCACTTAATGATCGACTTAATGAGATAAATCAAGAACTTGTAGAACGAATCGATTATGAATCTGATTCCTATATGGGACTGCTGGATGAATTGAACGAATTAAATCATCAATTCAATGTATTGGAAGGTTTTCTTTGGGAAGAGAAAATTACAGGGACGCTTAAGGGATTGGGTTTTAGTGATAATGAGTTACATCAAAGTTTGCAAACGTTTTCTGGAGGCTGGAAAATGAGGGCTGAGTTAGCTAAGATTTTGGTTAATAATCCAGATATTTTGCTGCTTGATGAGCCAACTAACCACTTGGATATTATTTCCATTAGTTGGTTAGAAAATTATCTTAAAACTTTTGAAGGAGCCGTAATTACAATTTCTCACGACCGATTGTTTCTTGATAATGTAACAAAGAGAACAATCGAAATTGTAAATGGAAAGGCTTTAGATTTTGCATTTGCATATTCAAAGTATAAATTGGCACGAGCCGAAGAGTTAGAGCGATTATCGTCAGCTCAGAAACAACAAGAAAAAGACATTAAGCACACTGAGGAACTAATTAATAAGTTTCGTGCAAAAAAGAATAAGGCTGCATTTGCTCAATCACTAATTAAGAAATTAGAGAAAACTGAACGGATTGAGGTGGATAATGATGAAATTGCAGGAATGAATATTTCTTTCCCATTAAGTGTGCAACCAGGGAAATGGGTGCTTGAAATGGAAGATATGGGAAAGTCGTTTGAGGATAAACTAATCTTCAAAGATGTGAATTTAACTGTTGGTAGAGGTGAAAAAATTGCGCTGCTAGGGGCTAACGGTACTGGTAAGTCAACATTATTGAAGCGTGTGATGGGAAAATTAGATGGTGACGGTAGTGTAAAGTATGGACACAATGTAAATATCACCTATTTTGCTCAAGATCAGGCGGAATCTTTAGATAAAAACAAAACAATTCTAGAAACTGTAGATGAAACCGCAGAAGGGGAAATTCGTAAAAGTTTGCGGAGTGTACTAGGGGCATTTCTGTTTCGAGGAGAAGATGCCGATAAGAAAGTTGGTGTTCTTTCAGGCGGAGAACGAACGCGACTGGCACTCTGTCAACTGTTACTTAGTCCATCTAACTTTTTAATTCTCGATGAGCCGACCAATCATTTAGATATTCAAAGCAAAGAGGTGTTAAAGAGTGCATTGAAGAATTATGAAGGGACATTCATCGTTGTATCCCACGATCGTGAGTTTCTTGATGGATTGACTAATCGAACTTGGGATATTGAAAATAATGGCCTTAAAGTGCATCATTTTGGAGTAAAAGACTTCTTAAAAAGAAAGATGAATCTTATAGGTGAAACGAAAAAGGAAGTATCACTCAAGCAAGAATCTAAAGGAAAGGAAAAAGCGTCTACTAAACCAGCAGAGTCAAAACTCACTTATTTAGAAGAAAAGGAACTAAAGAGACGTAAGAATAAGCTTCAGAATCAAATGAAACGTTCTGAGGAAGAAATTGAAAAACTAGAGAAGAGGATTGCTGAATTGGATGTTATAATGGCTGATCTTGATTATACTGATGAAGGGAAATCGAAACCAGTTCTTGAAGAGTATGAAGTAGCAAAGAAAAAATTAGATGAACAAATGGTACTTTGGGAAGAAGCTACTGAGGGGTTGATGGAAATTGAAGATTAGACTGTAACCCAACCTCAATAGTTGACATGTAAACCATGTAAAATCAATAAAATCACATTTAACTTGATGAAAATATACCCTTTGTCAAGGGGATTGGTGTTTTTTTTCTTGGTTACCCCTTAATTTTTTGGGGGTGTTTGTATAATATTACTGTTTTTCTTGTGTTACCCCCCATTATAACTTAGATTTGCAAAAAAAAACTTTGTTTATGGCAGCCAATAAAAGAATGCAAGCGTATCATGATGTACTTCATAGAGCACCAAAGCATATTGAATTTGATGGGAAAATTTCAGAAATCTTCGGAGAGAATGTATTTCACGCAGAAGTAATGAGAGAATATCTTCCTAGTGAAGCATATAAATCCATGATGGCTGCTGCAAATAGTGGAAAGCGATTAGACCGTAACATGGCGGATCAAGTAGCTTCAGCAATGAAAGATTGGGCCTTGACAAAAGGAGCTACACATTATACGCACTGGTTTCAACCATTAACTGGTGCGACTGCTGAAAAGCATGATGCATTTTTTAAGCCGGTAGGTCCAGGAAAAGCAATTGAACGTTTTGATGGTGAGTTATTAGTACAACAAGAACCAGATGCATCATCCTTCCCAAATGGAGGAATTCGTAATACATTCGAAGCAAGAGGGTATACTGCTTGGGATCCATCTTCTCCAGCATTCGTAATTGGAAAAACATTATGTGTTCCAACTGTATTTATTTCTTATACAGGTGAAGCATTGGATTACAAAATGCCATTATTGAAAGCATTGCATGTTATTGATGAAGCTGCGGCAGATGTTTGTCAGTACTTTGATAAAAATGTAAAGAAGGTAAATGCTACCTTAGGTTGGGAGCAAGAGTATTTCTTAGTAGATAAAGCATATTTCAATTCTCGTCCAGACCTTCAGATGACAGGAAGAGCATTGTTTGGTCACGCTTCAGCGAAAGGACAACAATTAGATGATCATTATTTTGGATCAATTCCAGAACGTGCTACAGCTTTTATGCGTGAATTTGAAACGGAAGCTATCCGTTTAGGAATTCCTGTAACAACTCGTCATAACGAGGTTGCACCGAATCAATTTGAGTGTGCACCAATATTTGAAGAATGTAATTTAGCAAATGACCACAATTTATTATTGATGGACTTGCTGGAGAAAATTGCTCGTAAACATGATTTCCGTGTTTTATTACATGAAAAGCCATTTGCAGGTGTTAACGGATCGGGAAAACATAATAACTGGTCATTAAGTACAGATACTGGAGTGAATTTATTGGCGCCAGGGAAAAACCCTAAGTCAAATCTTCAATTCTTAACCTTCTTCGTAAATACAATTAAAGCAATTCATGATCATGCTGATTTGTTAAGAGCATGTATCGCTGGAGCAGGGAATGATCATCGTTTAGGTGCGAATGAAGCACCACCGGCAATTATTTCTACATTCATTGGATCTCAACTTTCTGAATTGTTGGACAAAATTGAAAGTGATGTGAAAGCTGGAAAAATGACTCCAGAAGATAAAACTGAATTGAAGCTGAACATCGGTAAAATTCCACAAATTATGTTGGATAATACGGATCGTAATAGAACTTCTCCATTTGCTTTCACAGGAAATAAATTTGAATTCCGTGCAGTAGGTTCATCAGCAAACTGCGCTTCTGCAATGATTGTGATTAATACGATTATGGCAAATCAATTGAAGGAGTTTAAGAAGGATGTTGATG
>JAKVAS010000045.1 GCA_022448165.1 Crocinitomicaceae bacterium | reverse complement strand
ATCTATAACTGAATTAATAAAATTAGAAAACCGCTCAGGTGATCCCATTTCAAGTTCATTTACTTGAGCCATATACATATCTTTAACTTCATTCCATATATTTGAAGGGATGTATGCTCTTGACATTGCTGAACATTTTTGTCCTTGAAATTCGAAAGATCCACGGGTTAGGGCAGTTGCTACTTCAGCTGCGTTAGCCGTTTTATGAACCATAACGAAATCTTTACCACCTGTTTCTCCTACAATTCTGGGGTAACTTCTGTACTTTTCTATGTTGTTTCCGATTTCTTTCCATAAGTGTCTGAAAACTGCAGTGGATCCAGTGAAGTGTAAACCAGCAAAAGATTTGTGGTTGAATACAACTTCCCCGGCTACAGGACCATCAACAGAGATTAGGTTAATAACTCCATCTGGAAGACCTGCGGCTTTAAAAAGCTCCATAATTACCTGAGCTGAATACATTTGAGACTCTGCCGGCTTCCAAACTATTACATTACCCATCATTGCAGGTGCAGCGCATAGATTAGCACAAATTGATGTGAAATTAAATGGTGTAATTGCAAAAATGAAACCTTCCAATGGTCGGTATTCAAGTCGGTTCCACATTCCTGGTAATGAATCTGGTTGCTCCTTGTAAATTTGAGTCATGTATTGAACATTGAATCTAAAGAAGTCAATAAGTTCACACGCGGCATCAATTTCAGCTTGAAACACATTTTTTGATTGTGCTAACATTGTAGAAGCATTCATCTTGTCTCTAAAAGGTCCAGCAAGAAGGTCAGCTGCCTTTAGGAATATTGAAGCTCTCTGCTCCCAAGGTAAGTTTGCCCATTCTTCTTTTGCGTTCAATGCTGCATTGATTGCATCATTCACATGTCCAGCGTTTCCGTAGTTGAAATGTCCAAGAACTTTCTTGTGATCATGTGGGGGGGTCATCGGACGTTTATCATCTGTTCGTACCTCTTCACTTCCAATATACATTGGAACGTCAATCGCTTGTTGATTGTACATTTCTTTATATTTGGATAGGAGGTTTATTTGCTCGTCTGATCCAGGAACATAAGCCTTTACTGGCTCATTTATAGGTGCTGGAACCTTAAAAAGTGCATTTGACATATAAAATATTTTTGTTGCAAAAGTAACCAATGTTGTCTATCCTTGCAATGACCATTATCGAGTTTTTTAATGCACTCACTTAACCACTGTATATTTACTGTCATTATTGTGATAACAAACTTGTTTTGTTTCTCTCAAGTTGCTTTTGAAGACTTTTTGGAGGAGACTGATTCTCAAGTAAAGGTTGAGATGGGGGTAGAGTTGTGGGATTATTATACGAGGAATAATGTGGATACTTTACGTTTAATTGGCGATGAGTTGTTGATTAATACGAGTGAGTTGGATGTGTTGGGAGAGGCTGTGGCTAACGGGGTTATGGGGAGTTATTATTTTCGCACCGGTGAGTTAAGAAGTTGTATTCTTTTTTTTTCTAATGCCATTAAATTATTTGAGTCACTTGGGAATTTCGATCTTCTCACAGATTGTTATAATGAAGTAGGTAATTGTCTTTATTCTCAAGGCTACTATAATCAAGCCTCTTACTTTTTTCAAAAATCCTTACTTGTTGGTAAGGAGGCCTTGGATAAAACCTCTTCTTTTAGTGGTCTTATTGGGTTGGGTAAAACATACTGTGCGGTTGGAGATTCATCAGTTGGTATTAACTTGATTTGGAAATACTGTACCCTATCTAAATTGAATCATAAATGGGAGGCCTTGGGCAATGCTTCAGCTTATCTCGCTCAGGTTTGTGAAGAAAATGGAGAGGTAGAATTGTCTAGATCATTATATAGTATGAGTATTGAGAGTGCTAAAAAATCTGATTCTAGAACTCTTCTGGCAAATGGGTTTAATAATCAAGCGATCGTATGGTTTGAATCTGATGATTATGATTCATCCTTATTTTATTTCAAAAAATCATTGATGGTTCGGATGGAAATCGGAAAAGTGAAAGCTGTTTGTGAAAGTTATTTTAACCTAGGAAACTTTTTTTGGGGTATAAATTCAATGGATAGCTCCGAGCTATATTTTAGAAAAGCATATCGATATGGTCGTAAAAATCAATTACAAGGGGATGTTGTAGATGCTCTAGAGAATTTGGTAGATCTTTATATTGAATTAGGATATAAGGGTAAGATGGAAAGAGCGAGCGCTGAATTGACCTTGGAGAGGAAAAGGTTGGATGCGCGAGCTAATTTGAATCATGAGGTGCTTTTGGATACAATCAATTTTCTTAAAAAGAAAAAAGAGATTGTATCAAATGACAGTTTTATTTTTGAAGTTGTTATGTGCGTGCTGTTGATTCTAATTAGTGCGGTTTTTATTTACATCGACCGACCTAATTTAACTTAGCTGGGTATTCTAATCTAAAAGTAGGGATAAAGGCTTCAAATAGTTCATCCGTTTCTAAGTTTTTAAATGTATAGAATCCTTTCATCATACCTATTTCTGAGGTTAGATCACAGCCGCTCATATAGCTGTATTTTTCTCCTGGCTTAAGGACTGGTTGTTCTCCAATTACTCCGCTTCCACTTATGTAGCGCGTTTGATTTAGACTGTCAAAAATATACCAGTCTCTGTTTAATAATTGAATGGAGTGACTGTTCGTATTGGATATTTCAATTCGGTAATTAAAGAAGTATTGCGAGGCGGTAATCTCAGATAGGTCTTTGCGGTAGCTCGTTGTAACTTTAATTTTTACCCCTGAAGTAAGTAACGTTTTCATGTAGTAATTGATTCCTGTTATTCTAGTTTTGTTGAGTGAATTTATCTCAACATCTTGTGCTAAGACGAATTTAAATTGTGAAAAGATAGTAAAAAAACATAGTTTATAATCATTCTAAATTAGGGTAAATAGGAATCTTACGATCGACTATTATCTAACTATGATTTTGAATTTTTTACATTTGCCTTGAATTTTTTAAACGCTTTAATGCATGTCTAAAACAGTAAAGCTTAGAAAAGGTCTGAGTATTAATTTGATAGGGGGAGCGGAAGAGGTGATTTCAAAGTCATCTGTTTCTAAAACATTTTCTGTAAAACCTTCAGATTTTCACGGGCTGATACCTAAAATGGTGGTGAAAGAAGGTGATTCCGTAAAGGCGGGAACAATTATCTTTTACTCTAAATACAATGAGTCGATTAAATTCGCTTCGCCAGTAAGTGGTAAAGTGAAAGCAATTGTTCGTGGTGAAAAACGTAGAATTCTGGAGGTTTTGATTACCGCAGATTCTGAACTGTCTTATGAAGAGGGTTCGGTTACTAAGGTTGCCGATCTGGATGGTGAAACAGTGAAGTCTATGATTCTTTCATCGGGACTTTGGCCTATGATCAAACAACGACCAATTGATGTTGTTGCTGACCCTTCAAAACAACCGAAGGCAATTTTTGTCTCTGGTTTTGATTCTGCACCATTGGCAGCAGACTTGAATTATGTTTTGAAAGGAAGAGGTGATGAGTTTCAAGAAGGTTTAAATGCACTAGCCAAACTTACGTCTGGTAAAGTTCACTTATCGTTGGATGGGAAGGGAGCTGCAGATGCTTCATTATCATCTGCTAAAGGAGTTCAGATCAATACGATTATTGGAAAACATCCTGCAGGAAATGTTGGTACGCAAATTCATCATATTGACCCTGTTAATAAGGGAGAGTTTGTATGGACAGTGAATGCTCAAGATGTGGCCCTTATTGGTCGTTATTTCTTGTCTGGCAAGTATGATGTTAGAAAGGTTATTGCTGTGGTTGGTTCAGAAGTGAATAAACCTCAATATTTTGAGGTGGTTTCGGGAATGAATGTTGCTGAACTTACAAGTGATCTTAAATCGGATAATGTTCGTGTAATAAGCGGAAACGTTTTGACGGGGGAGAAAATTGAAAAGGATGGATACCTTGGTTTCTATGATAATCAAATTACGATTATTCCGGAAGGGGATCACCTTAAGTTTGCCTTTACGGAAGGATGGATGGTTCCTCTTGGATTCAAAAAGTTTAGCAATTCTCGATTGTTTGCGTCGAAAATGACACCAAACAAAAAGTTCGCTTTGGACACGAATACAAACGGTGAAGAAAGAGCGTTTGTTGTTACTGGAGAACTAGAAAAAGTATTCCCATTTGATATCTTACCTATGCAATTGGCGAAAGCAGCAATTACAGATGATATCGACGGAATGGAGAATTTAGGGATCTATGAAGTTGCGCCGGAAGATTTTGCGCTTTGTGAGTTTGTTTGTACTTCTAAAATTGACATTCAAGATAAGATCAGAAAAGGTCTTGATTTGATTGCTCAAGAGTGCATGTAATATTAAAACTGAATTACAGTGAAGAAGTTCTTAGAAAAAATAGTACATAAACAGGAGCCTAAGTTTGCCAAAGGAGGTAAGCTTGAAAAATGGAACCCTGTCTTTGAGTCTTTTATGACTCTGGCGTTTACGCCAAATATTACAACGAAAAAAGGTTCTCACATTCGTGATGCTGCTGACTTGAAACGTACGATGATGACGGTTATCATTGCACTAATCCCATGTTTATTATTTGGGATTTACAATTCAGGACACTGGCAAATGGTGGCTGAAACAGGAAATAGAGATTTGGTGTTTTGGGCAGATCAAGGAACTAAAATTGTTAACGGATTATGGATTGTCCTTCCGTTGATTGTTGTTTCTTATGGAGTGGGATTAACAATTGAGTTTATTTTTGGGATCCTCAAAGGGCATTCGCTCCATGAAGGGTTCTTAGTTTCCGGAATGCTTATTCCATTAATTATGCCTGCTGATGTTCCATTATGGATGGTTGGTGTTGCTACAGCGTTTGCTGTTATTATTGGAAAGGAAATCTTTGGAGGAACGGGAATGAATATTGTCAACGTAGCTTTAACTGCTCGTGCATTTTTATTCTTTGCCTATCCAACATCAATGTCTGGAGACAAAGTTTGGATGAATGGTTTAAGCGATCGTCTAGCTGGTGGTGCTGATAATCTTGACGGTTTCTCAGGTGCAACGGCTTTGGGAGATGCTGCATCTTTCATGTCTTATAAACCCGTGTTTGATAGTGCTGAAGCATTAATTAATAACTATTCGATGTCTGATTCATTCTTTGGAATGATTCCAGGTTCTGTTGGTGAAACATCTGTAATTGCATGCTTGATTGGAGCTGCAATATTATTGATTACTGGAATTGGTTCTTTAAGAATTATGGCTTCGTTCGCATTGGGTGGATTAGCAACAGGGTTCCTTTTAAATGCAGTAGGAGGAAATGACTATTTCGATCTTCCAGCATATTACCATTTATTGATTGGTGGATTTGCTTTTGGAGCTGTATTTATGGCTACCGATCCTGTAACTGCGGCTCAAACTTCAGCTGGGAAACTATATTATGGATTCTTTGGAGGTATGATTGCGATTTTAATTCGTGTATTGAATCCAGCATATCCTGAAGGAGTTATGTTAGCGATTCTTTTCATGAATGTAATGGCACCAATTATTGATCACTATGTGGTTCAAGCAAACATTAAACGAAGACTTAAACGACTTAAAACAGCATAATCATGGCAGTTAATAGAGATAGTAACGGATATACTTTCGCCTTTGCAATTACTTTGGTTGTTGTTGTAGGTGCTATCCTCGCGAGTATTGCAATGTGGACAAAACCATATAAAAATGCGAACGACGAGGTAAAAAAGAAAATGGATATTCTGAAAGCGTTATTGCCTTCGGAAGAAGCAAATGATATATCACGTAAAAATGCAGCGGAGGAATTCGTTAAGTATGTGAATATGGAAGATGCCGTGGTTCTTGATATGAATGGTAATGTTCTTGAAGGAGAAGATGCTTTTTCAATAGATATCAAAAAACAGTATCGAGATAAAAAGTTGAAGGCTGAAGAAAAGAAATATCCACTATTTGTTGCAACAAATAAAGAAGGTAAGAAGTCTTATGTGATTCCTGTTGTTGGAACTGGACTTTGGGGACCTATATGGGGGAATATTTGTTTAGCAGAAGATATGAAAACAATTCAAGGGGCGACGTTTGATCATAAAACGGAAACACCTGGACTTGGTGCTGAAATCAAACAAGCATTCTTTATTAAAGGATGGATTGGTGAAGAAGTATCTGATGAAAATGGGTTTAAAAAGTTTGAGGTGGTAAAAGATAATTCTGGAGCTTTACCTTCAAAAATTGACGGAATTACAGGTGGAACAATTACTTCGAAAGGAGTTGAAGAGATGGCGAATCGTTGTCTTGAGATTTACGTGTCTTACTTTAATAACTTGAAAAAATAGGGATATGAGTGAAGTAGCAAAAACAAAAGAACCTAAAGAGCCTTTGTTCTCAAAAAAGAATAAGCAGCTCGTTACGGATCCTTTAACAGACAATAACCCAATTACAATTCAAGTATTGGGTATTTGTTCAGCACTGGCAATTACGGTACAGGTTAAACAAGCAGTGGTAATGAGTATTTCTGTAATGTTTGTATTGATCTTAGGGAATATGATTATTTCAATGTTAAGAAATCTGATTCCGTCTAGAATTAGAATTATTGTTCAATTGGTAGTAGTTGCCTCTTTGGTAATTATCGTTGATCAGTTATTAGCAGCTTTTATGCCTGATGTTTCTGAGCAACTTTCAGTATTCGTTGGGTTGATTATTACCAACTGTATTATTATGGGACGTTTTGAAGCGTTCGCGATGGCAAATAAACCTTGGCCATCTATTATGGATGGTTTTGGAAATGCACTCGGTTATGCTTGGATATTGGTTCTTGTTGCTGTGGTAAGAGAGTTATTAGGTTCTGGTTCTTTGTATGGATATAAAATATTTGGTAGCGCTATTCCTGGAGAAGAATGGGGATTGTATACAATGGGATATGCAAACAATAATATGATGATTCTGCCTCCAATGGCGTTGATTGTTGTAGGAATTATTATCTGGGTTCAACGTTCAAGAAACAAAGCGCTTATCGAAGAGCATTAATCAATTGATTAGCTAAAATAGAATTATGGAAACTACATTAGATATATTCGTAAAAGCGATTTTCTCTGAAAATATGATCTTCGCTTACTTCTTAGGAATGTGCTCGTACTTAGCCGTTTCAAAGACAGTAAAAACTGCCGTAGGTCTCGGAGCAGCTGTAATCTTCGTATTGTTGGTTACGGTGCCTGTAAATTACCTGTTGGAAAACTATTTATTAAAAGAAGGAGCGTTAGCTTGGATTGATCCAAACAATCAGGCATTAGCTGATATGGATTTGAGCTTTCTTTCTTTCATTATGTTTATTGCCGTTGTAGCATCGATTGTACAGTTGGTAGAGATGTTGGTAGAAAAATTCGCTCCTGCACTTTATGGGGCTCTGGGAATTTTCCTTCCACTGATTGCCGTTAACTGTTCTATCCTTGGTGCTGCATTATTCATGTCTGAACGTCAGTACTCAACAATTGGTGATGCAACTGCATTTGCTGTTGGTTCTGGTATTGGTTGGTTTATTGCTATTGTGGCAATTGCGGCAATTCGTGAAAAGGTACGTTACTCAAATGTTCCTGCTCCTTTAAGAGGGTTGGGAATTACATTTATCCTAACTGGGTTGATGGGAATTGCCTTTATGAGTTTCATGGGAATTGATTACAAGAGTGAGAAAAAGGATGACGCTAAAGTTGTAACATCTCAATTAGCTCCTAATAATAATACTAACACAAATAAATTGCCAGAGTAATGGGAGGAATGACTATTGGAATAACGATCATTGCGTTTTTATTCGTTGTATTAACGCTTGTATCTTTGCTTTTATTCGTAAAAGCAAAATTGGCACCAGCTGGAAAGATTACCATCGATATTAATGATGGTGAAAAAATAATCGAAGTTGATGGAGGTGGAACACTTCTTGGGACTCTTGGTAGTAATGGAATTTTCTTGCCTTCTGCTTGTGGAGGTGGTGGAACATGCGTACAATGTATTTGTCATGTAAATGAAGGTGGAGGAAATATTCTTCCAACTGAGGTTCCACACTTTTCTAGAAAAGAGATTGCAGCAAATATTCGCTTGGGATGTCAGGTAAAGGTTAAAGAAAACATGAAAATTCATGTTGAAGAAGAGGTTCTTGGAATTAAGGAATGGGAGGCAGAGGTTGTTTCAAACTATAATGTTGCAACATTCATTAAAGAGTTCATCGTAGAGATTCCAGAAGATATGGATTACAAAGCGGGGGGATATATCCAAATTAAGATCCCTAAGTGTGAGGTGAAATATTCTGATATGGATATTTCTGCGCATCCTTTGGATCATCCAGGTGAGCCGGATAAGTTTAAAGCTGATTGGGACAAGTTCGGTCTTTGGCCGCTTGTTATGAAAAATGATGAAGAAGTAGTTCGTGCTTATTCGATGGCTTCTTACCCTGCAGAAGGTCGTAAGATTATGTTGAATGTTCGTGTTGCTACTCCACCATGGGATAGAGCTCGTAATGCATGGATGACCGTAAATCCAGGAATTGCATCATCTTATATTTTCAACTTGAAGGTTGGTGATAAAGCAACGATATCTGGACCTTATGGTGAGTTCTTTATCAATGACTCGGATGCCGAAATGTTATATGTTGGGGGGGGAGCTGGAATGGCACCTATGCGCTCGCATTTATACGAATTGTTCAAGACATTGAAAACTGGAAGAAAGGTTACTTACTGGTATGGAGGTCGTTCAAGAGCTGAATTGTTCTACATTCACTACTTCCGTGATCTAGAAAAGGATTTTCCAAACTTTAAGTTTTATTTAGTGTTGTCTGATGCTTTAGAATCTGACAATTGGATTGAGAAAAAAGATACTGAAGATGAGGCAGGTGATGGTTTCGTTGGTTTCGTTCACAATGCTGTAATTGATCAGTATTTAAAGAAACACGAAGCGCCTGAAGATATTGAATTTTATTTCTGTGGACCACCATTAATGAACCAAGCAGTCATTAAAATGTGTGACGATTGGGGAGTACCACCAGAAAATGTACGTTTCGACGACTTTGGAGGATAATCCAAAATAATTTTAATCCCGTTTTGTTTTCAAAGCGGGATTTTTTTTGTCCTATTAGTCTTTGAGTAGTTGGCACGTAATTTGTATTAGATCAGGTGATTTAAAATTTAGAAGCTATGAAAAAAATCTACTATTTGCTTGCAACACTTTTCTTGGTGGTTGGTGGCGCTTTTGGACAAGATGAAAAATCTTCATTTGATGAGGATTATAATCCTATTAAGAAGGAGTTAGAAGATTGGGACCCAATACGTGGACCATGGTTAGCTTCTAGTCTAAATGCTATGTCTAACAATGAACCAGTTCCAGATAGAACATTCCCTGAAGATCTAACACCGGCTCAAATGGTAGCCTTACTTCCTGAGGATACACGTTCATCAATGGAGAGAGTTGTATTAGAAAGCAGTAGTAATGGGTCAGCGGCTGATCAGGCGCGTTGGCAGTCGATTCGAACGGTAATTGTTCGCCCAGGTGCTGGGTGTACAAAGTTGACCGCTAGAACATATGGAGAACCACACTTAGTAACCTTTGATGGTGCTAGATATTCATTTCAAACAGTAGGAGAATTTGTTTTGGCTAAGTCAACAGGTGGGATTGAGATTCAATCTAGACAGAAAGCTATTAGAGATGACTTCTCTGTTAATACCGCAATTGCTATGAATGTAGGTGGTGATCGTGTAGGGATTTATGCAAGTGATGCTCCGAATGGAAATAGTTCCACACCTGTTCGTGTAAATGGTCAGCCGGTTCATGTTACGCCAGGTAATGCCTATTTTCTTGCTAATGGTGGAACGATAACACGATCCGGGAAAACGTATAAAGTATCTTGGCCAACGGGAGAGGTTGTTCAAACCCGATTTCATGGCTGGTTTATGAATGATGTAACTGTACAAATTACAGAATGTAGTGAGGGAACGTTTGATGGTCTTCTAGGTGATGCAAATGGCAATAGCTTTGATGATTTTCGTGGGGATAACACAATTGCCGGTGTAGATTTTCCAAGATCTGGTGGAGTGCTAGGAGGAAACTCGAGGATTGTTGAACAACAGCGTTTGGCTTACTTAGCTAGTACGTTAGGAGATCGTTATAGAGTTACGAATCAAACATCATTATTTGATTATTCTATTGGCGAATCTACAGAGACTTTTACAGATCGTTTCTTTCCGAGAGTGCATAGAACAATTAATGAAATCCCTCAAGATCGTCGTGATGCGGCAAGAAGGAGATGTGAACAAAGCGGAATTTCACGTTTGGATATGGAAGGATGTGTCTTTGATAATGCATATTTGGATATGGATCCTGAACCGGCTCCTGTAGTGGAAGACCCTTCTAGAGGAATTACCTTAGCTCCTTTAGACAGCGAGGTTGAAAATGTAAATCCGGAGAGACCAATTGAAGATGTTCAACAAGTTGATGATAAAGTATCTTCGGGGTCGAAATATACACCACTGCCATTGCCTCAACAGGAACAAACTGGAAAAGGGGGAAAAGAAATTAAGGATATTAATAATGTTGATTCTCCAAATACCGATAATACAAAGGAGGTTCGTACAAGTCCTGGTAAACTTACTCCGATGCCTGTTGAACAATCGACACGTACTGAGAAACCGAGTAATGTTGGAGGTTTTTTTGGAGGTAACAGCAGTGGGTCGGAATCGACGCGTTCTACTCCGACTCAATCAACCCCAACGCGTTCAACCCCAACAAGGTCTACTCCGACGAGAAGTACACCAACTCGTTCAACCCCAACAAGGTCTACACCGACGAGAAGTACCCCAACTCGTTCAACACCTACAAGGACTACGCCGACGAGAAGTACCCCGACTCGTTCAACACCTACAAAGAGTAAACCACCGGTAAGAACTGCCCCAAAACCATCGACTCCAACAAGGTCTGGATCTAGGGGGGGGTAATATTATAGTATTTATTTTGTTAGAAAAGAGGTTTCAAGAATGATTCCTCTTTTTTTATTGATATTTGCGTATATTTAAATAGTAGGTTATTCTATTGAAGTATAGTGTTTTAACAAGTTGTTATTTTAATATTTTTGGTTGAGCGGTCTTTTAAACGTTAATCTGCGTCTATATAAGACATGTCCAACATTTAATTTAGTTCTGATGAAAAACTGGTTATTATTATTGTTTTTGGTTTACGGATTTACATCTAATGCTACCCATATTGTAGGGGGAGAGATTTCTTACGATAGTTTAGGGAATGATCAATATGAGATAAAGTTTGAAATTTACCGTGATTGTGGTGGTTCTGATTTTGATGACCCATTATGGTATACTGTTTTTAATTCTGATGGATCTGTTTTTTCTGAATACTCAATTGCACTCCCTTCACCTGATACACTCTCTGTTTTTAGTGATAATCCATGTGTAACTCCTCCAAATGATGTTTGTATTGCGAGAGCAATTTATATTGATACGATTACTATGCCTGCGACTCCTGGCGGTTATTATATTACCTACCAACGTTGTTGTTGGGCGAATAACATTCAAAATATCACAACTCCTGGAGATTGGGGGTTAACATTAACAATTGACGTTCCAGGAACTGATCTTGTTGGAGTAGAGGATAATAATTCAGCTAGATTTAGTAATTATCCTCCAATTGTTCTGTGTTCTAATTATACTTTGTCTTTTGATCATTCAGCTGTTGACCCAGATGGTGATTCTCTCGTATATTCTATGTGTACACCAAAATCATTTAATGGTGGGGCTACATTAGTTTTTGAACCGAATCCTGAAGATGCCGCCCCATATTCTGATGTCCCTTGGGTTCTAGGGTTTTCTGGTACTCAGCCTTATGGCCCTGGATCAAATGTTACGATAGATCCACAAACTGGAATGATGGATATTACTCCGAATCAACTGGGAACGTTCGTTGCTGCTGTTTGTGTTCAAGAATATCGGGATGGAGTTTTGATTAATGAGAAGATGAGAATTTTTGGATACCGTGTGGTGGTATGTGATATTGAAATTCCAATTGAAGTATCTTTACTTGGCGCTGGCGATTTAATTGAAGGTTGTAGCACTGCTGGTTTTGTCATTGAGCGTGATGATACAACCTCTTCTTTGACGGTTGGTATTTCTATTTCTGGATCGGCTACGAACGGAGTTGATTACAATTTTCTTCCGGACTCTATTACTATCCCTGCTGGGGTAGCAACAGATACGATTTCGATATTTCCCGTTGAGGATATTTTTATTGAAGGAAATGAGACTATTGAATTTAGTGTGATTGTAGAAAATCCGTGTGAGGATGATTACGTTACTACAACAGCGGTTCTCACGATTATTGATTATATCCCTTTAGGAATTAATGCTGGAGATAGTTTAAACTTGTGCGATCAATTTGGTGAATATGGAACTCTATGGGCTGATGTTGAGTTTGGATTGCCTCCTTACAGTTATTATTGGGAGCCTACAAACTATGCAGATAATGATTCAATTACGTTTCCTGCAACGGACTTAGAACCTAATTTGAATTTAATGTATGTCGTAGTTACAGATGCATGTGGCAAGCAAATAAGTTCGGATCCAATCCCTGTATATAATCAATGTCCATGTCAAGTTCCAAATGTAATTACTATGAATAATGATGGAATAAATGATGCATTTATTATTCGAAATGTAGAAGATTACGATAGGGTTCATGTGCAGATTTTTAATCGTTGGGGTAATTTAGTATTCGAAGACGAGGATTATGAAAATGATTGGAAGGGGCTGAATAAGGATGGTAATCAATTGAATGCTGGAGTATATACATATATTGTGATGCCATTGAGTGAGAAATTTGAATATGATGATGCAAAGAAATCGTTATATTCTGCTCACGGCTTCGTCCACATTATTAAATAGAATTATGATTCAGATTAAGCAAATATCCAAGGACGAGGCATTCATCATAAATCAATTAGCAAGAGAAATTTGGCCAGAAGCATTTAAAGAAATTCTTTCTCCTGAACAGATTGAATATATGCTAGACTGGATGTATGATGTGAATACTTTAGAAGATCAAGCGCGGATAGGGCATTTGTTTTTTATTGTTACGAAAGATGGAATTCCTGAAGGTTTTTTGGGACTTGAGCCAAACTATCCTGATGCTGGTACATTAAGAATTCACAAGTTATACGTAAAGCCGAACAAGCATAATTCTGGATTAGGTAAGGCATTATTAGTAAAAGCGGAGGAGATAGCTAACAGGCTAGAATTCGATACGATTAATCTAAACGTGAATCGATTCAATAAAGCAGTCGGATTCTACAAACATTTAGGGTTTAAAACGGTAAAGGAAGAGGATATTGATATCGGAAGAGGATATTTGATGGAGGATTTTGTGATGGTCAAGAAGTGTTAAAACAAAATCTCACCACATTTAAAATGTCCTTCAGGACAACTTTTATGTCCATGTAACCCGCAAGGCTTGCAGGACAAAGTTGAAATTTGTTTTATTTCTGAATCTTCAGAGAGAGGTCCGAAACCAAAATCGGGAATTGTTGAACAGAAGAAAGCTGTTACAGGGGCGTTAACAGAAGAAGCTAAGTGTAAGGGGCCAGAGTCGTTTACATAGTTTCGTTGCGCAGTTTTCATTAATGCTGCTGATTGTAATAGTGACAGTTTTCCCGCAAGATTCGTTATATTTTTCCGATTGATAGACTTTCTAATCTCATCACATAAATCGTAATCTCCAGGTGCGCCTAAAAGATAGATAGAAGTATTAGAGGGAATTGTTTTTGACAATTCTATCCATTTCTTTTTCGGTAATTGTTTTGTGAACCATACGGATGCTGGAGCCATACAAATATAATTACCAGTATTGTATATTTCTACTTTCTTTAAATCACTCAAACTCGGAAACAAAGTTGGTCGAACAAGTTTCTTAGCACCAAAAGATTCAATCAAAGAAAGGTTACGCTCCACTTCATGAGTTCCGTCTCCAATTTTGTGGGGGAAAGAAGAATTGTTCAAAAATGAGAGTGGATTCTTTTTAAAACCAAGTTTCTTCTTCCCTTTGGATAACCCAGCAATAATTCCAGAGCTAGCAAAACGATGAAGGTTAATAACTAAATCATATCGTTCTTTACGAAAGGTGCGAATAAGTTTTAGGATGTTTTTCCATTTTCCATTTTTCTTATCAAAAACATGAATATTACGAAGGTACGGACTTGCTGTTAGGAGTGATTCGTTTCCCTTCTTAACTAATACATCCACTGAAGAGTTTGGGTACAATCGCTTTAATTCAGAAACTACAGGAGTTGCTAAAATAACATCGCCCAAAAAAGCTGTTTGAATGATAAGAATTTTATTCACTGAACAAAAATACGTTATTTCAATAAGGTAACGTGTCCACGTTTGACAATCTCAACTCCATTTGCATCCTGCACGGAAATTAGATAAGGATACATTCCAACTTGAGCAAGTTTGCCTGAGCGAGTGATGATACCATTCCAGCCTTCATCATGATTATTTGTAGAAAAGATAGCATGTCCCATTCTATCGAATATGATCATTTCAAAACTCTCAGGAAGGAAATCTGAAACAACAGCATTAAAAACATCATTAAATTCATCTCCATCCGGGGTGAATGAATTCGGAATATAAATAATTGGCGGAAGTACAGAGCAAGTAATATTTGAACGACTAATTTCTGAAAAACTGTAAATATTCATTGATTCAATAGCTTCAATATAGTAGCATATTTTACCCGTTGATATAATAGCGTTAATGTCTTCTTGAAAAGAGCGAGCATTAGGGCCTAATGAGGCAATAGGTACTGGATCAAAAATTTCATCTACACCTCGATAAATATTGTAACCTAAAATGGAACCATTAAATTCACTATAAGGATTCCAGTTCAAATAGTTGATTTTCGCTACATCATCTGTTTGTACTTTGGCTAAAATACTAGTAGCTTGATTCGATATTATTCCCAATTGAGAACAGCTATCAACTGCTTGGATACGATAGATGTAGCTAGCTTCATGTACATCGACTGTATTGTCTATATAGGTAATATTGGTTGAACTAGGTATTATGCGATCAATTTCTGCAAAGTTCCCTAAATCATCCATGCGTTGAATGGAAAGTTCCTTAATGTTCGTTGATAAGTCAATAAAGTGACGTAATACAACTTCATTATTTGATACTGTTGCTACTTTTAAGTAGTTAATAGCTGGTGCAGTTGGGGATCCAATATATAGACAAGTTCGGTTTGAAAATGATTGAATTCCAGTTGCTGAAACGGCTTCTATTGTAAAACAATAGTTTAGCTCGCCTTGAACATCAATTGTTAGTTCTGAAAGGGTAGAAGTTCCCATGACGGTCCAATTGCCTCCATCAACTTTACCATGTACTATATAATGATCAAGATCCGACCATCCTACATAGTCACTCCAGTTTAAAGTAACTTGCCTAGTACAGACGTCTAATGTGGATACAACAAAAATACTGGTGTGAATAGGGGCTTTTGCAGATGTTTGATAAGTTGGAGGTATTGCTGCTGTCCAACAAGAATCGAATGCGGCAACTGAATAAGTTAAAGGTCCATTATTTACATTCACATTGTGAATGTACTCTGTATTTGTAAGTCCCCAAACGGTGTCGATTTCAACTAGGAATCCATTTGCATCTAGACTGTAAATAATATATCCGTACGTATCTTCTTGAGAGTTCTCATTCCATGTTATAACAATATTGTTTGTCATTGTATCTACAGTAACCGATTCGATAACCGGTATATCAGGAGTTAACATATCTTCAAACTGATCTCCTTCAATATTTGAAGAGAAGTTACATGGATCGTTAGGAAGTACGATTTGATAATTTAAGTATGTGTCACAAATGTCAATTGTGTCTAAATAGAAAGTTGTTCCATAAGGAACGCTATCGTATAGTGACCATCCAATTACAGGATATTCTCGGTAAATGTGATAAAAACTGTTCATTGAAGCGAGTGGAGGATCAATCGGATCATTCCATTGTAAAACAGCGGTTCCATTCGATGGATTATTTAAATCAAGGAAGATATTCGAAATAGTATCTGAATATTTTAGGGTATTTCCATTGCAGCCTGAAGCGACAACAATAAAATAATCATTTTGTTGAGATACTCCAGGGTCAACATAGGAAGTTGTTCCTATCGTTGGAATCGATGCCAGTAGTCCAGATTGCAATGAGTGTATTTGGTATTCTGAGAAAGTTCCTAGTGGATCTGTAACAGCATCCCAAGAGATCGAAACATCTCCGGTTAAATCGGATTGAATACAATTTATTTGAGTTGCGGGAATAACACCTGGATTAAGAACATTGATTGTGATTGTAGCGTACTGAACTTTTGGAACAGGACAGTAATCGTCTTGTACTTTGAATACAAAATGATAAGGGATTTCGTCAGCAACAAAACCAAGAGGGTTAACTAAGTGATCGCATGTTGTTTGCCAATTAAAAGTTGTGTTTACACCTTGTGTTCCTATAATGATTGGAGTAGCATCTAAGGTTGCGCATGGCGCATTTGCACACCCGGTTGTGCTTGTGTAATTTGTCCCAAACTGGAGCCCACTTGCCGATAGTAGATTACTCTGTGGTGTACCATCTTGAAGCAGCTCAATGTCGGTTGATGAAAGATTAAAATTGACTAGATCTCCTGCATTTATTGTTGTCTCAAAAAGTCCTCCAAAAGGACCTAAGATTGTAGGTTGATTATTCAACCCACCACAAATTTTAACGGTCATTTGCATTTCACGGTCAACTTCTGAAATAAGGATTCCATTTCGATATGATTTAGCTACTATTTTTACAGCGTAACTTCCTATGTTATTGGAAAGAAAAGTAAGGTTTCCTGATGATGGGTCTACTGTTGCAGCAACATTTCCTGGATTAAAAGAAGCATCAGGTGTTGGTGAGTTAAACGAAAAACCGGATTCAAAACTAACAGATGCAGGCGAAGTAGGAGGATTATATGCTCCAGAAAAATTATTGAGGGGAGTACTAAAACTAATGGCCAATGAATCTAAGTCTGGATCAACAGCATTCATATTGTATTCATAGGGGTCTCCAGCACAACTTACAAAGTATGGATCTTGTAAGAATTGAGGAGAATTGTCTACACATCCTGTATTACTGGAAGAAGCATACATTTTTGATGTGAGCGTCATTCCTTGAGTACTAGGGTTTGAAATGTTTATTAAGTCATTAGTCCTGAATGAATTTTGGTAGGTGAAAACCCAACCTTCGGAAGGAGGAACTCCACTTAGAGTAATTGGAGCACTGCGATAAATTACTTTTTCAATTGCTCCAATTCCATTTCCTCCACTTTGTCCAACTCCACAAACTAAAGCAGCTGGACCTCCAGCAACCTCTGTACATGTGGGAGAAATATCTGTATTCGAAATATAGTTGACATTGAATTGAGTTACAGTAGGGTGTCCCCAAACATCAATTGTTTCATTCACGGGGTTAAATACTGCACCATTACAATCACGGTAGAAAACCAATTCAAAAACATAGTCTCCCCCTTGGCATGTCCAAGTAATTTCTCCCCCAAGTACATGAGAAGCTCTTCCCAAAGGTGAGAATACAAGTAATAGCAATATTACTAGAAGAGATCGTTTCATGAATGTATAACGGAATTTAGACATACGTAGTATGAAGACGGAAAAAATATTAGAGAGTTGCTGTTTTACTTACTATCCCGCAGTTACAATACTCATTTCATCCCACTTGAAATAACGTTGAGCTAATTCTCTAATTCTTTCCGGTGTAATTGATTTTACACTTTTCAATGCTTCGTTGTAAAAATCTAGATCATGCCCATGTAATTCGACACTTAAAAAAAGATCTGTCATTGCATAGGGACCATCCGCACTCTTGAGTAATTGTCCGAGCATATAATTTTTAACCAATTGTAATTCATCTTCAGGAACAAGTTCGTTTTGAAGTTTTTCCAATTCAAAACGAATCTCTTTAAGTGTATCTTCTTTTACTTCGACTCCAACTTCTGTTGCAATAAGAAAGTATCCAGTTTCATTTAGTTCTGCAATCATTGATCCAATACCGTAGGTATATCCCTTATCCTCTCGGATATTGGTCATTAATCGACTTCCGAAATAATCGCCAATAATTGTGTTTAAAACTAAGAAATCAAGATAGTCTTCATGATTTTTATTAAATAAGGTTCTTCCTACACGGATTGCAGATTGAATGGCTCCCTCTTTTAAAATGTCTGTTCTACCAATTTCATTTTTTAAAGACCCGTCAAAAGTTCCTGTAGAAGTCGAAACAATTTTTTTTGCGCGATTTATAATCTGATGAATGATAGATTCCTCAATATCTCCAACAATAACAATTTTTGTTAGTCCATTTAGGTAGTGTTTTTTATGAAATGCTTTTATCGCATCGATAGTGATGTTGTCGAAGTCTTTTTCTTCTAAAGAACTAGCGTAAAAATCATTGGTGGAAAATAGTTTTTTTCTAAATGCTTTTTGAGCAAGGTAACTTACTTTTTCCTCTGAAATCTTCAGTTTCTGTTTACGCTCAGAAAGTAATTGAGTTACTTCTTTTTCAATGAAGGCAACATTTTCAATTGAATCCAATAATATGTCAAAGATTGCCGATAAATTTTCACGCAAACAGTACATTGATACAACTGAATTTTCAACTGAAATTCCAGATTCTAAAAATCCTCCAAGTGCGTTGATAGATTCATTGATTTCTACTGAATTCTGTTTGTCAGTTCCTGATAGTAGCAATCCATTCGTAAAAGCCGATATGCCTTTGTCTCCATGACATTTTCCCGCATCAAAATACAGGTCAAAACGCGATGTTTCGTTGGGAACATCTTTCATGTGATACAAGTATACGCCTTTGGCAATCTCATACTGTATAGGAGCGATAAAATCTATTTTTTCTATTGGAACAAGTCCAGGTTGTTCAGAGCGATTAGTCATTCGAGTTAGCTTTTACTTTAAGGAGAGAACAGTTTGATTTTTGCAGTATGTTATTAGCTACGCGCAAAATAGCTTCCGAATTGATCTTTTTGTATTCGGCATCTTCTTCATTGATTTTATTTGCGTCTCCAAGCAGTTCATTTGTCGCAAGGTTCATAGCACGACTTAATAATCCTTGTTCTTCGAAGGTTCTTGACGTTCGAATTTTAATCATAATTCGATCTAGTTCTTCTTTGGGAATAAGATCATTTTTGATTTTCTCTAACTCTTCGGTAAGTGCGTCGTCTAATTGTTTGAAGGTAACTCCATCATTTAATTTACCAGAGATCATGAAAAGTCCTTCGTCATTTGAGCCTGTGATATAGGCATTAATATCCGAAACTAAGTCAAGTTCTTTTTTCAATCTAATATATAATCGAGAAGATTTATCTCTTCCTAGAGAATCTGAAAGTGTATCTGCAACAAAATAGTCGGGATGTAAACGATCTACCATTCTGAAAGCATAATAGAAAGCATCTGTAGGGACATCACGTTCAATAATCTTTTCTCTAAATTCGGTTTGCTTAGGTTCTTTAGGTAGTGACCGAACAGTTTTTTTTCCTCCAGGGATATCTCCAAACCACTTTTCAACTTTAGACTTTACATCAACTAACTCTAAATTTCCAGCAATGGAAAGTATTGCATTTGAAGGACAATAGTGCTTTTTGAAAAATGCTTTTACATCTTCCATTGTAGCATTTTCAATGTGAGAAAGTTCTTTTCCAATAGTAGCCCATTTATATGGGTGTTCTTTATAAACGAGAGGACGAAGCTCTAACCAAACATCACCGTAAGGTTGATTTAAATAACGTTGTTTGAACTCTTCAATTACAACTGCACGCTGTACTTCTAAACTTTTAGGAGTAAATGCTAATGAAAGCATTCTATCACTTTCTAGCCATAAGGCAGTTTCTATATTGTTTACGGGAAGAACATTATAATAATTCGTAATGTCATTGGACGTAAAAGCATTGTTCTCTCCACCAGCTAATTGCAAAGGTGTATCAAACTCAGGAATATTAACAGACCCTCCAAACATTAAATGTTCGAAAAGATGAGCAAATCCTGTTTTGTCCTCACTTTCGTCTCTAGCACCAACATCATACAATGTATTAACCACAGCCATTGGAGTTGTTACATCTTTGTGGAAGATGACTTTTAACCCATTTTCGAGGGTAAATCGTTCAAATGTGATCATTAAAAATTGTATTTGGCGCTCGATTGTTCAACAAGTGCTTCTTTATATTCCTTGATAATTTCGTGTACAATATCTGCGGCAGGTTGAATGGTGTTAATTAAACCGGAAACCTGTCCAATTTCTAATTCTCCGTCAACTAGATTTCCTTCAAACATTCCCTTTTTCGCTCTTCCACGACCAAGAAGTTCTTTTAATTCATCTGTAGAGGCTCCTTTTTCATATGCTTCGTTTACCTGATGGTAAAATTCATTTTTGATTAAACGAACAGGAGTAAGCTCTTTTAGGGTTAATTGAGTATCACCTTCTTTCGCTTCTATTACTGTATTTTTAAAGTTTTGGTGAGCACTTGATTCATTCGAAGCAACAAATCGACTTCCAATTTGTACTGCATCTGCGCCTAAATTCATAGCTGCAAGCATGGCTTTCCCTGTTCCAATTCCTCCTGCTGCAATAACAGGAATGGATAAAGCTTCCGTAACCATTGGTATTAAACATAAAGTTGTTGTTTCATCACGTCCGTTATGCCCTCCAGCTTCGAAACCTTCTGCAACGATGGCATCAACACCCGCTGCCTCTGCTTTTAGCGCAAATTTTAAACTAGAGACAACGTGAACAACTGTAATTCCGTGATCTTTCAAATGTTTGGTCCATGTTTTTGGATTACCCGCTGAGGTAAAAACAATAGGGACTTTATGCTTTATTATTGTCGCAATATGTTTGTCAATATCAGGGTAAAGCATTGGAAGGTTCACAGCGAAAGGCTTATCCGTTGCTTCTTTACATTTTATTACGTGTTCTTCAAGAATCTCAGGATACATAGATCCTGATCCAATAATGCCTAGTCCACCAGTATTTGAAACCGCTGAAGCCAATTCCCATCCAGAACACCAGATCATCCCAGCCTGTATAATTGGAATGTCTATTTTGAAGAGTTCCTTAATTCTATTTTTCATATTTATTTGATTAAGTCAAAAGTACTGCTTTCAGCGAACTAAAGAACGATTTTTACCGTCTTAGTATTAAATTCATTAATTTAGAGACAATCAATTACCGGATGCGATTTTTACTGATTTTTATTTTAATGTGTTTCTTCGGAATTCAATTTGGATTTTCGCAGGAAGTAAAGCACCATCATTCATTACAACACGCTTTTATTGAGAATAAAGGACAGTGGGGAGATAACGTTCTTTTTCAATCAAAAATTGAAGGCGGAAATTTGTGGGTGGAGCAAGGAAGGTTTTTGTTTCAATTTCATGATTATTCCGAAGTGGCTAAATATCATACAAAGGAAATTGTATCCCCTGTAAATGCCGATGTTAAACGAGAATTGATTGAATTGATCTTTTGGGGAGC
>JAKVAS010000044.1 GCA_022448165.1 Crocinitomicaceae bacterium | reverse complement strand
GGGATTTCGGCTGAGAACTGGGCCTTGGTATTAGATGAAATTGGATTTGAAAGCGTTCAGGTTTACCCACAGAATAATAATTGTTCTCAACAAATTATTGCTGCACAGAGTAATGGATTGATCGAAGAGGAGAAAGAAAGTGAGAGAGGAGTCATTCCAGCGAAAGCGCTAACAAGTGTTCGATCAGAGAATAACTCAACACTCGAGATGCTGAAAACAATGTTTGCGGATATCTTACAAACAAAAACGATTAGACGTTAATGCGCCCTTTGAAGAATTGGGAATTGATTCAATTCTCATTGGAAGTTTAGCGAAAGAGCTCGGAGAACAAATTGGAGAGATTTCAACGACTATATTTTTTGAATACGGTACAATTCAAGAATTGTCTGATTATTTGGAAGAACATTACGGGAATAAGCTAGAGAAAAATGAAGATGTTTCTCCTCAACCTGTAGAAATGACCTCTACAAAACAAAAATCGCAAACCGATGTTCAGTCCTACGTGATTGATATTGTGGCAGAAACATTACAACATGATAAAGCTAAGATTGACATTCATGCACCACTAGAAGAACTAGGGATTGACTCAATTATGATTGGTGCGATTGCTAAAAAAATGCAGGGAAAAGTAGGAGAAATCCCAACTACAGTATTTTTTGAGTATACGACGATTGCTGAGTTAGCAGGATACTTAAAAGCAGAACACGCAAGTTCCTTTGCGGAGAAATCTCAAAATGAAAAACCTGTAATTAAAGAATCTATAAAGGAAACGAGATCTAAAAATACGCAGCATGATCCAATCGCAATTATTGGATTGAGCGGAAGGTATCCTGGAGCGAATAACATGGATGAGCTGTGGGATAATCTTAAAGCAGGAAAAGATTCTGTTACCGAAATTCCACTGGAAAGATGGGATAACACAGAGTTTTACGATGAACTGAAAGGGAAAATAGGAAAGAACTACTGTAAATATGGAGGTTTTGTTGAGGGGGTAGACCAGTTTGACCCTTTATTCTTTAGTATTTCACCACGAGAAGCGGAAAGAATGGATCCTCAGGAGCGTTTATTCCTACAAACCGCATGGGAAGCTGTAGAAGACGCAGGATATAAATCTAAAGATTTAAGTCGACGATCGAAGCGATTTAATAACGTTCGCGCTGGAGTTTATGTAGGAGTAATGTATGAAGAATATCAACTGCACGGAGCAATAATGGACCCAAGTCAAGGGAAAATTGCCTTAGGAGGTAATCCTGCCAGTATTGCCAATCGAGTATCTTATTGTATGGATTTTAATGGTCCAAGTCTTGCGGTAGATACGATGTGCTCTTCATCGTTAACCTCGATTCATTTGGCATGTAATGATCTTAAAAATGGAGACGCAGATGTAGCCATTGCAGGAGGGGTTAATCTTACAGTGCATCCAAATAAGTATTTGGTGTTAAGTCAAGGAACTTTTTTGTCCCCAAAAGGACGCTGTGAAAGTTTTGGAGATCAAGGACAAGGATTTGTTCCAGGAGAAGGGGTAGGAGCAGTAGTACTAAAAAGACTCTCGGAAGCGCTTCGTGATGGCGATCGTATTTATGCAACAGTCGAAGGAACAGCAATTAATCATGGAGGAAAAGGAAATGGTTACACGATACCTAATCCCGCCTCTCAAGCAAATGTGGTGTCATCAGCACTTACCAAAGCCGGAATTTCAGGAAATGATATTGACTATATAGAGGCGCATGGAACAGGAACTGTTTTAGGTGATCCAATTGAAATAGAGGGATTAAATAGAGCATTTAATGCGCAACGAAATCAGTATTGTAAAATTGGTTCAATTAAATCGAACATCGGTCATTGTGAATCTGCCGCAGGAATATCAGGCTTAACAAAGGTTCTTCTTCAATTAAAACATAAGCAACTCGTACCATCGTTACATTCTCAAAAATTAAATCCAAAAATTGATTTCGCCAATACACCTTTCGTTGTTCAGCAAGAGTTGGAAGATTGGAAGGTTGAATCAGGGAAGCTACGTGTGGCAGGAATTAGTGGATTTGGTGCCGGAGGAAGTAATGCTCACCTGGTAGTAAAGGAATTTCTTCAAAGCAATGTAGCACCAGATACGAATGAAACCGTTTTAGTTCCATTATCAGCGAAGAATAAAAAGCAACTAAAGGTATATGTAACGAAGATGCTTGAATTCTTGAAACGAAATCCAACGATTAATCTTCAAGAAGTAGCATATACATTACAGTCGGGAAGAACAGCTATGGATGAGAGATTCATTGTTGAGGTTAGTTCTATAGCAGATTTGATAAGTGAGTTTTCATCATTTGTAAATGATAGAGAAGGAAGGTATAAGACAGAAAACAGTAAAAAATCGGTGCCACTTACAACCGAAGAGCAAGAAAAATTGGTAGCTGATCATAGAAGATTTATCGATGCATACTGGCTGAGAGGGGCAGAATTTGAAGCAGAGAAATTAGTGAATAACGGTACGCCCAATAGAATTAGTTTACCGACCTATCCATTTGAAAAGAACAGATATTGGTTCGATAGTTTTTTGAAGAAAGGGAAGCAATCAGTAGCAGAAAAGGGAACTTCTTTATCTAAGACAGTATCAAAATCAATCTATCAGACAAGCGTATCAGTGCCGAAAAACTCAACAATCAGAATTGAGCAAGAAAGTAACGGGATTGCTGTAGTTCATATGGAAGCAAAGGAAGCAAAAAACATGTTTACCTATGATTTTGTTAGAGAGTTACACGCAACATTTGATAAGCTTCAAAAAGATGAAAGTGTAAAAGTTGTAGTCCTGACAGGCTATGACAATGTCTTTGCAATGGGTGGCGCTATGGAGGGACTACTTGATCTTTCAAATGATAAAGGAGCGTATACAGATATCCCATTCATCTATAGAGGATTATTGGAGTTTGATTTACCTGTGATTACTGCGATGCAGGGACATGCACTCGGAGGTGGTCTGATATTCGGACTGTACGGAGACGTCGTTATTCTATCTGAAGGAAGCACGTATTGTGCGAACTTTATGAATTATGGATTTACCCCAGGAATGGGGGCGACCTACGTCATGGGAGAAAAGCTAGGTAAAGCGATCTCCAATGAAATGTTGTTCACGGGTAGAATGTACAGCGGTAAAGAAATTGCTTCAGGAGGAGGTGCGGTTAGAGTCGCAGAAAATCCATTGAAAGAAGCGCTTCGTGTAGCACGTGAAATGGCATCAAAACCAAGGTTAGCACTAACTTTATTGAAAGCGAAATTAGCGGAAGACATCTTGGTTGAGCAAGAGGGGCACATTGCACGTGAAGTAAGCATGCAAAAGAAAACCTTTGGAACGGCAGAAGTGAAGGCCAGAATAAAAGCTCAATTTGCGAATTCGGAAAAGAAAATAGAAAAGAAGACAACTGTTGAAGGGCAAGGAAAAATTAAACTAATCCCTCCCGCAGAAGTTGTATCTAAACGAACGGAAAAGAATGAATTAATCGATAAAAAAGTACGATTGAGATCTCCAAAGAATACTATTGATGGGCACAATATCAACACTACTGCTTCTGTGAACGTGAATTATTCTGATTTGATCAAAGGAATAATTGCAGACACACTTCATCTTTCAGAGAATGAAATTGCTGCAGATGTCCCTTTTGTTGAACTTGGTTTGGATTCCATCAATGGAGTGGAGATTCTCCGAGAAATCAATGAAAAGTTCAGCCTCACGCTAGAAGGACCTGTTTTATACGAGTACGGTACAATTGATGAACTGGTAAGGCATATATCGGAATTAAGTGGGAAGCCAGAAAAGACCAGTCGAGAAGTGGTTGAAAATCAAAGTGGTAGAATGGTGAAGTCGAGCGATTCTAGTAATTTATCTGATGATATTCTCCAGGTTGAATTAAAGAAAATTATTGGAGATGCTTTGCACATGCAGGCAGAAGAAATTGATGAAAACTGTCCGTTTACAGAATTAGGAATGGACTCCATTAATGGAGTAGAAATCCTGCGTGAAATTAATACAAAGTACAATACTGAATTCGAAGGATCCGTATTGTATGATTTTCCAACCATAGGAGCATTAGCGAAAGAGGTGCGAGACGATTCTGCCTCTGAAGTTATTGTGCAAAAGGAAGAGATTCCTAGAAAACAAGAGTCAAAACAACCCATTGAAAGTGCAAAAGCGGCATTGAAGGGAGTTATCGCTCAGAGTTTGCATTTGGAAGTGGAACAGATCGAAAATGATGTAAACTTTACTGAATTGGGAATGGACTCAATTAATGGAGTGGAAATCATTCGAGAGGTAAATGCCATTTTTAATACAACGCTGGAAGCGAGTGATCTGTACGAATATCCTACAACTAATTTATTGACATCAATTTTAGTCAATGAGCAAGGAGGAATGAATATTCAAGAAACTACGAAGCCTTTGGTTGAAATAAAAGAAAATGAACCTTTTGATTTATCCTATATGCAGCAAGCATACTGGGTAGGAGAAAGTAAAGATCTAGAGCTTGGCGGTAAGCAAGCGCATCTTACGGTACAATTTAGCTTTGAGAACTTCGATTCCGAACGATTAAATAAAGTAGTTGATCAGTTGATTGAGCGTCATGATGTGCTAAGAGTGAAATTTTTGAATACAGGACAACAACAAGTGATGGATGAGATTCCTAATTTTAAAACGAAGGAAATCAGCCTCAAGGACGAATCAGATCAGAAAGTACAAAGTGCGATAAAAGAATGTATCAACGCTAAACGTAAACAAGGACCAGATAAATTAAGTTGGCCACTCTTTGATTTTACCTTATTACAAACGAATCAAAAAGATCAGTTGATCGTTAATTTGAGTCTATTAGTTTGTGATGGAGGAAGTGTTGCGATTTTCTTTAAAGAGCTCTTCGAATTGTATTTCGAAACAACTTCGGAACTACCGAAATTAGATATTAATTTCCAAGACTATATACTTCACTTAAATAAACAAAAAAAGAGTGAAAAATATCAAACTGATAAAGTGTATTGGCAGAATAGAATCAATGATTTACCTCTTGGACCTGAGCTACCATATCAACAAGGCGGAGAGAGTGGAATAATGGTTCACAAGGAACGTAAAATTGATCGAGAAACGTTTGCTATCTTAAAGGAAAAAGCGAAGCAGAACAATATTTCATTGGCAATATTACTCTGCACGATTTATACCAAGACTCTCGCATTACATAGTCGAAATCAACACTTTTCTTTAACAATGATGACCCTAGGGCGTGATTATCCAAATGCTCAGATTAATAAGGTGTTAGGAAACTTTTCAAGAATTTCCGTTTTAGAACTTGATTATAGAGAGAAGAGAAGCTTTGTAGATGAATTGAAGGCTGTTGCCAAGCAAATTTGGGAAGATCAAAAACATACGAGTTATAATGGGATTGAGGTTATTCGTGACTTGAATACCAATAGGGGAATTGTTGGTAAAATTGCCATTCCAATGACATTTGCAAGCGCCTTTGGTTTGGGATATGACGAAAGCCATGTATTTGAAAGAGTGTCGGCGAGTCTTCAAGTTCCTCAAGTAGCTATGGATCATCAAGTTTGTGAAGAGGCGGATGGACAATTATTGATCTCTTTTGACATTGATGATGGTTTCTTTCAATCAGGAGTAACAGATGATATTATTGATAGCTATGAACAATCAATAATCCAGTTGACAAAACTAGATTGGAATGAGCCCGTTGATAATGTGGTTTCAATTCAACAGCAATATATAGTTGAGAATGCAAACCAAACGAAAACGGATGTTTCGGATAAATTTCTATTCGAACCTTTTGATGAATCGGTGACATTGAACCCTGAAAAAATAGCTGTCATTGATGGTCAAAATAAGATCTCTTATCAAGAGATTCAAAATTTATCTAATCAAATAGCGAATAAACTGCGTTCTGAAGGGGTTACAGCAAATGAACATGTAGGAATCATGATGAACAAGGGGTGGGAGCAGGTTCCAACTACCTTGGGAATAATGAAATCAGGCGGAGCTTATTTACCGTTAGATCCAACAATGCCAGAAAGTCGATTAGCTTATATTTTGGAAAAAGCGAATGTCAAAAACCTGATTGTATCAAAGTCTGTCTTAGCGTCTGGAACAAATATTCCTGCTACAGTTAAGATATTCATATTTGAAGAGTGTTTTAGAAATGAATCAACACTGCAGCCGACGATAATTCAATCGATAGAAGATTTAGCGTATACGATATTTACATCTGGATCAACAGGATTTCCGAAAGGAGTGATGATCGATCATCGAGGAGCGTTGAATACATGTTTGGATATAAATCGCCGCTATAAATTGGGGGCGGAAACCGTTGTATTGGCATTATCTGCACTTTATTTCGATCTATCAGTGTATGATGTTTTTGGAGTTCTTGGATGTGGAGGAACGGTAGTTTATCCCGATTACCAAAAGTTACGTGATCCAGGACATTGGGCTGAATTAGTAGAGAGTTATGGTGTGACCGTCTGGAACTCTGTCCCTGAATTGATGAACATGTTTATGGAATTCAATGCCTTGTTAGGGAAAAAGACATTTGAGCAACTCAGATTAGTAATGATGAGTGGTGATTGGATTCCAGTTACTCTCCCCGAAAAAATAAAGCAAGCGGTCCCGAATGCACGCATAATTAGTTTAGGAGGAGCTACAGAAGCTTCCATTTGGTCAATTTATCACGAAATTGAAGATGTTGATCCTACGATGAAGAGTATTCCATATGGAAAAGCATTGGCGAATCAAACGATGCATGTGTTCAATGATCAGCTTGAACCGTGTCCGATGCTTACTACCGGGAATATTTTTATCGGAGGTATTGGAGTTGCGAAGGGCTATTTAAAAGATGATGAAAAGACACAGAAACATTTCATTAAGCACCCGAAAACAGGAGAAATTGTCTACAAAACAGGAGATCTTGGGCGCGTATTACGAAATGGAGAAATCGAATTCTTAGGACGAGAAGATTTTCAAGTAAAGGTTCAAGGATATCGTATCGAACTTGGAGATATAGAAAATGCAATTCTTCGTTCTGGCAAAGTAAAGGCAACGTTGGTAGATGTTAAAAAGGACGTTGTTGGAAACAATTATCTAGTAGCCTATGTAGTTCCACAATTGGAAGATATAGATGAAAAGGAAATGACGGTTTTCTTACAAGATGAACTCCAGTCATATATGATTCCAAAATTCACCATCAACCTAAAGGAACTTCCAAAAACGAAAAACGGAAAGATTGATCGAAAACAACTGCCTGAACCTAGATCAAATGAACAGAAAACAAAAGAACTAAGATCAGAAGTTACCCCTGAATTACAACAGGGATTAAGGACGATTTGGAAAGAGTTATTGGCGGTAGATCAAGTAAGCCAAAATGATGACTTCTTTGAATTAGGAGGGAACTCACTTCTGGCCATCAGACTTGTCGCAAAAATTGAAATCGATCTAGATCAAACGATTGATTTAGGAGAGGTTTTAGCGAATAGTAGTTTCAACAGTCAATTAGAATTATTGAATCTTGATGACCAGAAGATTGTAGTAGAATCTAAATCAATTGTAGGAATTAAGAATACTAAGATGGACGGAAAACCGTTGTTTTTAGTCCATCCAATTGGAGGATCTGTTTTTTGCTACAATCAACTCGCGAAAGGGATTGATTCAGATACACCGGTGTATGGATTTCATGCTACAGGTAATACAAACACGGATGTTGTAAGTATGGCGGCAAAGTATGTGAGAGAAATGAAAGCCGTTCAGCCACATGGTCCATATAGAATTGGAGGTTGGTCGTTTGGAGGAATTATCGCATTCGAAATGGCTCAACAGCTAGAAAAATCTGGAAATGAAGTAGAAGATTTGTTTTTGATCGATTCATATTTCCATTCGAAAGGATATGAATTTGAACATGCAGCGGATACTGAAATTTTTGAGAAGTTTTTAAATGACATAAGCTATCAAAAAGGAGGACAGGTAGTTTCAAGAACAACAATGGAACAAATGATGAGCGATGCCGTGGCTAACAATCTATTCCCCGCAGAAATAACAATGCCCTCAATCCATAAATTATTGGATGTATTTAAGAATAATTGTATTGCATATTCGAGCTATAAAGCAAAAATGGCAGTGCAGTGTAGAACACATTTGTTAATGGCAAATGACAGTTCATATATCGGCTCTGAAAGACAAATGAAAGTATGGGACAGTTGGTTGACTGGGACATATAACTACCACTTAATTGAAGGAGACCACTTTTCCATTTTTGAAGGAGAAAGCCTCCAAAAGATGATTGAAATCGTAAACGTAAAATCAAATTTAGTCAACTCATGAAAAAAGCAGTATTGTTTCCCGGACAGGGATCCCAGTTTAAAGGAATGGGGAAAGACTTGTTTCGAATTTATCCAGAAATAACAGCAAGAGCATCTGAAATTCTTGGATATGATTTAGAAGCGCTTTGCACGGAAGATGGACATAATTTATTAGGTCAAACAGCATATACCCAACCAGCAATTTATACCGTAAGTGCAATGCATTATTGGGAATACCTAAAAACAAATGACAAACCAGATTATTTGGCGGGACATAGTTTAGGAGAATATAATGCGCTACTGGCGGCTGGAGCATTTGATTTTGAAACGGGACTTAAACTGGTTCAAAAGAGAGGGGAATTAATGGGAGCCGCATCTGGTGGAGGAATGGCCGCTGTTCTAGGCGTTAATGCCGATGAATTGAGAAATCAATTGAAAGAAGGTGGTTATGATGGAATTGATGTTGCAAACTTTAATACACCGAGTCAAATTGTAATTGCGGGTCAACAAAATGAAATTGATTCTGTAGTTCAATACTTTGATAGTATTAAAACAAGAGCGGTGCCGCTTCAAGTAAGCGCTCCGTTCCATTCTCGATACATGAAGAGTGCCGCAGTCGAATTTCTTTCATTTGTACAAGGTTTTGACTTCAAAGAAATGACGATTCCTGTAGTTGCAAATGCAACGGCAAACTGGTATGATTCTAAAATCCATAGAACTCTCGGAAGCCAGATTGATAGTTCCGTGGAGTGGGTAGATTCAATCCGTCTGCTGATGGGCCAAAATGTAACGGAATTCAAAGAAATAGGAAGTGCTATTCTTACGCGAATGGTGGCAGAGATAAAGTCGAAATGTGAACCAATAGAAAGCGCTAAAAATTTGCTAGAACTACCTCAAGAGGGGAAGGTGTTTTTAGGAAGTAAAACCTTTTGTAAAGATTATAAAATCAAACATCCATATGTAGCTGGAGCGATGTATAGAGGGGTTGCATCGGTGGAACTTGTCGTTAAGCTGGGTAAAGCAAATATGCTTGGTTACTTCGGAACGGGCGGACTGAACTTATCTGAAATCGAGAGTAGTATTCAACGAATTAAATCTGAGCTGACAAACAATGAATCATTCGGAATGAATTTGCTACATCATTTTGGAGACCAAGAATTGGAAATGAAAACCATTGAATTGTATTTGAAGGAAAAGATCAAATACATTGAGGCGTCAGCATTTATGCAAATGACGAAAGCATTGGTTTATTTCAGAGTCAAGGGATTGCGAAAAGATAACACAGGTAAAGTATATGGTACGAACCGAATTATGGCAAAAATATCCAGGCCAGAGGTGGCGGAGGTATTTATGAGCCCTGCGCCAGAGAGGTTACTAAATCAACTCATTAGCGAAGGAAAAATCACAACAGATGAAGCAGCCTTAGCAGCGAACATACCAATGAGTTATGATATCTGTGTGGAAGCGGATTCAGGCGGACATACAGACGCTGGAATTGCCATGGTAATATTACCTGTAATTCAAAAACTGCGCACCGATTTACAGACGAATTTGAATTTATCAGAATCAATTCGTGTAGGATTGGCTGGAGGAATTGGAACACCTGAATCTATTGTGTGTGCATTTATGATGGGAGCAGACTTCGTTTTAACAGGTTCAATTAATCAATGTACAGTAGAAGCAGGAACCAGTGAGATTGTAAAAGATCTTCTTCAAGAAATGAACGTTCAGGATACCGATTATGCTCCTGCGGGTGATATGTTCGAAATGGGAGCAAAAGTTCAAGTCTTGAAAAAAGGAGTGCTTTTTTCTCCAAGAGCCAATAAATTATATGCCCTATACAATCAATATGATAAGCTTGAATCGTTACCCGATAACGTCCGAAAGCAACTTGAAAAGAACTATTTCAAGCGCTCATTAAATGAAGTTTGGGAAGAGGCGAAAAAGTATCATGTTTCAAAAGGAAATCAAGCAACAATTGAAAAGGCAGAGACGAATGGAAAGCTAAAGATGGGTATTGTTTTTAAATGGTATTTCGGATTTAGTAGCAGTATTGCCTTAAAAGGAGAAGCTACAAGAAAGGTAGATTTTCAGGTACATACGGGACCATCGTTAGGCGCATTTAATCAATGGGTAAAAGGGACAAAGTTGGAATCATGGCGCGAGCGTCATGTGGATGAAATTGGTGAAATGCTAATGGAAGCTTCAACGCAGTTATTCCAAGAAAGAGTAAAACAAATAAATAACAATTAATACAACGAAAAATGCAAGAAGAATTAAAAGGAATCATTCGCGAAAATTTAATCGAAATCATCCCTGAATTGGAAGGAGAAGATTTTACAAACGATGAGACATTTGTTGATTTAGGAGCAAATTCTTTGGACCGTGGTGAATTGATCACATTAACGCTTGAAACAATCGAGTTAGAAATATCAAGAATTGAGTTTGTAAAAGCGAAGACAATTAATGAATTGGCAGACCTAATTGCCGAGAAACGCCAAGCATTGGTATAACCTGACTGAAATGACTGTTGAAATTGCTGGAATGAGTGTCGTTACACCCATTGGAATTGGTGTTGATGCATTTACTGAAGCACTCAAAAAAGGAGATTCAAACTTTTCTATACTTGAGTCGTCGTTGGAAGATCAATCATTTGAATTCCCAATCGGAAAAGTAGATGATTTTGAACTTAAAACGATGGTGAAAGAACTACCGTTGCCAGAGGATATAATTAAGAAAGCGAGGCGCGTTAGAAATGTTTCTAGAGGAGTTTCGTTTGGAGTATATTCAGTACTTGATGCATGGGCTAACGCTCAATTACATGAGGTAGAAATTGATACTTCAAAAGTTGCAATAGTAGCTTGTGGGAATAACTTTCAACGGGGAAATCAAATGAATATCCAAGAAAAGTATCGAAACAAGTTGAAGCACTTAAACATCAATTATGGATTGAATTTTTTGGATACAGATATTGTAGGGATTACCAGTGAATTACTTAATGTAAGAGGTGAAGGATATACTATCGGAGCCGCTTCTGCAAGTGGAAATATGGGGCTTGTACAAGGAGCTAGACTGATTGAAAGCGGCGATTATGATCTTGTGATCGTTGTTGCTCCGATGATGGAAATGTCACTTTATGAGTATGTCGGATTCACTGAAATGGGAGCAATGGCTTCCCTCAAAGAAGGAAAGGATCCTTCAGCAATTTGTCGTCCGTTTGATAAAGAACATTCAGGGTTTGTTTTCGGAGAAAATGCAGGTTGTATGATTTTAGAGTCAACAGAGCACTTGGAAAAACGAAAGGCAAAATCTTGGGGTAAAATCAAAGGAACCGGTGTTTTTCTTGATGGAAATCGAAATCCAAACCCCTCGATGGAGGGAGAGTCAGAGGCAATGAAAAAGGCGCTTTTGAAAGCAGAAGTTTCCGCAGATCAAATGGACTATATAAACATGCATGGAAGTTCATCTCCGTTGGGAGATAGAACAGAAGTTGATGCAATACAGAATGTAGGGCTAAAAAACGCATGGGCTAATAGTACAAAGTCATTGACAGGACACGGTGTGGTAGCAGCTGGTTTAGTAGAAGCAATTGCCTCTACAATTCAGTTAAATGAAGGGTTTGTGCATCGATCGAAAAACCTTGATGAACCTATCGAATCGAAGGTGAAATGGGCTCAAGAGAAAGAAGAATGTCCAGAATTAAAATGGGCGATTACAAACAGTTATGGATTTGGAGGGATTAACACCTCGATAATAATAAAAAACGAGAATTAGATGAAAGCTGGAATTGAAGCAATGAATATTTACTGCGGGTCGGCAGCGATTAATGTCCAAGACCTTGCAAAAAGACGAAATTTGGATAACGAACGTTTCGAAAACCTTTTGATGAAGGAAAAAACGGTTCCAATGCCATACGAAGATCCTGTTTCTAATGCTGTAAATGCAGCAAAACCGATTTTGGATCGAATGAGTGCTGATGAAAAGTCAAGCATTGATATGGTGATTACTTGTACTGAATCAGGATTAGATTTTGGAAAGTCATTAAGTACATACGTTCATCATTATTTAGAACTAGAAAAAAATTGCCGACTTTTTGAAATGAAGAACGCCTGTTATTCAGGAACTGCAGGGTTTCAGATGGCGGTTAATTTCATTTTTTCTCAAGTGGCACCTGGCAAAAAAGTTCTCTTAATTTGTACGGACATTACTAGAATGTCTGTTGTAGAAGGACTCTCTGAATTGGCATTTGCTGAACCGAGTTCTGGATCGGGTGCAGTAGCGATGATTGTGAGTGACAATCCATTAATTTTAGAAGTAGATAAAGGCGCGAATGGTTACTATGGGTATGAAGTAATGGACTCTTGTCGTCCGATTCCTGATCATGAGGCTGGAAACGCTGATTTATCCTTGCTTTCCTACCTTGATTGTTGTGAAAACACGTTCAAAGAATACCAAAAGAGAGTAGAGGATGCCGATTATGAGAGCTCTTTTGATTACTTAGTTTATCATACCCCGTTTGGAGGAATGGTAAAAGGTGCGCATAGAACGAACATGAGAAAGTTCAAACGTGCAAAACCAGTAGCAATTGAAGCAGATTTTCAGAATAGAGTTGAACCATCGCTTAGGTATTGCCAACGAGTGGGTAACATTATGGGAGCAACATCACACCTAGCCCTAGCAAGTGCGATTGATAATGGAGATTTTTCTCAACCCAAACGTCTTGGGATCTTCTCATATGGTTCAGGATGTAGTTCAGAATTCTATAGTGGAGTTGTTACCGCAAAGTCACAAGAAATTTTGAAATCATACGAATTGGAGAAACACTTAAATGATCGTTACGTGATGACCATGGATGAATATGATGAGTCGATCAGAACAAATAAAGATATCAGATTTGGTCAACGTGATTTGAAAATTGATTTTGATCGATTTCCGAAGCCATTCAAGCATGTGAAAGGGAAAAATAAATTGGTATTCTCAGCAATTAAAGAATTTCATAGAGAATATGAGTGGGTCTAGTATAAATATTGAAACGTATTCAACAATCGTAGTTATTCCAGCAAATGGATATGTAACAATTCGCTTGAACCGACCAGATGCACAAAATGCAATAAATGGAACTCTACTAAAGGAATTACATTATGCCTTAAAGGGAATTGAGGAAGATGACAGCATTAAGGTTATTGTATTGGAAGGAGGAAAAAATGTCTTCTGCACCGGGATGGACTTTACTGCATTGACAGATGATGTAGAAGGGAAACTTGCTACGAATGATTCTCAGGATTATTATGATGTGCTAAACTATTTTTCGAAAGGATCGAAGGTGATCATTTCTAAAGTTGATGGTAGGGTAAATGCAGGAGGTATTGGTTTCGTAGCAGCATCCGATATTGTTATCGCAACGGATAAGTCAACGTTCGCATTATCTGAAGCCTTATTTGGATTATTACCAGCTTGCGTATTGCCATTCCTTGTGAGAAGAATAGGATATCAAAAAGCTTTAATGATGACCTTAACAACATCCACGGTATCGACGAGTAGAGCTTACGAAATAGGACTGGTAGATATTCAGACGGATAATATTGATAATGAGTTGCGAAAGCTACTGTTACGATTGACAAAACTGGAAACGCAGACCATTAATGGAGCAAAAGATTATTTGTCAAATCTATGGATTCTGGACGAACGTACCGAAAACCTCGCAGTCGATACAATTACACGTCTAGCAAGTTCGGATAAAGTTCAGAAAAATGTAAAAAACTATATCTCTACAGGACGTTTCCCATGGGATAATAAATAGAAAAATATGAAAGATAAATTCGCTATCATAGGCGCAGGATTTTCGGGATTAGCAATGGCAAACGCATTAAAAAAGAAGAATATTGATTTCGAGGTGTTTGATGCTAATGAAAAAATTGGAGGAAACTGGTATAACGTTGTATACAATAGCGGCCATACGATTACACCAGCTAAAATGATGGAATTTCCAGATTTCAAGATGCCTGAGTATTTTCCTGTTTTCCCAAGTAAGAATCAAATACTCGATTATTTGAATGATTTCGTGGAAAAAATGGGATTAGTAGAACATATTCATCAGAATCACGCAGTGAAGTCCATAAAGAAAAAAGGTGATCAAAAATGGGTAGTTCTTTTTGAGAATGGTAAACAAGAGAAATATACCGGAATAATTCTAGCTATTGGTCTTTTCCGACAACCAATGATTCCAACCTATGAAGGTGAGTTTAGTGGAGAGATACTTCATTCGTCTCAGTATAAGTCACCAGATGTTTTGAGAGGAAAAAACGTATTGGTGGTTGGAGCGGGGAATTCTGGAGTAGATATAGCTGTAGAATCTGGACTGAATGCTGATAGAACAGATGTAAGTTTAAGAGATACACCATGGATCATTCCGAAAACATTGGGAAAACGACCTATTACGGATTATTTGAGCCCTTCGATTCCAAAATGGATGAAAAAATCGATTTTAAAGATTGGTCACAATGTTATGTTTGGTAACATCGAGTCTTATGGAATGCCGAAACCAAACCATAAATTGTTTACGAAACCACCAACGGTTAATGAGAGCTTCATACATAGTTTAAAGCATGGTCGATTTAATCCAAAAACGGAAATAAAGAACTACGAAGGAAAAAAGGTAAACTTTAAGGATGGAACTTCTCAAGAGTACGATACAATAATATTTGCCACAGGTTATCGACCGTCGTATAAAATTTTGGAAGAAGATGTTATCCCTTATGAGAACAACCGACCAACATTAGTACACGGTGTTTTCACACCTTTGAAAAAAGGAATCTACGTGATTGGTTCAGGAGTTCCAAATAATGGAATTGGTCCTGTAGTGTATGCAAATGCTAATTTGATTGCAAAAGCAATTGAAATTCAAGAGAAAACAGATCAGCCAGTTGGATCACTTTATGCAAATGTTGGTGAAAAAGTAAATCCATTACGCACGCATCCAGCTAAATGTATAAAACGATTTGAAAAGCTAGTAGAACTTAGCGATAGTCTAACTTAATTCAATTTCATTACTTAAATCATATAGAAATATGTACGAAGAAAATTACTTAAAATCAGGAGATGGAACGGTTCTGTTTTGCCGTTTTTGGAAAGTTGAAAATCCAGAGGCGAGTGTACTCTTGATTCATGGTTATACAGATCATAGCGGGAGATATGAGAAAACAGCAAGAGAATTTAACGCCCGTAATATTTCAGTATTCAGTTTTGATTTACGCGGACATGGTAAATCTGAAGGTGAAAAAACGACAATTTCATCATTTGAAGAGTATTTGGAAGATGTAGAAGCCGTTGCAAAAGAAATTAATGGATCCTTTCACATATTAGGACATAGTATGGGAGGATTAATTACGGTTAAATATGCGCTGAAAAACCCGAGTAAAATTGATGGGTTGTTTCTATCTGCTCCTTCATTGATTCAAAATGCTTCTGCTTCGAAGTTTAAAATCAAGATGGTTCTATTTTTATCCAATCTTTTAGCTAAAAAGAGATCGAAAATCAAAATTAATCCCGAGTTCTTATCAACGGAACAAATCGTGATTAACGAGTATATGAATGATTCATATGTCAACAATCTTGGAGCCAATTGGAAATTTTTGGGTGAATTAATGAGAACAATGAATTCGATTCCAGGCTCGGTGTCAAAATTGGAGGTGCCTGTAATGATCTTCCATGATAAAGAAGATAAATTGGCGAATGTAAGGGGAAGCGAATTGCTTATTGATAAATGTAATTCAAAAGAGAAATCTCTGACACTTGTAAATAATCGCGGTCATGAGTTGTTGCAAGGGGAAGATAGCCAGGTTATTCTCGACGCGATTAAGAAAGAAATATTTAATTTGCAGAAAAATTAAAAAAATGAAATTAACATCTATAAATAACGGAACAAGAGATGGACAATTGGTTGTGGTAAACAACGATTTGACAAAAGCTGTTCGCGTTAATGGTAAGGTAAATACATTACAACAGGCAATGGATACATGGTCTGAATCGTCTATTGAATTGCAAAAAATTGCGAATGACCTTGAAGCAGGATCTGCAGAAGGGATTTTTGATTTTAAGGAAGAAACAGTAATGGCTCCAATTCCTAGAGCTTACCATTGGGTAGATGGAAGTGCATACGTAACACACGTGGAATTGGTAAGAAAAGCGAGAGGTGCTGAATTGCCAGAATCGTTTTGGGAGGATCCATTAGTATACATGGGAGCTTCTGATGCGTTAATTGGAGCGAATGATGATATTGAAGTCGAATCTGAAGATTGGGGAATTGATTTTGAAGCAGAAGTTGTAGTAATAACGGATGACGTTCCTGCGGGAACAAAGGCAGCTGATGCTTTGAAGCACATTAAGCTAATAGCATTAGTGAATGATGTTTCTTTAAGAAATTTGATTCCAGCAGAATTAGGAAAACAATTCGGATTCTATCAATCAAAGCCATGGACAAGTTTTTCGCCAGTAGCTGTTACTCCAGATGAGTTAGGAGATGCATGGAAAGACGGAAAAGTGCACCTTCCATTAATTTCAACATTAAACGACGAGAAAATTGGTTCACCAAACGCTGGAGTTGATATGACTTTTGATTTTGGGAAGTTAATAGAGCACGTGTCAAAAACAAGATCTCTTGTGGCAGGTACAATTATCGGTTCAGGTACCGTAGCAAATAACGGAAGCGTTGATGGATCAAGTTGTTTAGCGGAAGTTCGTTGTCTTGAAATTATTGAGCACGGTGAAGCGAAAACTCCTTTCATGAAGTTTGGTGATTCTATTCATATTGAGATGAAAGATGAAAACGGAAAGAGCATTTTCGGAGAAATCAATCAAACGGTTAAACAATACATTCCTTCTTAAGGAAGTACATAATTAAATGAATTCAGTTCATCAAGGAATCCTCCGTTTCTCAAGAGAAGAAAATGAGATTTATACGGTTGGATATTCAATTATTAATGGCGACCCCGAAATCCAAAATGGATTCGGGGCGCTTTTAAGTCCTGAGGAAATTGGTGAACGTAATGGCTTCAAATATGCCAGAAGAAGAAAATCCTTCGTTCTCGGCAGGGCGAGTGCAAAACTTGCAATCGAACAAATTTCAGGAGAGACTCCCCCATCTGTAATTACGATCGATAAAGGTGTTTTTGGATTTCCAATAGTAAAAGGAATATCGGAGAGGATAAGCGTAAGTATTTCACATTGTGAAAGTATTGGGATTTCGATTGCCTATCCAGATGAACATCCTGTAAGTGTAGATATTGAGAAGATCGATGAGGAGAGAGTTGCATTAATAGAACAATACATGACGTCTGAAGAGATGGATTTGAGTACAAAGTATTGTTCATCAGAAATTGGAGCATTTTTAATGTGGACAGCGAAAGAGTCACTCTCAAAGATCCTAAAAACAGGATTGACACTTGATTTTAATGTGATGAGCATTAAAGAGATAGAGGAAGTTTCAAGAGGTGTCTACGTGAGTACATTTACCAATTTTCCCCAATATAAAAGCGTTACATTCCAGACAAAAAAGATGGTCTTCTCCATGGTTTCCCCTGAGAAATCTACGTTTGATCTGAGTAGTATCATTGAACTAAAAAATCAACTAGTAGCAAGTGAGGATAGAACAGATTTCTAGTAACATCAATTCTGTCATCTAGTTTTGTAAACGATCCTCTTCTAAAAGTCACCTCAATTGGTATTGAAAAGAAGTATAATTGAGCAATTTCCTGAAATCAGTTTAAACCGCGCACAACCTACTAGAGAACGGGAATAGAGTGTTCCTTATAAGGACACATCTAGAAGCCAGTAAGTTATATTCGGTTAAGCATTTATAGATATATTGGAAGTTTTGAAAGAGACTTCCATTTTTTTATGGATTAGCCTACCGTTTTGCGTTTGATTGTTTTAAATACATGATTTACATCTATTATTTCGGTTGTATTCTAATCTTTTGAGTCTAGCTTTCTTTAAAAGAATGGTTCTAAAATCATCAGTGGCGCCGTAAAGGCTAGCTTTGTTTGATTTCTTCGCGTTGCTCAGGAGTTCAACTGCGTTGTGCTAGGGTCGTTCGGGCTGATTACGGTCTTCCTCCTAAAGCTCACAGCTTCGCAAAAGATTAAAAAAGCAAAAATATACAAGCGGCTGCCACGCGCGGCGCTCGTGCTGTCTGGTAAAAACTGCTCATTGACATTGCGCTTTTTTACTTCGCAGCACCGTGTAAAATGCGAGAATAAATTGGTTTATTTTCTAAGATGTCTTAAACATGGTTCGAATTTACTGACAATGAAATACCCAACTCGTGTATCCTTTTCAAATAGACAAGGTTTTAACCAGTTTAACTCTTTGTTTGAAGTTGATTCGAATTTTAGTTTTCTGATGTTCTTGATTTGCGAAAATTTCTTGTCAGAATAGAAATAATCTTCTCTAAAATTAACCGAGGTAGATTGTCCGCCTAATTCATTTCGTTCTATGTCATAAAGTTTTGGCAGTCCGTTTTGGTAAAAAAACTTGCCTTTATATCCTATTGAGATTACTGGAATATGTTTTGATTCTGAAACTCTAAAAAACATAGAATTTATTTTAAAACCAAAATAATCTTTATGGCGAAATTTTTCGGTTGAACTATCATTTTCGACAATCATTTGATCATAGCGACTGTCTATTAGGTTTCCGACAAATTTTCCTGAATCTAATTCAAATGCTTTTGAAGTATAATAAATGAAAACCCTCTTGTCAAGATTTATCCAATTAGAAGTATCCATTATTATATCAATTCCAGAAAACATACTATTCTTTAGAGTATCGTTTTGAGAATAGGATGCGAAACACAAAATGGAAAATGATAAGTTAAGAAAGAATTTGAGGTTATTCATTCATTAATTGGTTTAGTCTTAAATATAAAACTTTATAGGCTTTGTTTAGTATGGGTTTATCTACAATACAAGAGTGAACTTCTCCAGTTAAATAGTCTTTTAAATAAAATCGAAATTGTGTCACTTGTCCTTTATCGTTTTTATTTATCCCTTTTACCATAAGTACATATGCAGAACTATCTTTAGCGAGTAAGTTTGGATTACTCTCAATTTCTGACTTATTATATACTTGATGTTTACCATTATAATACTTCCGAACAGTTCTTGTTGGAACTTCCGTAAGCATTCCTAGTGCTATTACATACAGGGTCCTTTTAGAATCTATTTTATCAGGCAATTCTCCAACAATTAACTGAGATTTATTTGTTTGTCCAAGTGATGGTATTGACAATAACAAAACCAGAAAAAGTATTAATTGTTTCATTTCAGTTTAATATTCAAAATCTGTGCAAATTTAATATTTGCGAATGAGTTTGTCGGAAATCAGTTGATTTTTGCCATAAAAACTTGATCTGGTTCTGTCGCATCTATTTTGAAAAAGTTAGATTTGCTTAAACTTCATCACTATGTTCAAGCATCATTGTTTTCCAAAAGAGATTATTCTTCGAGCGGTTTATTTCAAGTTTCGCTTTAGTTTGAGTTATCGAGATGTTGAAGAGCTGCTTTCAATCTGTGGATGGTATAAAAAGAAGTAATAATGAGGAAAAGTATATTTAGTTTTTTAATCTTATGGGGAGTGGTTTTAGGATGTTCAACAGATTCAATTAATAAAGGAACTCCAATAGCCTCAATTGAAGATGAATTTGATGAAACTAAAAGTTCAATTATAGGAAATTGGCTTCTTACTAGAGTTTTAACTAAGGAGCATAGGAAGAGTAAAGATGGAATAATTGAAAATGATATTATATCTCAACAATTTTGTGGTAAGCGTTCAGATTCAGTTTTAATAGAATTTAAGAGTAATAAATCCTTAATTATTAATTATGAGAAGGTAGGCACTTGGGAAGCTCCAGAAAAGGACTCGGTGATTTTACATTCAAATTTGAGTTTAGGAGAGGTTCCATTATTCTTTGATACGCCTCTTTATTTAGGCTCCGATAAAAACTTAACTTATTTAACGGCGACCTTTTACGGTACAAATAAATTGGCTCATCATAGGGTGAGTTATTGGTTGTTAAATCAAGATGGAAAAGGGTATTAGTTTCACAATTAATCAGAATAATACAAATATTAATTATTTCATTTACTAATAGACAAATAACAGCAGTTTTGGTATTAAATGATAAATTATGAGAAGTACAATATTGTTTGTTTGTTTATTGATTCTATTCGGGTGCGACTTTAGTATAGATTGTGAGAAAATTAGTTTAACTAAAGCGGATAGAATATGGCACACATGTTATAGCTTAGGTGATGAGATCGTATTTTTGAGTGATTCTAGTAATTATGACACTTTACAAGTTGTAAACAAAAAGGATGATACTTATACTGAATGTAGAAGGTTTGCTACGAGTAAATATCAATTTAATGAATCGTTGGTTGAGTTAATTCCTTTGAACTGTGATTTTTTAGACTTTTGTAATGTATCATTGATAAGCACACAAACTGAAAGTAAGATTCCTAAGCGTCAATTTCATGTATTTGGTTTAATTGGAGATCATGAAGAGGATAACTTGAATTCAATTAATGAAGATATTTTCATTCCTTATCTTAATGCAGAAATTGAGACAGAAATGTTTAGTACAGAAACAGGAGCGGCAGACTTCAGGGATAATGTACAATCTTTCAATTGGTCTAGGGAGTACGGTTTAGTTTCATATGTAAAAAGAAATGGGGAAATATTTAAACTCTTTGACAAATAAGAGTCATAAAAACGGTCTTCCTCCTAAAACTCACAACTTCGAAAAAGATTAAAAAACAAGTATAAATGCACGGCTGCTCGATGGTCGGCCGTACTTGTTTTTAAACTTTTCTCGTCTGTTGCGCTGGAAGAGTTACTCCCATGGGATTTTTCCCTTTGGAAACTCTCCCCCAGTAAAATTAGTTTAGCTATATCAATAAAAATATTGAATTATGATGATTACATTGAGCAAATTCAAAATAAATGATAAAGACTTTAGTGTTATTAGGGGTGCTTTTTTGTGCTATCCGTTGTAGCTTTGTTGAAGACAAAATTGAAGATGAATTAGAAAGACAATTTGAGGAAACAGAGGGGTTGCTTGACGAGAATATGGAAAGAGCCAAAGCTTTAATTAATAGAGATTATTCTTTGAAAGGTGAATGGGTGACTTATAAGAAGGAAATGAAGGTTTGCAGCTATACAATCCTGATTTCTGATTTTAAAATAGAATTCGAAAAAGAGGCTGATACTACCTACAAATATGAGCACTATTTTCTTGATGCTGATGAAATAATTCTCTCAAAATCAGAAGCGATAGATTATCATCTAATAGAGGATACATTAACTCTAACGGGTTTTTTTGGTTGTGAGGATAGCGTTAAATTTATACGTAGGATCCCGCCCTCTGTAGCAGTCGATCTTTATGATTGACTCATTGTATCAATGTTATTTAGAATTTCTCAATATGAAAAATTATTTATTGTTAACGCTTTTAACGTT
>JAKVAS010000043.1:16066-22243 GCA_022448165.1 Crocinitomicaceae bacterium | reverse complement strand
CGTGATGAGTTTAGAGCTTCTAAAATAATGGCTGAGCGTGTAAAGAATACAGAAAACATTGAAATCTTATTCAATACTGAAACAGACGAAGTTCTTGGAGATGGAAATGGTGTTACTGGTGTTCGTGTGAAAAACAATAAAACGAATGAAACATCTGAAATCCCTTGTACAGGTTTCTTTGTAGCTATTGGTCATAAGCCGAATACAGATATTTTCAAGGACTTTATCAATCTTGATGAAACTGGCTATATTAAATATGAAGAGCCAGGAACTTCAAAAACGAATGTACCTGGAGTTTTCGTTGCTGGAGATGCAGCGGATAAAAATTACCGACAAGCGATTACTGCAGCAGGAACTGGTTGTATGGCAGCTCTTGATGCTGAACGTTTCTTAGCGGCAAAAGGTCACTAAAAATCAAATATAAAAAGAAAGGCCTGTTAGGATTTGTCCTAACAGGCCTTTCTTTTTAAGGAAATATTAAGATCGTTATTTTACTCTATCTTCTAGCATCGGGACGAAGCTAAAAACACCATAGTCATCCACTGTAACAGTTCCGTCATCATGCTTTACTACAAGTTTCATTTGTTGCTTATCCCCTTCCCCAACCGGGATGATCATTCTTCCGCCAACTTTTAATTGGTCGATTAAAGCAGTTGGAATATTTGGAGCACCACAAGTGATAATTATTTTATCAAAGGGAGCAAATATTGGCAACCCTTTGTATCCATCTCCAAAGCTTAAGCGAGCATTGTAATTGAAGTGCCGCACCATAGACTTTGCCTTTAAGTGAAGAGGTTTATGTCTTTCAATACTAAACACTTTGACTCCTAGTTCGCAAAGTATGCAAGTTTGAAATCCGGAACCCGAACCTATTTCTAATACCTTTTCACCTTTATTTAATTCGAGTAACATTGTTTGAAATGCTACAGTATATGGATGGCTTATTGTTTGACCTGATCCAATCTGAAAAGCCATATTAGAATAAGCTTGTTCGGCGAACGCATTGTCCAAAAAGAAATGTCTAGGAATCACGTCAAAGGCAGCAAGAATTTTTTCGTCTTTTATACCCTTTTCTCTTAGCTCGTTAATGAGCTTTTTACGCATTCCCTTATGTTTAAATGAATCGTGCATGTTACAAAGGTACTGCTATGACTTTAATTTTACGAAACTGTTTTTTAACAACAGCATGTGTATTGAAAGTATTTAATCATACGCTTTTTAATCAACGTAGAGAATACGTATATTTGACCGACTTTTCAATTATACAAATGGCTATATCTAAAGAAGAATTAGACTTCAATAAGAATGACGACGCGATGCGTCTTAAGATTTCCGCTATGGAACGTGAGCTTGAGAAAGTTTATAAAGGTGGCGGAGAAAAAAGAATAGAGAAACTTCATAGTAAGGGGAAATTGAGCGCTAGGGAGCGTATTGACTTACTTCTCGATCCGAATACAGATCGAATGGAGATTGGGGCTTTTGCGGGTCATGAGATGTATAAAGAGTATGGAGGTTGTCCTGCTGGAGGTGTTGTAGTTGTTATAGGTTATGTTTCTGGAAAGCAATGTATTGTTGTAGCAAATGATGCTACCGTAAAAGCAGGCGCATGGTTTCCTATTACAGGGAAGAAGAATTTGAGAGCACAAGAAATTGCAATGGAGAATAATCTGCCCATTATTTATTTGGTGGATTCAGCAGGTGTATTTCTCCCATTACAAGATGAAATTTTTCCTGATAAAGAACACTTTGGGCGTATATTTAGAAATAATGCAGTAATGAGCTCCATGGGAATTGTGCAGATTGCTGCCGTCATGGGGAGTTGTGTTGCTGGAGGAGCTTATCTTCCAATTATGTCTGATGAGTCACTTATTGTAAACAAAACAGGTACTATTTTCTTAGCGGGATCTTATCTTGTTAAAGCAGCTATCGGAGAAACGATTGACAATGAAACTTTAGGTGGTGCAACTACTCATACTGAGATTTCAGGTGTATGTGATTATAATGTTGAAGATGATGAAACATGCCTAAAGACAATTAGAACACTAATGGATCAAATTGGGCAAAAAGAAAATGCCGGTTTTGATCGTAAAGAATCATCATTGCCTAAAGAAGCATTGAATAAAGTTTATGGTATTCTTCCAAGGGAGCGCTCCAAACCATATAATGTGAGAGATATTATCAATTGTCTTGTTGATAATTCTGAATTTACGGAATATAAGTCTGATTATGGACAATCAATTGTTTGTGCTTATGCGAGAATTGATGGCTGGAGTGTTGGAATCGTTGCGAATCAAAGGGAAATTGTAAAAAATGCTAAAGGAGAAATGCAATTTGGAGGTGTGATTTATTCTGACTCTGCAGATAAATCGGCTCGATTTATAATGAATTGTAACCAAAAGAACATTCCACTAGTTTTTTTACAAGATGTTACCGGCTTTATGGTAGGCTCTAAAAGCGAACACAATGGGATTATTAAAGATGGCGCAAAAATGGTCAATGCCATGGCAAACTCTGTAGTACCTAAATTTACGGTCATTACGGGTAATTCTTATGGTGCTGGCAATTACGCGATGTGTGGAAAGGCTTATGACCCTCGATTAATTGTAAGTTGGCCTACTGCGGAGCTTGCCGTAATGGGAGGAGCAGCTGCGGCGAAAGTACTTTTGCAAATTGAGGTAGCTTCGTTAAAATCGCAAGGTGAAAAACTTACACCGGAAAGAGAAAAAGAACTTTTTGATAAAATAAAAGATAGATACGATAAACAAATATCGCCATACTACTCAGCAAGTCGCTTATGGATTGATGCGATAATAGACCCTGCTGAAACACGTAAAGTGATTTCAATGGGAATTGAAATGGCAAATCAAAAGAAAGCTGAGAAACCATATAACGTAGGAGTAATTCAAACTTGATAACATGCATTTAGACTGGCAAATAAAACACTACAGAGACTTAAGTCTCAATGAATTTCATGACATCATTGCGCTTCGATTAGAAGCTTTTGTTGTTGAACAGAATTGCGCCTATCTTGACTTAGACGGAAAAGATAAAAAATGCTACCATCTGATATGCCGTGACGGTAAAGGTAATATTGTTGCGACTGCTCGTATTGTACCTCCGGGATTAATTTATGAAGATGTTGCTATAGGTCGCGTCGTGATTGACGAAGACATTAGAGGGAATGGAATTGGACATGAATTAATGGAGAAATGTGTTGAGTTTTCTACACTTGAATTTGGACAATGTCCGATTCGTATATCGGCACAAAAGCATTTAGAAAAATATTATGGAAAGCATTCATTTGAATCCACAGGAAAAGAATACTTAGAAGACGGTATTCCTCATGTTGAAATGCTATACACACACGAAAAGTAAACAACCATGAAATATTTAATGTTAAGTTTTACAGCTGTTTCGATTCTTTCGATGACATCATGTGATTCGTTAAAGCAAGGAGGGTCTGATATTGTCAGTTCTACTGAAGACAAATTGTCTCAGGAAACGATTGATATAGATTATATGAACAATACTGTTCGTGCTCAAGATGATTTCTTTGAATTTTCTAATGGTGCTTGGTTAAAGGAGAATCCTGTACCGAATTCTGAATCTCGATGGGGAAGTTTTAATGAACTTGAGGTTCGAAATATGGAGAAGTTAACGGCTATTTTAGAAGATGCTGCTAGGTCCAAATCGGAAAAAGGAAGTATGAATCAACTTCTAGGTGATTATTATACGTCGTTCATTGATATGGAGACAAGAAATAAACTTGGGTATGATCCTATTAAGTCTGAATTAAATCAGATAGCGTCTATTTCTTCGAAAAGTTCGATTGCTCCAATCATTGCAAACTTGAATAAAATTGGAGTTGGTGCAGCTTTTAGTTTTGGTGTTGGACAAGATCTTATGGATGTAGATAGAAACACTGTTTATTTTAGTCAAGGTGGTATTGGTCTTCCAAACAAAGAATACTATTTTGATGAAGATAAAGCAGATATTTTACAAAAATATGAGTCTCATATCCGAAAGATGTTAACACTTATCGGGAAAAGTGAAGAAGAGTCAATAGAAGCTGCTAAAGACATTGTTCTTTTCGAAAAAACCATAGCTGAATATATGATGGCTCCTGCTGAGTTGCGTATTCCTGAGAAAACCTATAATAAGATTAGTCGTAAGGATTTCATCAAATCTACTGGTGATTTTGATATGGACCTATATCTCTCAAGAACTGGTATAGATTCATTTGATTCGATTGTTGTTGGTCAACCTAGATATCCAATGATGTTGGGATCAATTATCAAAACAATAGATCTTCAAGTTTGGAAGAATTACTTGACATGGAAGGTAGTAGATAGATTTGCAGGTCATCTTAGTGAGCCGTTTGTAGAGTATAATTTCAAATTTTACGGAACGGTGTTAACGGGAAAAAAGGAAATGAAACCGATTAATGAACAAGCAATCAATGAAATTACTCGAATGGAATTTGGAGAGATGCTTGGAAGGGCTTTTGTCGAAAAGCATTATTCTGAAAGTGCTCAAAAGCGTGTAAATGAAATGGTTGATAACCTGTTGTCTGTCTTTGGCGAACGAATAGATAATCTTGATTGGATGTCTAAAGAGACAAAACATGAAGCTACAAACAAGTTACAATCAATTGGAAGAAAACTTGGCTTTCCTTCTAAATGGGAAAGTTTCGATAATTTAAAGTTTAGTAGTAATACTTATGCTCAGAATGTTAAGATTTCGAGTCAATATAGTTTGAATAAAAATATTGCAAAATTAAATAAACCTGTCGACAAGGATAAATGGGGAATGCCGGCACACATGATTAATGCTTATTATCACCCACTTCTAAATGAGATTGCTTTTCCGGCCGGGATTATGCAGGCCCCGTTCTTTAGTGATGATTATGAAGATGCAGTAAATTATGGACGTATAGGAATGGTTATAGGACATGAATTTACACATGGCTTTGATGATATGGGATCTAAATTTGCAGCTGATGGAAGCTTCAATAATTGGTGGACGGAATCAGACCGAAAATTATTTAAAGAGAGAACGGAAAAGCTTGGTAATACTTATTCTAGCTTCTGCCCTATTGATGGACACTGTGTAAACCCATCATTGACAATGGGGGAAAACATTGCCGATTTAGGAGGACTAACTATGGCGTATCATGCCTATACACGAACAGCTGAGTTTAAAGCAAACATAATACGTAAGGGCTATACTCCTGCACAACGTTTCTTTATTAGTTATGCCCAGCTTTGGAAAATCAATTATACACCTGAAGAGTTAAAGAATCGAATCGCAAATGATCCTCATTCTCCCGGGATGTATAGAGTTAATGGACCTTTGATGAATTGTCCTGAGTTCTTTGAAGCGTTCAATGTAAAGGAATCTGATCCAATGCGTAACAATGAGTCGGAAATTGGAAAAATCTGGTAAACAGTTATTATCATAAAAAAAGCGGCTATTTCAGTTTAGAAGTAGCCGCTTTTTTTTATGAAATTATAAATGAAAAGTCCACATTATTTTGAATGTGGACTTTATGATTTTTTTAGTTCAAGTGAATCAAAATCTTGCTTTTGGATTTTTTAGTAGCCTTCACTTCTACTGATTTGCTGTAATTCAAAATAGCATTTACTACTTCTTCATTCGGCGAAAGTTTCAACTCATTACTTGGAGCACTTTTTTCAGTGTATTTTTTTAACATAGGCATGTATTTGTTATATAGAAGGATAACGAGATGCCTTTCGATTTATTTTATTTTTACAAAAAAAAGTTAATATGATCCTAATCTTCGTCTTATAAACCATTCTGCACCAAGTAGAATTACTATCAAGAAGAATAGCCATGTGTAGTCTATTAACTCTTTAAATGTCGATTCTTCATAACTTAGAGATGTAATATCCTTTCTTTCTTTTATGTCGGAAATTAAGCGCGAACTGTTTTTTAATGAGTAAAATTCACCATTAGATTTTTTTGCGATCTGAGAAAGAACATTGTGATTTGCTTTAGATTCGATTTTTTCCAAAGAAATATCTGTCACTACGAAAATTCCACTTTTTGAGTATCGTTTTCCATCAAAACTTGTAGTGGCAACCCATGAATACTTGCCAGGCTTCAGTTTTCCAAGTGATAATCGATAATCTTCTGTTTTCTTTGCAAATTCGTAAT
>JAKVAS010000043.1:0-16056 GCA_022448165.1 Crocinitomicaceae bacterium | reverse complement strand
AAGTAAGTCAAATGATATCGTTGGTTTTATAATTTTTTCAAATGACGAATTATAGAACTCTGCATTAATTATCACGTCATCATTGATCGAAAATTTACGAGGCATATTAATATGAAGGGCATCTGTATTCTTTTTAAGAACAAGATATTGAACAGTTTTCTGAACTAGCTCGTTAAAGGCTTTGTGCTCCTTCGTACGAGAATATTCATTTACTTTCCATTTCCAAAGTCCTTCTCCAATTGTAACACCATATTTCCCGGCACTATTTGTTCCATAATAAAAAATAGGATCAGACTTCTCTACTGGACCAATTCGTTGATTCATCAGTATATCTCCTCCTCCATTTTTGATTTTTCCAAACGGGACATTCAGTGGTGGCCAATAACTGATAGCTTGTTTTAAGTCATCGGAAATTTCAAACAATTGAAATCCCTTTCTCAGACTAGCTTGAGCTTCATCCAACCTTCCACTCTGAGGTAATTTAAGACCTATATTTAAGTCTTGAACTCTTATTCTTGAGGAACGATTCCCTAATAAATACCAAACTGGTGTTCTCGTTTTCTTTACTTGTTCAAAGATTTCAGATGTTTTCTCATTCCCTGGCTCATGCCAAATTAATAATTCATATTCATTTAAATTTCCTTCCCATTCAGAAACCAATGATGAGACTACTTCCGTGTTATCATCCTTTTCAATAACATTTTTAATTGCAGCTACATCGGGGTGAGGAGAACTTGATAGAATTAAAACCTTACTCCTTGAATCAATAATTTCAACATAAAAAGACCACTCATTATTTTCATATGAGGATTCATTTTCCTGTGGGCTGAGCTTCACCACGTATCTAGCAAAACCTATTTGATCAGCCTCCAACACAAAACCAACATGTTTGAAGTCTATATTCTGATCAAATGACAATGTCTTTTTTGCTATTTCTTTACCATCCTTCCAAATGGAAATATTGCTGGATGTCCCTTTCATTTTAACCGCTTCAAGATCAATTTCAATTGGAAATTGATTTTTATAGAATGCAAGGTCATTTGTACTTACATTTCTAATCAGTTGGTCCTTCTTTTGGATAGTATCCCCTACACCAACGGAAAATATGGGAGTTAAATCAATTTTTTCAGCCGAATAAGCTGGGTTCTTCCCGGCATTAAAATTACCATCTGAAATAAAGCAAATACCTCCAATATTTTGATTGTAATATTGTGTGTAAATATGTTCAAAGCCTTCGTCAAGATTGGATAATTGATCGTTAAAGTCTGCATTTTTATACTTGACTCCATCTCCAACTATAAGATTAACTAGATCATACTTTTCCGCAAACTCATTATCAATTTCACTTGTTAATTTATTAATTGAAGATTTGATCGTATTACTGTCCTTATAATTCAACATCGATGATGAGTTATCAATCATGGTAATGAGTACAGGACGCTGAGTTTTATATTCTTTTGCTTGAAACAACAGTCCCAGCAATACAACACCTAACAAGAAAATAGAACTGGCACGCAAAACCATTAACCCTGTTCGATAAAGCCGATTAAGGTCATCCAATTCCTTTTGTTTCCTATAGTACCATATTGATAATACTATGGATAGAATCCCCCAAGGTATCAACCACCAAATAGATATATCTGAAAATATTTTCATATGCTTCACGAAAATAATAAACTAGCGGACACAATTGCTAACATTTTGAATGATTAACGATACTTGTGAAATAATAGACAATAAAAAAAGGGATGTTAATACATCCCTTTTTTTATTGTCTATTTACAAAATCTTATTACTTCTTTGGAGGATTTACGTAATTCTGCATGGTATATGAAACCCCCACTCCTAATACTGATTTAAATTGAGTTCTAGGTCCAATAGCATCAATAGTTCCATTGTTATCGTTATCAATACTAAACTTAATGTCATCATCATATAATAAATTCCAATTCAATGTTGCAGAGAACCACTTGTTTACTTTGAAAGTGAATAATACTTCTGCTGCTACATCAATATTCTCTGGATTATTCATATAATTTGAAAACAACTCTAGCTTCGATTTCATGAAAATATTTTTAGCTAACTCTGTCGAATACATCATTTTGAAATATGCTCCAAACTCGCCTCTATATTGTCTTCCTGCTTCCCAAACACCAGCGTCATTCAACCCTGCTCCTTGAACACCAAAGGCCCCAGCGTTTGCCAGTGTTTGATCTTGTACAAATGTCATTTTTGAAGACATTGGAGATACAAACACAGATAAATTTTTCTTAGGAGAATAATCAATCCCTAAGGCTATATTTACATATCCAGGAGCCATAAATTTCGAAATCCTAGATTCTAAATCAGGATAGGAGAAACCATCCATAAACTGGGTTCTAAATCCTCCTATAATTGAAAGGTAATAGTTCTTTTTTAGCAGGTAACCAAAATTGGTAGCAAGATCAATTCGATCATCAGTCTTTTGAATTTGTTCGTCCTTGTTATCAACATACTGCAATCCTCCAAGAGCTAAATCTAGATTATTATCCCACTTTATATTGCTCTTTTTATATTTCGCTGAAGCAGATATAAATCCAAGCACAGAAATGTTGTTACGTCCCCCTGCATTCCAATTCACAAATGAACTTTGTGTACCATTTAAACCGTAAATAGATTTAAACTTCCAATCAGGCTGAACACTATCAGTTTGTCCAAATGAAACTCCAATAAAAAGCGCCATTGACGCTAAAAGTAAGCTTGTTTTCATATCAATCTTTTTTATTCGCGACAAAAATAGAATAGATTTTTTTCTATGAATCTCTTTTCATTTAATTTTAATTGGAATCGTGATTAAATTCTATGAAACGACATTTCGTCGGGGTGAATGGTATGCAATACATACTAAATGAAAGCTATAATATTTTACGTATTTTCGTGTCGTTAAAATCAAATGATGATGAATAAAGAAGTATATATAGTAGCAGCCGTTCGTACTCCTATGGGAAGTTTCGGAGGTGGATTATCTACAGTTCCTGCTCCAAAGCTAGGAGCAGCGGCAATTAAAGGAGCTTTATCTAAAGCTGGAATTTCTCCGGATAAAGTTGAAGAAGTTTTCATGGGAAATGTTCTTCAAGCAAATTTAGGTCAAGCACCTGCTCGTCAAGCTGCAATGTTTGCAGAAATCCCGGATGACGTTCCTTGTACAACAGTTAACAAGGTTTGCGCTTCTGGTATGAAAGCAATTAGTTTAGGTGTTCAATCGATTCTTGCTGGTGACAATGATGTTGTAGTAGCCGGTGGAATGGAAAACATGAGTTCTGTTCCTCACTTCTACAATGCTCGTAATGCCACGAAACTGGGCAATGTAAAAATGGTTGACGGGTTAGTTAGCGATGGTCTTACGGATGTTTATAACGATGTTCATATGGGGGTTTGTGCAGATAAATGTGCAACTGAAAACAATATTACAAGAGAAGATCAAGATAATTTCGCAATAGAATCATATACTCGTGCTTCAGCAGCTTGGGACGCTGGTAAATTTGATGATGAAATTGTGCCAGTTGCTGTTCCTCAAAGGCGTGGAGATGCTGTTATTGTTTCGAAAGATGAAGAATATACGAATGTGAAAATGGAAAAAATTCCACAATTACGGGCGGTCTTCACAAAAGAAGGAACTGTTACAGCGGCTAATGCTTCTACATTAAATGATGGTGCTTCGGCTGTTGTCTTAATGAGTAAGGAGAGAATGGAGGAATTAGGTGCTAAGCCAATTGCTAAAGTTATTGGATATGGTGATGCAGCTCATGAACCTGAATGGTTTACTACGGCACCTTCTAAAGCAGTTCCTGTTGCATTGAAAAAAGCAGGATTGGAAACTTCAGATGTTGATTTCTGGGAGTTAAATGAAGCTTTTTCTGTAGTTGGTATTGTTAACACTCAGAAATTAGGACTAGACTCTTCTAAGGTTGATGTAAACGGTGGGGCTGTTGCTCTTGGTCATCCTCTAGGAAGTTCTGGTTCAAGAATCATTGTTACATTAATTAATGTACTAAAACAAAATGGCGGAAAAATTGGTGGCGCCGGAATTTGTAATGGAGGTGGCGGTGCTTCTGCAATGATTATTGAAAACGTTTAATACGTTTTACATTGAAATAAAAAATCTCCTTCAAGAATTGAAGGAGATTTTTTATTTCTTATACTTTTTCTAATAATGCTTGATAAATATTCACGTATTTCTCAACTACACTTTCAATACTAAAATCTCGAGCTCGTTTTTGCGCATTCTCTCTAAAAGCATCATGTATTTTTCTCGACTCCAATATCTTTAATGTGTTTTTTGCCATATCATCAACATCTCCTACATTTGATAAAAAACCTGTAACTCCTTGAATGTTCACTTCCGGGATTCCTCCTGTATTTGAAGAGATTACGGGAACGCCAACTGCCATTGCCTCTAATGCGGCCAAACCGAAGCTTTCCGTTTTTGATGGTAATAGAAAGATGTCTGATATACTTAAAACATGTTGAGTATCAGAAACCTTTCCTAGGAACTTTACTCGATCGCATAAGTTCATTTCTCTACACAATTCTTCCAAAGTCCATCTTTCTGGGCCATCTCCAACTAATAAGAGTCTCGATGGTCTAATCTTATTTACCTTTTCAAATACACGTAATACATCCTCTACTCGTTTGACTTTCCTGAAATTGGATACATGACATAGTATAGGCTCGTCAACTGTAGCATAATGATCTCTAGCACTGAGATCCATTTTATTTCTAGCGCTGTTTACTTTGATGAAGTTAGGAATTACTTCAATGTTTCTTGAAGTCCTAAAGTGTTTATATGTGTCCTGCTTTAAACTTTCTGAAACTGCAGTTACAGCATCTGATTCATTCAGACAAAAAGTAATAACTGGCTCAAAAGAAGGGTCTCTTCCCACCAAAGTAATGTCTGTTCCATGTAAAGTTGTAACAAAAGGAATATCAATTCCTTGGGATTTTAATATTTGTTTAGCCATAAACGCTGCGGATGCATGTGGTATAGCATAATGCACATGGAGAATGTCTAATTTATCGTGTTTAACCACATCTACCATTTTACTTGCAAGTACAGTTTCATATGGCTGATAGTCAAATAAAGGGTAATCGGATACGGCTACTTCATGATAAACAATATTCTCTCGAAAACCTCTCAATCGGACAGGTTGAGAGTAGGTAATAAAGTGAACTTCATGTCCATTTTTCGCTAATGATTTCCCTAATTCTGTAGCTACTACCCCACTTCCACCATAGGTTGGATAAAGTACAATTCCTATTTTCATTATTTTGATCCTATATTTTGAAGCGAAAGTTACTATTAATAAGTGTTTATTTTACTGTTTATAGTTCTTAATCTTTTATTCTTAACATAGAAATATGACAATTTCAACAAGTCATTTTCTAAATCTTAATGGCAAAAGTTTCGCTATCAGTCTAGCATTTTGAACTTATTAATTTGTTACATCAAGAAAGAAAGCGAATAAACTTCATTTATTTTTTTGCTTGAGACAATGCTTCATATATAACACGTTGAATTTCCGTTCTAGTACTCATTTTTACAATTTTCCAGTTTTCTGCATTTGGATATACACGGTTGGAGAGAAAAACATAATTAACCTTATGAACAGGATCAGCCCAAGCAAGTGTACCAGTAAATCCGGAATGCCCAAAACTTGATAAGGAAGCTAAATTACTTGACGGCCCTCCTCTACGGTTACGTACAGGTTTATCAAAACCGGCCCCCCTTCTGTTCGAGGGGCAATATTGGCATCCTGTATATTCATTGATCACAGACTCTGAAATGTACTGCTCTCCCCCATAAGTTCCGTTATTTAAAAACATTTGCATCATGGCAGCTAAATCACCGGCATTGGAAAAAAGCCCTGCATGACCACCTACCCCGCCAATCATGGCAGCGCCAGGATCATGAACATATCCATGAATTAGATCCTTTCTAAAGATAGTATCGTTTTCAGTTGGAGTAATCTTATACAAGGGAAAATAATCTGTAGGATGATAGCGCATATACTTTAACCCCATTGGAATATAAAATTCATCCATGGCGAAATCATTTAAAGCTTTTCCAGATTGTTTTTCAACGATCTTACGAACAAAGTAATATCCTAAATCAGAATATTTATACTTTTTTCTTCTCAGAGATGTAGATAAAATTCGTTGATAAATACTATCTGTATACGAACTCTTAATCCATAAATCTTCTGATACCTGTATATCCATACTGCTTGTCTTAACATTAGAATACCAAAGAGGGTTCGGAGCATGATTAAGCAATGTCTTTTTGTAAAAAGGAATCCAGGCTACAAGTCCAGCTTGATGAGAAAGCATAGACTTTAAACGCATTGAAGAATACGAAGTGCCCTCTGTCAAGTTTGGTATGTAAGTCGATAAAGTACTGTTCAAAGTGAAATTTCCAGTCGTATTTAAACGCATTAAGGATGCTGTAGAAGCTGCAATCTTGGTGATTGAGGCGATATCATATACATCAGTATTGGTTACAGCACGCTTTTCATCATAGGTGTGATATCCATAAGATTTCCTTAGAATCACTTTACCGTCGATAGCAATAACAACTTGACAACCAGGAAATGCTTTCGCTGAAATTCCCTTATCAATAATTCGATCTATCTCACTCAATTTAAATCGACTAATACCTAATTCCTCTGGTTGAGACTCTTTCATTCTTCCTGCCCAAGGGACTTGAATCCCATACTCTCTTTTATATTTCGCATCAATTGTAATCGGTAGCCTCCCTTTAGAGCCGTATGTACCCATTAAAAATTGTCCCATTCTGTCAACAAGTACCGCATGATTTTCATAGCCACATACAATACCATCTACCTTGTCTAAATTAGCTCCTTTTAATGCTAATGGGTTACCAAAAAGTACAAGTATTTTCTTTTTTCCAGCTAACTCATTCACCCATTCTTGCCATCCATCAGGCATCCCAAAACCGCCTCTTGGGCGAACTGTTTTTGCATGTAATGCAGTGATTACGATGTCATAAGAATTTAGGGTGTCTCTTAATCTTCTTTTAGCTTCTTCAATTGAATAGAAATGAAAATGATCAATTGGGGCGACCAAATCCATGGATTCCTCCAAAGGAAACGTATGAGTTCCAATACTTATGCGGGCTATTCTTTGATCAAATCGTTTAATCGGCAAGGCTTCATTCTCATTTTTAATGACGGTAATTGCCTTCTCATATAATTGACGTTTTGCTAGTTTAATTTCATGTTTATTATAGATTTTATAATCAGTAGGAGCTATAATTGATTTGTATTTTGCTGCTAGCACTTTTCTACATCGCAAATCGATTTCTTCTTCAGATATCTCTCCTGTTTCTACTTTGCTTTTTATAGCTTTAATTGCATCAGAAATACTTTCTGGAAAAAGTAAAATGTCACATCCTGCCTGAAATGCTTTTACCACTACATCTGTTTTTCCATAACGTTCCGATACGGCTTTCATATTAAGTGCATCGCTTATTACTAATCCATTGAACCCAAGCGACTGCTTTAAGTATTTCTGAATTACCTCACGACTAAGACTACTAGGAGTTCCCGTTGAGTCTAATGCAGGAACATTTAGGTGCCCGATCATCACAGAAGAAGCTCCGGCTCTTATTCCTGCTCTAAAAGGAGCAAAATCAACGGCATCAATAGAAGATAAATTATTATTTACCAAAGGTAATTTGTAATGTGAATCAGAATCCGTGTCACCATGTCCAGGGAAGTGTTTAATACTTGTTAAAATGCCCTGTGACTCCATTCCTTTTACGGTTTCACTGACATGTTTAGAAACATGTACAGGATTCTCGCCAAAAGATCTAAAACCAATAACTGGATTGTCTGGATTACTGTTCACATCCGCTACTGGCGCAAAATTCATATGTACACCTACCTCTCGGCATTCCTGGGCAATCATTTCGGCTATTTCCCTTGTGAGTTTAAGATCATTTGCTGCTCCTATAGTGTAGTTGTAGGGGAAACGATCCTCTCCAAACAGACGCATGTGAACACCCCATTCCGCATCCATACCTATTAAAAGTGGTACATCTGTTTTTTTTTGAAAGCGATCAATTACGATTTTCAAATTAGACCTATGCCCTTGAAAAAAAATCAAGCCTCCAATTTTTTGCTCTACAATGGCTGAATCAAGCATTTGGAAATGACTTTCACCACGATTAGAATATGCAGCCACCATGAAAAACTGACCTATCTTCTGCTCTAAAGTCAATTTGGATAATTGGTTATTTACCCACGCACTTTGAGGAAGCACTTTTTTTTCAAAAGTCTTTGATCTTCCTATCACAGACATCGAAACAAAACCCACTACGAAAAGTAGAGACAATATTAAAAGACGTTTTATCATTTTATAACTCATAACCCAAAAATACAATATGAAAAAACGCTTAAAATCGTATATTCATATAGTTATACACATTAGTACAATCAAAAACTCATCCAAAATATAACTGTCTTTTTGTCGTGTCTATTGTACAGGTATGATTTTTGTGGATAAGTCAATGCCGAGCCGAGATAATTACTAAATTTGTTAAGGAATATGAAACTGCAATTTTTATTTAAGCCCCATAAGCATCGTAAGTTTAATTATTCGCCCATGTATTATGATGAGCGAAAGGAAAGCTTGACGAAAAAAAGAGAGTTATATACTAAAATTCAGAATGATGAATTAACTGAGGACGAACGAAGAAATATGTTTCGTGATTCCGTTAAAGGCCAATATTCTCGGGCTGAATATAGAAAACGTTCTATTAACACTTCAAACATAAGAATCTTCATCCTAATTTTTGCGCTTTTAGCATTAGGATACTTTTTGTTCAATGGTGTAGATGAAGTAGATACAATAGTTAAAAAACTCTGGTAACTGGAATGAGTGATTTAATTCAACTTCTCCCCGACCACATTGCGAACCAAATTGCAGCTGGGGAGGTAATCCAACGCCCTGCTTCTGTCATTAAAGAATTAATGGAGAATGCTATTGATGCTGACGCTACAAAAGTTGATGTTAATATTAAGGAAGCTGGGAAGTCTTTAATTCAAGTAGTCGATAATGGCAAAGGTATGAGCCCTTCTGATTCTGTTTTCTGCTTTGAAAGACACGCAACAAGTAAAGTAACCAAAGTAGATGATCTATTTAGCCTTTCAACAAAAGGGTTTCGAGGAGAGGCACTAGCTTCAATCGCAGCAATTGCTCATGTTGAATTGAAAACGAAGACAAAAGAGCAAGGAGTCGGTTTTCATGTTTGTATTGAAGGGAGCGAGATAAAGACACAAGAAGAAGTTGTTACTCCGGATGGCACATCATTTGAGATTAAGAATTTATTCTTTAACGTCCCTGCTCGCCGTAATTTCTTGAAATCAAATCAGGTAGAGTTTCGTCATATACAAGATGAATTTGAACGGGTTGCTCTTGCGCATCCAGATGTTCATTTTACCTTAACACATAACGGAAACGAAATCCATAACACTTCTCCTGGAGTTCTTAGGAAAAGAATTGCTGATATTTTAGGGAAAAAGAGTAACGATCGATTAGTTCCAATCGAGGAGAGTACTGAAATAGTGTCAGTTAAAGGTTTTGTTCTCAAACCTGAGTTTGCTAAAAAAACACGTGGAGAACAATATCTCTTTGTGAATGATCGATTTTTTAAGAACCCCTATTTCAATCATGCTTTAACCAAGGCATTTACAGGTCTAATTAAAGAAAGAACATTCCCAGGTTTCTTCCTCTATTTAACTGTTGACCCTAAAAAAATTGATGTTAACGTACACCCCACAAAGACTGAGATAAAATTTGAAGAAGAGAAGTTTATATATTCTATTCTTTTAAGTAGCGTAAAGCTCGCTTTGGGAAAATATAACATTGCTCCAACACTAGATTTCGAACAAGAAACGAGTTTTGAGATTCCTCATGCCATGCGATCTCAACCGACTGTTGAGCCATCTATAAAAGTAGATACGACCTATAACCCTTTTAAGACCACCAGTGCATCTAGTTCAGGTTCGTCTGGAGGTATCGGGAAAGCTAAGGACAATAATTCCAAAGCAATATCTAAGTATGGTTTTGGAAATGAAAGAGCTGATAGTAAGGATTGGGAGAATTTTTATTCTATCGAAGAGGACGGTTCGGATAAAGAAGAAATTATACCAATAATAAATGAAGAATCAGAAGTTCCTCAAACCAAGAATTATTTAATCAAGGGCAGCTTTATACTCTCTCCCAGTAAGTCTGGATTTATGGTTGTTCATGCGCGAAGAGCTATTGAACAAATTGTTTATTCGGAGATGATTAAATCGTTCATTTCCAATCCTATAAGCTCTCAAAAGTTGTTATTTCCTATAGAGAAAGAATTGGCTAACAAGGAGTTGATAGCGTGGCAAGAAAACGCTTCAATTCTAAAGCAGTTAGGAATGTCTGGAGAAATAAAAGAAGATGTATTGGAGCTTACTGCCGTACCTAGCGTTTTACAAGAAGAAACTATACAAAATGCCTTGGATCGAATCATAGAAACGATTTCTCATCGAACCATTGAAAAGGGAGAAATCGCTCATGAACTTGTACATTCATTGGCTAAATCTTCCGCACGAAAGAAATTAAATCTATCAACTCCTGAATTGATAGAGCATTTGATTGAACAGTTATTCCAGTGTGAGAATCATATGTATACACCAGGAAATAAAAAAATTGTAGACACCTTAGAACTAACCGTTCTTGAAGATAAATTTAACTAATGTTTAGAAATATATTTGGAAACCTTACAGACGTAGTTAAGAACTTATTAATTCTTAATGTACTTTTCTTTTTAGCTACTTTTTTATTTCAAAATCAAGGCATCTATTTAAAAGCTGATCTGGGCTCCTACTACCCTGGATCCCCCAATTTTAAACCGTATCAAATTGTCACTCACTTTTTTATGCATGCAGACTTTAGACATATCCTTTTCAATATGTTCGGCTTAATATTCATGGGGCCAATGCTGGAGAATTACTGGGGAAAGAAGCGTTTTGTTATATTTTATTTTGTCACAGCATTAGGTGCTTGGTTTTTTCATTTTCTTATACAGGGTATTGAAATACATAATCTTACCGGAGAATGGTTTCCAAATGTGATGAGTGACATTCAATTCAATATTGACACTATTGAATACAATATTCTTCCAGGGAATGAAAATTACAGACAAGTTGCCAAAACCTACTTAACCCCGGTACTAGGAGCTTCTGGAGCAATTTATGGACTACTAATGGCTTTTGCAATGCTTTTCCCTAATACTGAGTTTAGGCTATTGTTCCCTCCCATCGCGTTAAAAGCTAAGTGGTTTGCCTTAATTCTAGGAGTTTTTGCTCTTTATCAAGGGTATGAAAATAGCACAGGTGATTCGATTGCACATTTTGCACACTTAGGAGGGATGATTTTTGGATTTATTATGATAAAAATTTGGCAAAAAAATAGAAGTAACTTTTATTAGAAGGTATATGCAAACAGAAAAAACACTTTTTGATAGCGCAAAGATTCTATATAAGACTGGAGGTATATTAATTAAGTTGATCTTCATTAATACAATTGTTTTCTTAGTTCTTGGAATCACGACAGTTATTGGGCGACTATCTGGATTTGAAGAACCCATTACACGACTTCTAACAATTATTTTTGCCCAAGAAACGGACATTTCATTGTTGATTTATCGACCATGGGGGATTATAACAAATATGTTTTCGCATTTTGGTTTGTTCCATTTCTTGTTTAACATGATATCTCTTTATTATTTTGGGCGCCTTTTTTCTCAGTTTTTTGATGAAAAACGATTGCTTTATACATACATATTGGGAGGTGTTTTTTGCGGTGGATTAGAAGTGATTGCACAATTTCTTCCTACAATCCAACCACATCCAATTATCGGTGCGTCTGGAGCTATAATGGCGATTATTGCAGCGGTTTTATTTTACGCACCAAGAACGAAAGTCAATCTGTTTGGGGCTATTGAATTACCTTTTTATGTTCTTGCAATTTTATTCATTCTAGTGGATTTCTTATCTCTAGGAGTGGAAGATGGAACCGCGCATTTTGGTCATATCGGTGGAGTTATTCTTGGAATGATCTCTGTTCAACAAATTAATAGTTCCGGGAATATTATAAATACAGCTCAACGCGGTGTTGGCTGGTTTTTAGGTTTGTTTCGAGGATTTAATAAGCGATCAAACATGCGTGTACAAAGGAATGCAGGAAAACCTCAAAGAAATACACGCCAAAAAACCGATGAAGAATACAATATGGATTTGAGAACTCGAGAAGAAGAGTTAAATTACATATTAGATAAGATATCAAAATCAGGATATCCTTCGTTGACGAAAAAGGAAAAAGACTTCCTTTTCAGACAAAGTAAAAAATGAGAAATGCGCTAAAGAGTTTATTTAAATTTAGGACGCTATTGGTTTGTTTAACCATCGGAGCGATTTTCTCATTGTGCCTTTCTTATTTAAGCAACTTTATTCACCCTAGTACTTTATCTTTTATTCCTCTGTTCGGGTTATCATATTCTATTATAATCACCTTGAACGCTGTTTTATTGATTATATGGACTTTGAAGAGATCAAGGTGGGCGCTTATTATTATTGGCATAATAGCTATTGGAGGTAAACTTCACTTTGGAACATTCTGTATTGGATGGGGAGATAAGAATAATTTGAATACTAAAGAACTGAAGGTTACTAGCTACAACGTTCGCTTATTTGATGTCTATAATCCTGTAAAAAAAGAAGGGATAAAAAATAAGGAATCTATTTTGAGATTTCTCAAAAACACAAATTCGGATGTATACTGCTTTCAAGAGTTTTATCATCAAGAAGGCTCACGTAATTTCTCTACTAAGGAAGCTTTGGAAAAAGAATTAAGCACTCCTTTTCAACATCAACGATACAAGACGTCGAAATATAAAGGACAAAAATTTGGTGTTGCATTATACTCTAAACATAAGATAATTCGTCGAGGAGAAATTACTTTTTCGGATGTAGTTAGAACATATAATTATTGTATTTATGCTGATATTGTAAAGGCAAAAGATACTTTTCGTATTTACAATGCTCATTTTCAATCAATCCACTTTCATAGAGGTGATTACGCGCTTTTTAATGAAGAAAACTTACAGGCTGCGAAACAAGACTCACGACCATTTAGACTAGTCGGGAAAATTTTAAATGCATATCCTATACGAGCTGAACAGGTTAAAAAAGTAATGGAGCATGTTAACAATTCTCCATATCCAGTTATTGTAATGGGTGACTTTAATGATACTCCAATGTCTTATTGTTATACCCAATTTAATAAAGTACTAACTGACGCCTATCGAAATACGTCTATAGGAATGGGAAGAACTTATGCAGGAAGAGTTCCTGCGGGCAGAATTGATTATATTTTTCATGATGAATCCATTGGATCAAAAGATTTCTCGATTCAAAAGGAAAAATTAAGTGATCATTATGCAATCAGTTGCACACTATTTAAACAATAATTATGCTACTTGAAATCAACGAAAAAAACATAGATCAACGCTCAATTGATATAGTGGTTAAAGCATTGAGAAAAGGTGAAGTAATTATCTTCCCTACTGATACAGTTTATGCTATGGGGTGTGATTTAAGAAATAAGAAAGCGTTAAAGGAATTAGCAAGACTGAAAGGTATTAAACTTCAAAAAGCTCGCTTCTCTATCATTTGCAACGATTTGAGTAATCTTTCAGATTATGTAAAGCAGATTGATCGACCAACTTATAAACTTCTGAATAAGAGTTTACCTGGGCCTTTTACCTTTGTATTAAGTGCAACGAATGAGGTGCCCAAGCTTTTTGATACCAACCGAAAGGAAATAGGAATTAGGATCCCAAATAATAAAATTATCTTAAAACTTGTTGAAGAGCTTGGTAATCCAATTGCTACCACTTCTCTTCACGATGATGAAGATGAGATTTTGGACTACTTTATAGATCCATATGAAATTTATGAGCGCTATGATACAAAAGCAGCATTAATTATTGATGGGGGACCTGGTAATCTTGATGCGTCAACGGTCGTAGATTGCACTGATAGTCCTCACGTTATTATACGACAGGGAATTGGAGAGATAGACTTATGATTTTAGTAATTAACTGCGGTAGCGATAAGGCACCATTCATTCATGAGATCGTAGATGAATTCATGGATGTAAAGACAATTCCTTTTCATGACCTTGATGAAGCTGAACTTAATGAATACAATGGAATAATTTTTTCAGGTGCCCCCCTGCTAGTTACAGAGATTGACATGACCCCCTATTTAGAGAAGGTGCAATGGTTAAAAACAACAAATAAACCTGTTTTAGGAATTTGTTTTGGGCATCAACTTTTAGGAATCACGTATGGTGCATTTGCAGCCCGAATGAAGGAGGATCGTGATTGGCAAACAATTGAAGTTTTTGAAGAATCCCCATTGTTTGATAAACTGCCAACCGAAATAAGAATGATGCAAGACCATTGTGAAACGATTTCTATTCCGTCAGGTTTTAAATTGGTAGGATCTTCTGACGCTTGTGTAAATGAAATAATGCAGCATCATGAAAAACCATTGTTTGGGATCCAATTTCATCCAGAGGTTTCTGGAAATCATGGTCGTGTGTTGATAGAGAATTTTATTAAACTTTGTTTATAATCCGGTTTTACAATAAATACTGTTGAAATAATGTTTCTTTTAAAGTTTCTATCATTCAATTAATACTGATATTTAAACCATGGCTTTAAATCGTATTTGGATAGGAATGTTTTTAATCGCAATCATTGTTGCGGGATCAAAGCTAATTTTCTGGCAAGATGTAGGAATTATGGAAGATATGATTTCTTCTTTATCCACCTCTGCGAAAGTAGGATTTGAGCTATCTCTTTATTTAACTGGAGCAATGTGTCTATGGCTTGGAATAATGAGAATCGGTGAAAACGGTGGTGCTATGCAATTATTAACAAGAGCTGTAACACCTTTATTTATTCGTTTATTCCCCGAAGTTCCTAAAGGTCATCCAGCGATTGGCTCAATGATGATGAATTTCAGTGCGAATATGCTTGGACTTGATAATGCTGCTACTCCGCTCGGATTAAAAGCAATGAGAGAGCTACAAGAAATAAACCCTAAGAAGGAGCAGGCTTCAAATGCCCAAATCATGTTTTTAGTATTAAACACTTCTGGACTCACTATAATTCCAGTTTCCATTTTTGCACTCCGTTCAGGAGCAGATTCACCCACTGAAGTATTTCTCCCTATTTTAATTTCCACTTTTATAGCCACTCTTGCAGGGCTTGTATTTGTTTCAATAAAACAAAGGATTAGTCTTTTTAACAAAACAATTCTCGCGTATTTAGGCACCTTCTCTATAGCTATCACTTTCTTGCTCTATTATGTTTTAATTCATCCTGAGCAAGGTAAAACAGTATCTATTATTGTTGGTGGTGGAATTATGTTTGGTATTATATTAACATTCATATTGATGGCCACGAAAAGAAAAGTGAATGTATATGAATCCTTTGTTGAAGGAGCTAAAGGTGGTTTTGATGTTGCAATTAGTATTATTCCTTTTCTAATTGCCATGCTATGTGCTATTGGAGTCTTTCGCGCATCGGGCTCTCTTGATGCTGTACTTGACGGTATTCGTTGGATCGTTACCCTTCTAGGGTTAACGGTTACAGAATGGGTAGATGCTCTTCCTGTTGCATTTATGAAGCCACTAAGTGGAAGTGGGGCTCGTGGAGCTTTTGTGGACATTATGAATTCCTTTGGTGCTGGCACAATGCAAGAACGAATAGCTGCTACTATGCAGGGCAGTACAGAAACTACTTTTTATGTTTTAGCTGTCTATTTTGGTTCAGTTAAAATTAAAAAGTCTAGATATGCACTAAGTGCAGGGTTATTTGCGGACTTTGTTGGAATAATCGCCGCTATATTTATCTCATATATATTCTTTGCATAATGGCTGGGTGGT
>JAKVAS010000042.1 GCA_022448165.1 Crocinitomicaceae bacterium | reverse complement strand
TACCACGGCCAGCGTTGCCCTTGATACGCCCTTTCTGCATTTTTCTGAACTTCGTTCTTTTTGGTTGTAACATCTTGTGTTATTTTCTTTTGTCTAACTCCTAAGGAATAAAGATTCTATAAAATCTAACTCCTTATCTTTTTTGTGGTCTTCTCTTTCCTCCTGGTTTTCTTCCTCCACCTTTTCCGGCAGATTGTCCAACGTTAGGAGAAAGATCACGCTTACCGTAAACTTCACCTTTACAGATCCATACCTTGATACCGATACGTCCGTAAGTTGTGTGTGCTTCGGCTAAAGCATAATCGATGTCAGCTCTGAACGTATGTAACGGAGTACGTCCATCCTTGTACATCTCTGATCTTGCCATTTCCGCACCATTTAAACGTCCAGAAATCTTTACTTTGATTCCTTCCGCTCCCATGCGCATTGTACTAGCAATTGACATTTTGATTGCTCTTCTAAAAGAGATACGAGCTTCTATTTGACGAGCGATTCCATCTGCAACTAAACGAGCATCCAATTCTGGACGTTTAACCTCGAAGATGTTGATTTGAATATCCTTCTTTGTCAATTTCTTTAACTCTTCCTTCAATTTGTCAACTTCCTGACCACCTTTACCAATAATTACACCTGGTCTCGCTGTGTTGATAGTAACGGTTACCAACTTTAACGTTCTCTCGATGATAATCTTAGCAATACTTGCTCTAGATAAACGAGCACGAAGGTATCTACGGATTTTGTCGTCTTCGACAAGCTTATCACGGTAGTTATCTCCTCCATACCAATTAGATTCCCATCCTTGGATGAAACCTAATCTATTTCCGATTGGATTTGTCTTTTGTCCCATTTATCTAAAATTATTCAGCGTTTTCAGCTTCAACAACTACGTTTCCAGCATCTCTACTGTCAACAACAATTGTTACATGATTTGATCTTTTTCTAATTCTGTGCGCTCTACCTTGTGGTGCTGGTTGAATTCTCTTCAACATTGCTCCTCCACCTACTTCGATAGACTTTACAAATAATGATTCTTCTTCGATACTTCTACCCTCATTCTTTTGTTCCCAATTTGCGATTGCCGAACGAAGTAGTTTCTCCAAGCTTGTAGACGCATCTTTTGCGTTATGTTGCAATATGTTTAGCGCTTTATTCACTTCTACTCCACGTACAAGATCTGCAACCAATCTCATTTTTCTTGGAGTAATCGGAGACTTATTCAATTTCGCGAATGCGATTGACTTATTCTCTTCTTTAACGCGCTCTGCTCTTAATCTTTTTCTAGCACCCATAATCTGCTATTTTATCTTTTCTTATCTTTCTTGTTTCCACCGTGACCACGGAAGTTACGCGTTGGAGCAAATTCCCCCAATTTGTGACCAACCATGTTCTCAGTTGCGAAAACAGGAATAAACTTATTACCATTGTGAACAGCGAAAGTTAATCCAACAAAGTCAGGAGTAATAGTACTCGCTCTAGACCATGTTTTAATAACCGACTTGCTACCTGATTCTTGTGCATCATCTACACGCTTCATAAGCTTGTAGTGTACAAATGGCGGTTTTTTTAATGAACGACTCATATCCTACTATTTTTTGCGTTTTTCGACAATAAACTTGTCTGAATACTTTTTCTTTGCACGTGTTTTGTATCCTTTCGCTGGAATACCATTTCTTGATCTTGGATGTCCTCCGGAGTTTTTTCCTTCTCCACCTCCCATTGGGTGATCGACAGGATTCATAACTACACCACGAACGCGTGGACGACGACCTAACCATCTAGAGCGACCAGCTTTACCAGATACAGTAAGACTGTGCTCAGAATTAGAAACAGAACCAATAGTAGCTAAACACGTTGTTAAAATCATTCTAGTTTCACCAGAAGGCATTTTAACTATTGCATAACGACCATCACGAGCGTTCAATTGCGCATAAGTACCAGCTCCACGAGCGATAGCACCACCTTTACCAGGCTTTAATTCAATGTTGTGAATTACTGTTCCCAAAGGAATGTCACTTAAGAAAAGTGCATTTCCAACATTTGGTGCAGCTTCTTTACCAGAAGTAATTACATCGCCAACTTTTAACCCTTCAGGGGCAACGATATAACGTTTTTCACCATCTGCGTAGAACAACAAGGCAATACGTGCTGTACGATTCGGATCATACTCGATCGACTTAACCGTTGCAGGAATACCATGCTTTTCTCTCTTGAAATCAATCTCACGGTATTTTTGTTTGTGACCACCACCAATGTAGCGCATGGTCATTCTACCGTCATTGTTACGTCCACCAGACTTACTACGTCCTTTCACGAGGCTCTTTTCAGGAGCTCTTTTCGTTACTTCGGAATAGTCACTAATGACTTTGTGCCTTTGCCCTGGAGTTATAGGCTTGAATTTTTTAAGACCCATTCTAATTCGAACTTAAAAGTTATTAAATAAATCAATCGTCTCTCCATCTGCAACAGTAACAATAGCCTTTTTCCATTGCTTGTTTCGTTGCTCAACGATACCTCTATTCGTATATTTCGTAGAGGATTTTCCACCGCCATAATTCATGGTACGTACTTCAGTAATCTGAACTCCATACATGTTCTCGACAGCATTTTTTATTTCAATCTTGTTAGCCTTTTTATCAACAGCAAAAGTAAAACGGTTGAAGTTTTCACTCAGCCGTAGCTTTTTCTGTAATGATTGGCTTCTTAATAATAGTTTTCATCATCAATTAATTTAGAATCTTTTCGATTACTTCAATTGAACTTTGAGCCATAACTACTTTACCAGCGTTCAATACATCAAATGTATTTACTGAATCTGCAGTTACAACCTTTACTTTCTTAAGGTTACGTGATGACAAGTATACGTTGTCATTCTGTTCACCTAGGATCATAAGAACCTTTTCGTTCTCCAATTTCATATCAGCAATAAAAGCCTTGAAATCTTTTGTTTTAATCGCATCAAACTTAGGATCTTCAATTACCCAAAGATCTTCAGATTTTGCTTTGTAAGAAAACGCAGATTTTCTAGCCAAACGCTTCAATTTGATATTCAATTTGAAGTGGTAATTACGAGGGCGTGGTCCAAAAATACGACCTCCACCAACTCTTGTACCAGATTTGATACTACCCGCACGAGCACCACCAGTTCCTTTTTGCTTTTTAATTTTCTTTGTTGATCCACTGATCTCAGCTCTTTCCTTTGCTTTATGCGTACCTTGTCTACGGTTCGCTAAGTGCTGCTTTACGTCTAAGTAGATAGCGTGGTCATTTGGTTCAATTCCAAACACGTTATCTGACAAGTTAACTGACTTAGAAGTAGCTTTTCCTTTTGTACTAATTACTTTTACTTCCATTACTTCTCAATTGTTACGGTTGAACCTTTGTGACCAGGAATAGATCCTTTCACTACGATCAAATTTTTATCTGCAAGAACTTTCAACACTTGCAAGTTTTCCATCTTTACACGTTCGTTACCCATCTGTCCGGCCATACGCATTCCTTTGAATACACGTGCTGGATAAGATGCGGCACCAATCGATCCTGGAGCTCTTAATCTGTTGTGCTGTCCGTGAGTTGCTTGTCCAACTCCTCCGAATCCATGGCGTTTTACAACCCCTTGGAATCCCTTACCTTTCGAGTTCCCAGCTACTGTTACAAATTCTCCTTCTTCGAAGATTGTAGCATCAACTGTGTCACCGAGATTTAAACCATCAAATCCTTGAAATTCAACTAACTTAGATTTAGGTTCAGTGTTGGCTTTTTTAAAGTGCCCTTTCAATGCGCTTGGAGTATTTTTATCCTTACGGTCTCCAAACCCTAATTGAACAGCCTCGTAACCATCTCTGTCTTGTGTTTTGATTTGCGTCACAACACAAGGACCAGCTTCTATCACCGTGCATGGCATTGCTTTACCCTCGGCACTGTATATGCTAGTCATTCCGACTTTTCTACCAATTATCCCTGGCATGATATAACTATTTAATTATTAATTAATATGAATGTCCAACGAACCTTTTTCGTTGGACATTCAAGCTTTACTTATACTTTAATCTCTACGTCTACACCGCTTGGAAGCTCCAAACGCATTAACGCGTCAACTGTCTTTGAAGAAGAACTGTATATGTCCATCAAACGTTTGTACGCACATAACTCGAATTGCTCACGAGCTGTTTTGTTAACGTGTGGAGATTTTAATACAGTATAAATTCTTTTGTGTGTTGGTAATGGAATTGGTCCGCTTACTACAGCACCAGTTGACTTTACAGTCTTTACGATCTTTTCAGCTGATTTATCAACTAAGTTGTGATCGTATGATTTTAATTTGATTCTAATTTTCTGATTCATCTGATCTTTTATTAAGCGGTAACACCTTTTACTTTAGCAACTACTTCGAGAGCAACATTCTTTGGTGCCTCAGCGTAGTGAGAGAATTCCATACTTGACGTTGCACGTCCTGACGACATTGTTCTCAGTTGCGTTACGTAACCAAACATTTCTGATAATGGAACATCTGCTTTAACAATCTTAGCTCCATTTTTATCATCCATACCTCTCATGATACCACGACGACGGTTCAAGTCTCCTACGATATCTCCCATGTTTTCCTCTGGAGTAACAACCTCCAACTTCATCATTGGCTCAAGAAGAACCGGACTTGCTTTAGGAAGTGCTGTTTTAAAGGCCAACTTAGCACACAATTCAAATGACAATGCATCAGAATCGACTGCGTGGAAGGAACCATCAAACAATGTAACTTTCATGGCGTCCATTTCGAAGCCAGCCATTACACCATTTTTCATGGACATCTTGAATCCTTTTTCGATTGAAGGAATAAATTCTTTTGGAATGTTACCACCTTTAATCTTATTAATGAATTCAAGACCAGTTTTTTCAAGATCATCTTGAGGCTCAATTTTCACAACGATATCCGCGAATTTACCACGTCCACCAGATTGCTTCTTATATTGCTCTCTGTGATCAACTGCTGCAGTGATGTTTTCACGGTAAGCTACCTGTGGAGCACCTTGATTCACCTCTACTTTAAATTCTCTTTTCAAACGATCAACAATGATGTCCAAGTGCAACTCACCCATTCCTGAGATAATTGTCTGACCCGAATCTTCATCTGTTTTTACTTGGAATGTTGGATCTTCCTCAGAAAGCTTTCCAAGTCCAACTCCTAATTTATCTGCATCCGCTTGAGTTTTAGGCTCAATTGCAATTCCAATTACAGGATCTGGGAAATCCATAGATTCCAATACAATTGGTGCATCTTCAGCACAAAGAGTATCTCCGGTCTTAATATCTTTAAACCCAACAAATGCTCCAATATCACCCGCTCCTAATTCAGGAACTTGATTTTGCTTATCAGCGTGCATTTGGAAGATACGTGAAATACGTTCTTTCTTTCCAGAACGAGCGTTTAACACATAAGAACCTGCTTCTAACTTACCAGAATATGCACGAGTAAAACATAAACGACCTACAAACGGATCCGTCGCAATTTTAAACGCTAGTGCAGAGAATGGCTCATCAAAAGATGGCTTTCTAGACTCCTCAACATCCGTTTTAGGGTTAGTCCCAACAATTGCATCAACATCTACTGGTGAAGGAAGAATCTCCATTACCATGTCTAACATCGCCTGCACTCCCTTATTCTTAAACGCAGACCCACACATCATTGGTACAACTTTACCAGCAATCGTAGCCTCACGTAACGCAGCCAAAATTTCAGCCTCCGTTAATGATTCAGCATCATCAAAGTACTTCTCCATCAAGTTATCGTCGAATTCAGCAACTGCCTCCAACAACTCCTCTCTTAATTGAGTAGCCTCTTCTAAAACATCCTCAGGAATTGGAATCTCTTCAAAAGTCATTCCCATATCATCTTCGTTCCAAACAATCCCTTTGAAGTTGATTAAATCAACAACTCCTTTAAAATCATCTTCAGCTCCGATGTTGATTTGCAATGGTAACGCATGGCTACCAAGCATCTCTTTAACCTGCTTACAAACATTTAAGAAGTCAGCCCCTTGGCGGTCCATCTTATTTACGAATCCAATTCTTGGAACGTTATAGTTGTTTGCTAGTCTCCAGTTTGTCTCAGATTGTGGCTCAACACCATCAACAGCCGAGAACAAGAACACCAACCCATCCAATACACGTAATGAACGGTTCACCTCAACAGTAAAGTCAACGTGACCTGGTGTGTCAATAATATTTACGTGGTACTTATCTCCACGGTAGTTCCAATTCAATGTAGTTGCAGCAGAAGTAATCGTGATACCACGCTCTTGTTCTTGCTCCATCCAATCCATCGTCGCACCACCATCGTGCACTTCACCAATCTTGTGGTTTACACCACCGTAGTAAAGAATACGTTCAGTAGTCGTAGTCTTACCCGCATCAATATGCGCAGCAATACCAATATTCCTTGTGTATTTAAGATCTCTAGCCATTTCTTAGAATCTAAAGTGTGAAAATGCCTTGTTTGCCTCAGCCATTCTTAATGTATCTTCCTTCTTCTTGTAAGCAGCTCCTTCTTCTTTAGCAGCAGCAATAACCTCTGCAGCCAACTTCTGAGCCATTGTTTTTTCATTACGCTTACGAGAATAGCCAATCAACCACTTCATTCCAAGTGATTGTTTTCTTCCTTCACGAACTGGCGTAGGAATCTGGAATGTAGCACCTCCAACACGACGGCTACGAACCTCTACGTTAGGTGTGATATTATCCAAGGCTTTTTTCCAAGTAGACAACCCTGTTGCCTCATCTTCATTACCTTCTAACTTCTTATCTACGATCTCCATTGCTTCGTAGAATATCTTGAACGCCAAATTTTTCTTCCCATCCAGCATCATGTTGTTCACAAACTTTGTTACTTGAACATCATTGAACTTTGGATCCGGAAGGATGGCTATTTTTTTCGCTTTTCTTCTTCTCATCGTAAAATGCTTTTAAGATTATTTCTTAGGTCTTTTTGTTCCATACTTAGAACGACGCTGAGTACGTCCTTCAACTCCAGCAGTATCTTCCGCACCACGAACGATGTGATAACGTACCCCTGGAAGATCTTTTACTCTTCCTCCACGGACTAATACTAATGAGTGTTCTTGTAGGTTGTGACCTTCACCGCCGATATAGGCGTTCACCTCTTTTCCATTCGTTAAACGGACTCTGGCAACTTTACGCATAGCCGAATTCGGCTTTTTAGGTGTAGTGGTGTAAACTCTTACACATACTCCTTTACGCTGTGGGCAAGAATCAAGTGCTGCTGACTTGCTCTTCTTTACCACTGCTTTTCTCCCTTTGCGAACTAATTGTTGGATAGTTGGCATAAAAATACTTGTTAAACTTTAGTTAATATACATTTCGCCCAAACACTTTTTGGGGATGCAAAGGTATGAGATTTAAGTTAGAAACCAAGTACTCCTTCAAAAAAGATTAGTTTTTTTCACAACAGCGTGTTTACATCTTTTTAGAACCAAAATGAGAAACGAGAATATAATGCTGAATTCCTCATTATTCTCTTCATGAATTTAAAATTAAAAAAATCAGAAAAAAACACAAAATATCAGTAGGTATTATCACAAAAAAACGTCCACATCCTTGCAAAAAAATAAAGGTTATCAACCTTTAGAAAAGTATAAACACTTACACAATTGAATAATATGATTATGTACTCACCCCCCTAATCCCTTTTATTTACTATAAAATTATTATTATGAAAACACTCTTGCTCACGCTCACAACATTTTTTTTCATATCAAATCAGTGTCTATCGCAAGAAGACAGCCTACGTATATCGCGAACCACTCCATCATGGGCATGGAATGCGTTCCAAAAAACAGAGCTCAAAAAAAACTATACAATCATTGATAGTATCAACCCATACTATCTAGAATCGGATTTTAACGGTGATGAAATTAACGACATCGCATTATTAGTTCAGAATAGACATGATAAAAAGATCGGAATTTTAATTATCAATGGTGGGAAAAATGTCTGCTTTATAATGGGGGCAGGAAAACAAATAGGACTAGGCAGCGACATCTCCTGGTGCGAACAATGGTTTATTTACCGTAAAAAATCAGCCTTCAATCTAGACGCCAAGGTTAAAAAACTAATATTAAGAAACCCTTCTATTGAAATACGAAAAAATGAAGATGAAAGCATCATCATTTATTGGGACCGAAAACGCTACTCTAGTTACGTCCAAAAAATATAACTAGGGAATCACTCTAAATCGATCGAATTAACATAACAGAGTTAATGTATATTTACAAAAAAACTCTATATGCGAATATTACTTGCTTTTTCTGTGCTCTTCGTGCAATACACGGAAACCGCGCAGGCTCAACAAACGGAAATTGATATAATTAATTATGACATAACGCTTCATGTTAACGACTCTACGGACGAAATAATCGTTCAAGAGCGTATTTCCGTAGAATTCTTAAGTAATTGCCATCAATTTCATCTGAACCTTGACAATAAGGACAGCTTAGGTATGACAATTTCAGAAAAAGGAATTACAGAAAATGGAACCCCCATACAGTACAGACATTTAAATGACACCTTATTCATACGACCTAAACATGGGCAAAAAGGCAAAAAAGCCGTGTACCAATTCCAGTATTCAGGGATTCCGTCGAACGGACTAATCATAGGAAAGAACAAATTTGGAAAAAGAACCTTCTTTGGCGACAACTGGCCGAACAGAGCTCATTATTGGCTAGCATGCCTAGACCACCCTCTAGACAAAGCAACTGTTAACTTTACAGTTCATGCACCAAGTCATTACAATTGCATTGCAACAGGAACTTTAACCGATAAGAAAACACTCCCTTCTTTAGAAACCGTTTTCTCATACACATCTAACATACCGTTACCAACAAAAGTAATGGTTGTAGGGTTAGCTGATTTCTCTGTGACAGAAATCCCACACCAATACAACTTCCCTCTAACAACCTGGTCATATACAGATGATGCCAAAAACGGTGAAAACGATATGAATGTTTCAAAAGAAATAGTAGACTATTTCATTAAAAACATCGGAGAATACCCCTTCGAAAAGCTGGCAAACGTTCAGTCTACCACAATGTTTGGCGGCATGGAGAACGCTGGAAACATCTTCTATGATGAAAAAGCTATCAAAGGAAACAATTCTATGGAAGCCTTAATTGCACATGAAATTGCCCATCAATGGTTTGGCAATTCAGCCAGCGAATCTGATTGGCAACACCTTTGGTTAAGCGAAGGTTTTGCGACATATTTAACAGACCTGTATTTTGAACACACTCAAGGAACGCAGGCCATGAATGAAAGGTTAATCAGAGAACGAAATCGTGTTATTAACTTTGCAAAGAAATACGATCATGCTGTTGTTGACACAGCCTACCCAAACCTTATGACCTTACTCAACCCTAACTCTTATCAAAAAGGAGCTTGGTTTTTACACATGTTACGACAAAAGATTGGCACAGAAGTATTCTGGAAAGGGATTCGCAAATATTACGACGAGTTCAAATACAGCAATGCTAACACCGATGATTTTCTAAGAATAATGTCAAAGGAATCGAACATAGATCTAACGTCGTTTTTCACACAATGGCTCCACACTTCGGGACACCCAATACTAACAACGAAATTAAATAGAAAGCGAATTGAAATTGAACAAAACCAATCACAAAAACCAATGAGATTCAAACTAGACATCTTATTAAAATTCGAAGATGGAAGTCAAGAAATACAAACATTTAATCTCACAAAAAAAAGACACTGTTTCAATCTTAAGAAAAAAATCGAATCTATTCAACTAGATCCTAACGTAAAATTACTCTTTGAAGAAAAAGTAAAATAATTGCTGTGCAAGAATAATTTTCTCTTAAGAACCAAAACTTTGTATCTAAAAAAAAGGGATTCTCTCGAATCCCTTTTCTCAATGATATTTTAAATTTTATTAATTTCTATACATTGTTGACTTAACCGCATTCATGACACGCTGAACATTAGGTAAAGCCTCATCAATCAACGTCGGAGAAAATGCAAATGGTGTATCCGTTTGCGTAACGCGCATAACAGGAGCATCAAGATAATCAAAAGCATAACGCTGCACATGATATGCAATTTCAGAAGAAATCGATGCTAACGGCCATGCTTCCTCCACGACAACACAACGATTTGTTTTCTTTATAGACTCCACAACCGAAGCATAATCAATTGGCCGAACCGTCCTAAGGTCAATTACCTCACATGAGATCCCTTCTTTTTCTAACGCTTCAGCAGCTTCAAAAACAACCTTAATAATTTTCCCAAATGTAACTAAAGTCACATGATCTCCCTTTCGCTTAACATCCGCTACACCTATTGGAATTAAATATTCCCCTTCAGCAATCTCTCCTTTATCACCATACATTTTTTCCGACTCCAAAAACACAACTGGATCATTATCACGAATCGCTGACTTCAACAATCCTTTCGCATCATGAGGATTCGAAGGCGTAACCACTTTCAAACCTGGAACATGAGCATAAAACGCCTCAAAACTTTGTGAATGCGTTGCTGCTAACTGACCAGCAGTACCATTTCCGCCACGAAAAACAATTGGGCAGTGATATTGTCCTCCAGACATTTGCAACATTTTGGCTGCACTATTAATAATCTGATCCGCTGCTAAAATCGCAAAATTCCAAGTCATAAACTCTACAATCGGCCGTAATCCGTTCATCGAAGCACCTACGCCAATACCTGTAAATCCAAGTTCAGCAATTGGTGTGTCAATTACACGTTTTGGTCCAAACTCATCTAACATTCCTTGAGATACTTTATATGCTCCATTATATTCAGCTACCTCTTCGCCCATCAAAAACACACCATTATCACGACGCATCTCCTCTGACATTGCTTCTCTAAGCGCTTCTCTAAATTGTACCGTTTTCATTTCAATCCGATTTTACCTATTACAAGGGTCGCCAAATGTAATAAATTTCGAAGTTTTGAAACAAGAAAATTAAAATAAACAATTGTCTATAACCAACAGATATACGATTCAACCGGAAATAGCGTGTAAAAAAACACTTAAACACCAATAAATTGTTAACATATTAACATGTTTACCGTATCTTTGCTTACTACGGTCTTCGTACGACAACTCATCAATGACAAAAGCAAAGATGCATAGATACCCTCAAAAAAAATTAAATCATAGTCAATAGTAATATTAATCTAGCACGAAACCCATCGGTATAATCAGTGTTCTTTTTCTCGCTAAATACCGTATCACCTAAATCAGGTATATTTTCAACAAATCAATCTTCACTGTTCTGTAAAACCTGAGAAAACCGCCAAACTACTATGCATGCACAATATTTTTTCCAGTTTATACTATTTTTCAACCAAGAAATTGTTAAATTCGCAAACGATTTAAAGATAAATTCCTTATGAAAATACTTGTATGTATAAGTAAATCTCCGGATACAACTTCAAAAATTGCGTTTACTGACGGGAATTCGAAGTTTGATGAGAATGGAGTACAATATATCGTCAATCCATATGACGAATGGTACGCATTAGTGCGCGCCTTAGAATTAAAAGAAGCAGGTGGTGGGTCTGTAACAATCTGTACAGTTGGATCAGCTACGGATGATGCTGTAATCAGAAAAGCCTTAGCAATTGGAGCTGACGATGCGGTTCGTATCGACTGTGAACCGACAGATGCTTTCTACACGGCAATGCAAATTGCTGAATATGCAAAAGCAAACGATTACACACTCGTTCTTACTGGTAAAGAAACTATTAATTACAACGGCTCTCAAGTGGGAGGTATGATTGCTGAAGCAATGGATCTACCCTTCATTTCACTTGCTACAAAATTAGATGTTGCCGGATCTACAGCTACGGCTGAAGCGGAAGTTGCTGGCGGTATTCAAATTTGTGAAGTTGAATTACCAGCAGTAATCTCTTGTGCTAAAGGAATGGCTGAACAACGTATTCCAAATATGCGCGGAATCATGGCAGCTAGAACAAAGCCATTAAATGTAGTTGCGGCCGCTGATATTCAAGCTTTGACAACATTTGAAAGCTACGAGCTTCCTGATGCAAAGTCAGCTTGTAAAATGATCGATCCAGAGAACATGGACGAATTAGTTTCATTACTTCACACAGAGGCGAAAGTCATTTAATTTTATAGAAAATGTCAGTATTAGTATATATAAACAGTAATAGTGGAATTGCCAAGAGTGCAATGGAAGCGGTTACCTACGGAAAAAAATTAGGTGGAGAAGTCACAGTTGTGACAACAGGTTCTGCTGATGACACTGCACTTTCCGCTCTTGGCGAATATGGTGCATCGAAAATAATGGTTGATCGTTCTGTTACATCTGAGGATCCGCAACAAATAACGAGTATTATTGCATCGGCTGCAGAAACTACTGGAGCAACTACCGTTGTATTTTCACACGATCTTACAGCTAAAGCTGTTGCACCGCGCTTATCGGTTCGTATGAAAGCAGGTTTGGTATCAGGAGCTATCGATATCCCTCAAGGAGATACAATTAAAGTAAACGTATTTTCAGGAAAGGCGATGGGACTTGTAAAAGTCGCTTCTGAGAAACGTATAATTTCCTTACTCCCAAACAGTCTTCAACCAGAAACAGGTGGCGACAAATGTAGTGTTGAAGAATTTAACGGAAACGCTGGAGATGCAAGAATAAAAGTATTAGACACAAAAAAGCCAGAAGGAGATATTCCTTTACCAGAAGCTGAACTCGTTGTTTCCGCAGGACGTGGACTGAAAGGTCCAGAAAACTGGGGTATGGTTGAAGCATTAGCAGTCGAACTAGGAGCTGCTACAGCTTGTTCTCGCCCTGTAGCGGACATTGGTTGGAGACCTCATCACGAGCACGTTGGGCAAACAGGTGTTGCCATTCGTCCAAACCTCTATATTGCTGCCGGCATATCTGGAGCAATTCAACATTTGGCTGGGGTTAATGGGTCAAAAGTCATCGTTGTAATCAATACGGATGAAGAAGCTCCATTCTTCAAAGCAGCGGATTATGGAATCGTTGGAGATGCCTTCGAAGTAATCCCACGTTTGACAGAAGCTTTGAAAAAATTCAAGGCATCTAACTAAAAAAACAGTTAGAAATATTATTTTTACGTAAATACATAATTTTGAGGGAAGCCAATTAGCTTCCCTCAATCTTTTACTAAACTCTGACAAGAACTGTGGGTATGGATAAGATTAAATTGGAAATTGTTGGCCTGTCATACAGTCAAACGCAGTCTGGAGCCTACGCTTTAGTTCTGTCTGAAGTTGACGGCAGCAGAAGACTTCCGATTATCATCGGTGGTTTTGAAGCACAAGCGATTGCGATTGAACTTGAAAAAATGGTTCCTACTCGTCCATTAACGCATGATCTTTTTAAAAACTTCGCTACAACTTTCAATATTCAAGTCAAAGAAGTCGTCATTTACAATCTTGTTGAAGGTATCTTTTATTCTAAATTAATTTGCGAGCTAAACGGTAAAATCACAGAAATAGACGCAAGAACATCCGATGCCATAGCCATAGGCGTTCGTTTTAATTGTCCAGTGTACACTTTTGAGAACATTCTTTCAAGTGCAGGGATTTTGCTTGACGAAAACAATGATGATGATGAAGATTTCTTCGCAGAAACGGAAGCCGAACAAGAACAAGATACTGTAGAAACACTATCTGAAGAAGATCTTCAGAATCAACTCAACCAAGCCATTTCCAACGAAGACTATGAACTTGCCTCAAAAATACGTGACGAAATCAACAGGCGTCGCGCTTAGTTTATTTTTAGTATTCTTTTTATTCGTATTCAACGCTTCAGCAGGATATGAAATCGATCAGACATTTTACAATAGTAATTTTACCCTCAACTTAAACAAAGACGGAAGCTACCACACAACAGATTCAACACTGGTTTCTAGTAACAACGGAAATTGGAACCGATCAAAAAAACAACTTACTTTCACGTATGCTACAAGTGACAGTACTACTCAATCAAAGAGCTTTCTTATTACTTATTCTACTAAGAATCGTATTTCTTTAAAATCCGATAAAAAACTATTCACCTTCAAGACGAAAACCCCAGAACAACACAGTATTTTCGTTTCGATTGGTAGAGGTGCCCTAGGAATAATTTTCTTGATTTTTATTGGTTGGCTTTTAAGTGCCGACCGTAAAAATATCAATTGGTCTGGTCATTAAAGGGGTTGGGCTCCAACTTGTACTCGCTTTATTAATTTTAAAAGCTCCTTTCGTTGAAGATTTTTTTGAATTTATCTCTAAAGGTTTTGTAAAGGTAGTTGACATGGCTCATCATGGTGCCGAATTCGTATTTGGTAGTTTCCTAGATGGTAAAGTAAATCCTTATATTAAGAATTTTGCCACATGGATTCTTCCTTCTGTAATCTTCTTCTCCGCATTAACAAGCCTACTTTATTATTGGGGAATATTACAAAGAGTTGTTATTGGAATGGCATGGGTAATGAAACGCCTCATGGGCCTATCAGGTGCTGAAAGCGTATCCGCGGCAGGTAATATATTCCTAGGACAAACAGAATCCCCTTTATTAGTAAAACCATATTTATCAAGAATGACTAAGTCAGAAATCCTATGCCTAATGGCAGGAGGAATGGCCACTATTGCAGGAGGTGTTTTAGCTTCATACATAGGTTTTCTTGGCGGTGAAGATCCAGAACAAAAGGTTTACTTTGCAAAACACTTATTAACCGCTTCATTAATGAGTGCACCAGCCGCAATCGTGTTTGCAAAGATCTTGTTTCCTGAAAAAGAAAAGATCAATCCAGATTTATCGGTTCAAAAAGAAAAGTTAGGAGCCAATGCACTTGAAGCAATCACAAACGGGACAACTGACGGTTTAAAATTAGCTGTTAATGTTGGAGCCATGTTAATTGTATTCATTTCTCTTGTAGCCCTTGCCAATTACATCCTATTGAAACTCGGATACTATACTGGTTTAAATAGCCTGATTTCAAGCTGGGGACATTACTCTCACCTTTCTTTTGAAGCAATTTTGGGATACACACTATCTCCTTTTGCCTGGGTCATGGGAGTACCAACAAATGATTGTCTAATCGTTGGACAACTTTTAGGAGAAAAAACCATTCTTAATGAATTTGTAGCATACGGAAATCTTGGCAGCTTGAAACATTCGATTTCGGACAAAGCCACACTTATGTGTACTTATGTCCTATGTGGCTTTGCCAATTTTGCATCTATTGGAATTCAAGTAGGTGGAATTGGAGGACTTGCCCCAGAGAAAAAAAGCGTTTTGGCAAAATTTGGAATAAAAGCACTAATAGCAGGAACTCTGGCATGTATGTCAACGGCCGTTATTGCAGGAATGTTATTCTAGACAATACTTAAATTTACATATGGATTGGAAGAAAGAAATATTCGCTGTTGAATCGGAAGATCACTTTCAAGAAATTGCATTATCTATTTTTCATCATCAGAAACAACATTGTAAAGTTTATAGAGACTTTATACATTACCTTTCGCGTCCAACACCAAAAAAGATTGAAGAAATACCTTTTCTTCCCATTTCATTTTTCAAAACACATACAGTTGTTTCAAATCAACAAAAAATTCAAACAACGTTTAAGAGTTCAGGTACCGGAGGTGACAGGTCTTCTCATCACGTTACTGATATTTCGCTTTATCAACAATCATTTCAGATTTCCTACGACCATTTCATGGGGACTCATAAAAACCAGGTTATTCTCGCCTTGCTTCCGAACTACCTAGAACAAGGTGAATCGAGTCTAGTATATATGGTAGATCAATTAATCAAGGAAGCTAACCCATTATCTGCTTTTGTTCTTAATGATCTAACAGAAGTCATTGAACGATATAACAAAGCTATAGAATTAAATAAAGAGGTAGTTATATTCGGGGTTTCTTACGCGCTACTCGACCTCTGTAAACTCACCCCAGACCTATCAGAAGCTACGGTTATTGAAACTGGTGGAATGAAAGGGCGTAGAAAAGAATTAACCAAACAAGAACTACACAACACCTTAAAAGCAGGATTAAACTGTCAATCTATCTCTTCCGAATATGGTATGACAGAATTACTATCTCAAGCCTACAGTAATCAAAATGGCATTTTTCAGACTCCTCCATGGATGAAAATTTTAATTCGGCAAGTGAATGATCCTTTCAAATATCAGCACGATAAAAAGACAGGGGGCATAAACATAATTGATCTAGCAAACATCAACAGTTGTTCATTTATAGCCTCTCAAGATTTAGGTAAACTTCATAATGATGGTTTCGAAATAATGGGTAGGTTTGATCATTCTGACATACGCGGATGCAATTTACTTTTCCAATAGAACTTCAAGGACTGAACCTTTCCTGAACATCCATCTGATCCCATAATTTCATTTTTTGGAATTCAATCTACAATGGAAATAGGGCAAATCAATCCAACATTTCAACATATTAATTTTACTTTAACATACAAACCAATTAAAAATATAATGAAAGCACATTTCCTCTTATTTTCACTGATTTTGCTTGGGTGCAGACAAATAAATCATTCGAAATTAACCTTTAACGATAAAAAGACAGATCTTGAAATAACGACAATTGATGACGGTTTAAAATTCACTAACACCATTTCAAAAATCAATCTTAACAACTTAAAAACCAATAAAGGGCAATTTCAACACCTAACACTAGACAACTATGTAAAATCTGGTAAGATTGGAGAGCCGCAGCTAGCAAGAATAAGTAAAATGATTAAAGTTCCATCTAGTCATTATCCAGAACTAATTCTTGACTCATCGCTACATTTAAATAAACAAATCCACTTAAAAAAGTATAAACTTGTGCCGCTTCAAGCTAGTGAAAGTAAACCTGATAGCGCTGGAATTATCATTCTTTCAAACTACGATGAAACCAGTTACAAAAAAAACTTCTGGACTAAGAACGAAACAGTTAGTCTCATTAAGGTTGGCAAAACAAAAGAGCATGTTCTCTATCGACTAACTATTAATCCAATAATGTACAATCCTCACAAAAACAAACTAAAATTACTCACAGAAATACAGGGAACCATTCAGTTCATTCCGAAAATAGGCCTTCAATAGTTAGGCAAAATTATTTGTCATTGATTATATATAAAGCTTTTTTTTTTTGAACTTACTACATTCACTCATCATTTAGTAACTAAATGATTTCCTAAAACTAGAATCTCATGAAAACAAAACTACTCTTTCTCTCACTCTTCATTTCATATTTTTCAACATCGCAACAGACCATAGAATTTAACAAATCTTCTAGCTCTTTTAGCATAGAAAACACATCAATCAGTGAATTAACATTCTCCAGTCGTTTTTCCGATATGCAAGTTCAAGAAGTCAATTCTCCAATCGGTGACTTCATAAGAATATCTTCCTCTGGCTGTGTTAAAAATTCAAACCCAGGAACTCCTGAAATCCCGCAACTTAGAAGATTAATAGAAATTCCTTCTGATGCAACGGTTTCTATTGACATCATAAGCTTTGATGAAGAAATCGTTCAACTTAACGATTATTCAAACTTCAAAATAATCCCAAGCCAAGCATCTGTCAGTAAAAGTACAGAGCCCGAAGACATCCCCTTTGTTTTGGATCAAACCGCCTACAACACAAATGATTTCTCAGAAACAGAATTGGTTTCAGTAGAACACTTGGGAAAAATGCGCGGTACCACAATAGGGTCACTTGTTATTTCTCCATTTAAATACAACCCTATTACGAATGAACTAATCGTTACAACTAATGTAACTGCTAAGATAACTTTTAACAATATTGATTTCGTACAAGAGAATGAAAAGATGACATATACATCTCCTCTATTTAATCAATCATTTACCTCATTAATCAACCGTTCGAAAGAATCTATTCAAAAAGACCAGATTGTAACTTACCCTACAAAATATGTCATTGTTTCAGATCCTATGTTTGAGGATGCATTAAAGCCATTCGTTGAATGGAAAACAAAAAAAGGATATACTGTTATTGAAGCCTATACAAATGAAATAGAGGTAGGAAATACAACATCTAGCATTAAAAGTTATTTAGAAAATTTATATAATTCGGGAACGACTCAAGATCCAGCACCATCCTTTGTATTATTTGTAGGAGATATTGATCAAATACCTTCCTTTAGTGGAACTACTGGATCACATGTAACAGATCTATATTATTGCGAATATGATGGAGGGTCAGATTATTTCCCTGAGGTTTATTATGGTCGACTTTCTGCTAATAATCTGAATGAACTTCAACCTCAGCTAGATAAAATTCTAAACTATGAACAATATCAATTTCCAAGCGGAGATTTCTTAGAGAATGTTGTATTAGTTGCAGGAGAAGACGGAAACTTTGCAAGTACGCATGGGAATGGACAAATCAATTATGGTACGAGTAATTACTTCAATCCTAATCATGATATAGACGCACACGTTTGGTTATATCCAGAAACTGCGGGACCAGTTATGAATGAAATAATGACTAAGATAAATGAAGGTGCTAGCTTGGTGAATTATTCTGCGCATTGTGGACCTTCTGGATGGTCAGGTCCAAGTTTTACAACATCTGACGTCGATGCCATGACCAATAATAACATGTACCCTACCATGATTGGAAATTGTTGTCAATCCAATTCATTTAATTACGCTACTTGCTTTGGTGAAAAATTACTTCGTGCAGAAAATAAAGGTGCCCTAGGATACATTGGGGGAACAAATTACACTTATTGGGATGAAGATTATTATTGGGGTGTAGGAGTAGGCCCAATTACCGCTAACCCCACCTATAATGAAACCGATTTAGGCGTATATGATTGTTCCTTTCATAGTAATAATGAATCCATTGATGATTGGTTCTATACACAAGGTCAAATAATTTTTGCTGGAAACATGGCCGTGACTCAAGGAGGCGGAGGTCTAGTTAAGTACTATTGGGAGGTTTATCATTTAATGGGAGATCCATCTGTAACAACATACATGGGTGTACCTGATGCAATGAGTGTTAACCATGTTCCAACAGAGAACCTTGGAGTTACAACTTTACTGGTTGATTCGGAAGAACATGCTTATGTTGCTGTATCCCAAAATGGTGTTCTTTTAGACGCTCAATACACAGGAACAAATACAGATGTAAACCTTAGTTTTCCAGCCATAACTTCTTCAGAAAATTTAGATGTTGTTGTAACAAAACAAGATCGTCAGCCATATGTTGGCTCCGTCATGATAGGCCAAGCTGGTTTAAATGAAGCATCTCTTAACGATCTCCTTTTAGTCATTTTTCCAAATCCTTCAACTTTAAATCACATCACGGTTACAATTGAAAATAATGGGAAGGATAAATCTAAATTAACAATTAGAGATATTCAAGGAAGAATTGTTTCAACCTCTGACCTTAAAAATGGAAATAATGAGATAAACATTGAAGCGTTATCCGATGGTACATACTTTGCTGAATTAACTCAAAACAGTCTCCAAAAGCGAGTAAAATTCATTAAAAACTAATCCATTTCACATGTAAATTATTTCCTGTAATCAGTATTAAAAAGAATAAGGTTGTCTAATAGGCAACCTTTTTTCAATTTAACAACTTTCACGACTGGGCAAAAAACATTATTTTACATTTGACCCTGCGTAAATCTATTGTTTTGTCATTTCAGGCAAAATGAACAATCCCCACTCCTGTTTTCAGACTTAATCTACCTAGTTTTGTTCAACTCTTTAATAAATTTAACTAAACTCAATAATAAGAGCAGGATCGACCTTATACCCTTCTTTAATTTTCAAAAAGATTATCTCCCAATAATCTTTAGTAACTTTAATCTAAAAAAATGAGCCCACAAACAATACTTATCCTTTCAGCAATAGGAATACTAGCAGGAGTACTTAGTGGATTTGTTGGTGTCGGTGGTGGAGTTGTTATTGTTCCAGCATTAATGTATGCTATTGGCATGTCTCAAATGGAAGCCCAAGGAACAAGTTTATTCATCCTTCTTCTTCCCGTAGGGATTCTTGCTGTCAACAACTATTACAAAGCGGACAATATTAATTGGAAGTTTGGTCTAATTGTAGCCCTTACATTTGTTGTTGGTGGTTATATTGGTTCTAAACTAGCGTTAAAAATATCACCTTCCTTGGTGAAAATTATATTTGGAATCATTATGGCTTTTGTTTCCGTAAAAATGATTCTCTCTGGAATTAACAATTTCTCAAATGACAGCTGAAATAAAAAAAATAATTACGGAGCAATCCGAAGTTCTTTTTGAAAAAGTAAAAGGATACCGTGAACATATTCATGCTAATCCTGAATTGTCTTACGAAGAACACGAGACAATGGCGTTCATTTCTGAACAACTTACAATTCTCGGGATCGAACACGTTACTAAAATTGGTGATACTGGCATTATAGCAATCATCCGCGGAGATCAACACTCTGAAAAAGAATCTTGTATTGGACTTCGTGCAGATATTGATGCATTACCAATACATGAAGAAAACAATGTTCCTTACAAATCAAAAAAAGATGGTATAATGCACGCCTGTGGTCACGACGTTCATACTTCCATACTACTTGGAGCGGCAGAAATATTACACGGATTAAAAAATGAACTTCCCCAACCGGTGAAATTAATCTTTCAACCTGGTGAAGAAAAAAATCCAGGTGGAGCAACCCTTATGATAAGAGATGGTGCATTAACCTCCCCCACAGTTGATCGAATGTTTGCTTTGCATGTATTTCCTGATATGAATGTCGGAAAAGTCGGGTTCAAAGAAGGTATTTACATGGCTTCTTGTGATGAAGTCTATATTACCATTCATGGGAAAGGTGGGCATGGAGCAACTCCTCACCGTTGTATTGACCCAATAATGATTGGAGCTAACATTCTAACCCAACTACAACAGATTATTAGTCGAAAATGCGACCCTAAAATCCCTTGTGTATTATCCTTTGGCCATTTTGAAGCACTCGGAGCAACGAATGTTATTCCTTCAAAAGCTCATTTAAAGGGGACATTTAGAACGATGAATGAAGCATGGAGAGCCGAAGCTTTAAAACTGATTATTCATCAAGCAGAAGAGATTGCAAAAGCATCTGGTGGAATTGCAGAAGTAACAATAAGTAAAGGTTACCCCTATCTAGAAAACGATCCAATAGTCACACAAAAAATGCGTCTAGCTAGTCAAGATTTTTTGGGAGCACAATCCGTTGAAGAACTTCCCATTCGACTTACAGCAGAAGACTTCTCTTTCTACTCCCAAGAAGTTCCTGTATGCTTCTTTAGACTTGGAGTACGTAATGAAGCTAAAGGAATCATATATGGTGTACATCATCCTAAATTCAATATTGATGAAAAATCGTTAAAATATGGAATGCAAATGATGGCATTAGCTCCGTTTTCGTAAATTTAGTATATGAAAGCGATGATCCCCTTCTTACTGTCCATAACCCTACTAAGTTGTAGTGATGAGACAAAAACTCCTCCAATCGCTGACATTTATGAAATTCGGGACCTTGGAATCTTATCGACTACAGAATATACCATTGGAAAAATTATTCAATTAGAAGACTTACCCGAAGGATGGGAATCGTATTATAAAATAGGCGAACGAAAACTACTTATTAGCTGTAAAGCTAAAGTTAAAGCAGGTGTTGATTTAAGGAATCTAAAAAAAGGCGATATCAAGGTTAATGGCAACACAATTCGAATAAAGCTTCCTCCTTCAAAGATCACCTCATTTACAATGGATCCAAAGGATGTTCGAACAGAAATGGAAAGTATTACAGGGTTCAGAGACGGGTTCACACAGTCAGATAAGAACAACTATTTACGACAAGGTGAAGAATCAATTAAGGAAGATTTACAGCAAACCAGTTTATTAAAAGATGCAGATAAGAATGCTCGTGTTTTCTTAAACGATTTTTACAAACAAATGGGATTTGACAAAGTTGTTATTATTCAGGAAAAAGAAGGGGGTGAACATGAATAATAGCGTCAAAAAAAAATCCGAAGATTCTTCTTCCAACAATAAGTCGTACTTAAAAAAGTACTTTAATAAAATTCCGCAAATCAAATTTACCAAAACGACTTTGAGGCTCATCAAAAACCTTTTTATTCTGGGCGCTATTGGTACAATCATTTATTTCGCTTTTTCGTTTTTTGCAGAAAGTAGTGATACAACTGATAAAATTAGTGATACTCCAATACACATAGAGGCAATTAAAGCTATCGCAGAAATAAGTACAGTCAGCTATCGTGATGAAGTCGTAATTGATTCATTAGAGCGATATGGTGACAACGTAAGCCTTTATAGCCTAGAAGGAATCGCTAAAGAATTCACTCGAAATGTTAAACGTCGCTTGACTTTAATCGTTCGAGGCGAAGTGATTTATGGCTTAGATTTAAGCGATGGAAATTTTGAAATTGTGAATAGCGATCCTGATACGCTTTGGCTAAAACTCCCTAAAACAAAAATGCTTAACATTGTAGTTTCCCCTTCTCAAACAGAAATATTTCAAGAACAAGGTCACTGGAGTGACTACACTCGGAAGTTTATGGAGAAAATGGCTATGAAAAAGCTCAAACAAAATTCCATCAATTTAAAACTGAACGAAAAAGCACAGGAGAATGCGGAAAAGCTATTCCGTAAGTTGATTAAAACAGAAAAAGAGATTATCATAAATTTTGAATAGATTTCCTATCATACTGTTATTGGCTTTAGCATTTAGCTTTAACTCTTGCTCGAAGCAGAAGCGCACCTACAAAAAGTTAGATGGTACATGGGCTCTACTTGAATAC
>JAKVAS010000041.1 GCA_022448165.1 Crocinitomicaceae bacterium | reverse complement strand
CTTAAGATTATGTCGAAAGCCTGAAAGATCACTTGAAAGGAGAACGACTGGATATTAGCTATAACCCTGTTGCTGGATCAACATATAAGAAAGATATGAGTTTGTTAGGATCTGGTGGACGAATGGTATTATTTGGGGGGGCTGAACTTGCATCTGGTAAATGGGGACTTTTCTCAAAGTTGAACTTTGTTCGACGCATGGGGTTGGTTTTACCAATTGGACTGATGATGCGTTCTAAAAATATTTTAGGGGTAAACATGCTGAAAATTGCGGACAATAAACCTCAAGTATTGGCACATTGTTTAAAATCGGTTGTGGAACTTTATAGTGAGGGTAAATTAACTCCACAGATTGGAGGAATCTATAAAGAAGGTAACGTAAAAGATGCCCATGAGGCATTGGAAAGTGGCAATACCACTGGGAAATTGGCCGTTTATTGGTAGATATATGAAACTACTGTCTAAAAAACTTCGTTGGCACTTAGCTTTTGAAAGTGAGAGCGATTTATGGGCATTGTTTGAAAGAAGTGACACATGTGTTCATAAAGCTATTTTTGGAGAAGTGCTTCTTGTAAGAAAAGATGGGGAAATAATGGCGTTTAAAAATCAATGTCCTCATCAAAAAAAATCATTGGAGGGCGCAATGGTTAAAGATGACCATATTGTCTGCCCCTTCCATCAGTTTCATTTTTCTTGTAAAACAGGGCGTGGGCATGGATTGTATATTGATAAATACCCGATAGACATTGTGAATGATCAGGTCTTTATTGGAAAGGAAGTTTGGACCTGGTTCGAATAATGAAAAGGCTCCCTATCGATTAAAACGTTATGGTTTCGCTTCAGATAAAATCTGGAGCCTTTATGCATATTCTGATGAATCAAGGAGGATAAGGTCCAGTATATTTCAAACATGGATTTGCCCCTGTAAAGCAACGGTGATTTTCTGTGAATACCTTTTCTTGCGAAACGTCGGTCATAACAAAGGAGAAGTCAGGTGAGTTTTTCCATTTTTCAAAACATGTTGATGGAGCAACCTTATAATGTTCACTTTTCGGATTGTTAACCGCTATAAATTTTTCAAGTGAAAGTAATTTATTCGCTTGAATAATATTGTATTTACCAGGGGCTAAATCAAGTGTAAATTTTCCAAGATCATTTGTTGTAAATTTAATGAACTCGCTTTGGTTAGTGGGAATTTCTCCTTGATATAGATAAAAATCTGCGTTAGAAACGGCTTCTATAAACCCTTTTTCTTGTTCTGAATTAGGCCGCATCCCACCACAAAATGGACGATGAAGTTGAATTGTCCCCAAAAACATTTTGGACTCCTTGACTACAGTGTCTTTTATGGTTGTTTCTTTAACAACTGCATTTGCCGCATCACAGCATTTTTTATTCGTTCCGCAACTTGCTAAAAGAAGCAGGGCGGAAAATAATCCAATTCTAAAATCCATCAAAATCATTTTTTTCAATATTATCACGTATACGTTCGTCTAGATGTTCGTTTTCCTCCGTTTTTATAAGAGGTATTTTATAGAAAAGTACATCCTTTACCTTTTCGCCCTTATAGGAGATTAATGCAATCATCATAATTATACTCGTAATTAGAATAGGGTAAAGCAGCAATCCAGCATCAAAATCAGGGATATTTACGGAATCGCTTTTTGCTAATACAAAAAACAAAAGCACGGTGATTAATCCACGTGGCGCGATGAATAATTCTGGAAACAGGAATTCTTTGGCTAAAAGGCGAAGAGCAATGTATCTTACTAAATATAAAATTGCAACGATTGCAACACTGTTTACAGCAACTTTCCAATTATATAAAGAGCTTAATGTAATGCTTAATCCAAAAACAACAAAGAAGAAGGTGCGAATTAAAAAAGCAGATTCTAAAGTGAGAGTATGGAAATCGTGCAAAATGGGTTTTACCTTTTCTTTGTCAAAGTATTTTGATAGTCTTCCTTGAAAGAAAACATCTGTGTTGTTTAGTACTAACCCAAACGCAAGAATTATTAATAAGGAGGACAGGTGGAAATATTTTCCAACGGCGAAGAGTAATAATAGCACCCCAATCACTAAGAATAATTTTACTTGCATACGTAAATGTTGGAATAGATAGACCAATCCGTATGCCACAATTACAGAAAGCAGTATGGTAACGAAAATATTTAGGAAAATCTCCCAGATAATAGATCCTCCTCCAGCTCCCCCATCTGCACCAATCATGAAGTAAAAAACCATGATTCCAAGAATATCAGAGAAAGTACTTTCATATACCATAAACTCTTTTTTCTTTCCAGTTAATCTTCCAACACTCGGAATGATAATGGCGCTACTCATAATGCTTAAAGGAATGGAGTATACGATTGCGGTATATAAATCAGTGCTCGGAAAAATATACAGAAAGAAGGTTGCTAATCCAAACATTGAACCGGCAATACCAAGCAAAGCAATTATGAATGATTTTATAATTAAACTTGTTTTTTCTTTCTCTAGTTTCAGATCTAAAGCAGCTTCAAGTACGATCATTACTAATCCAACGTTTCCTAAAACTTCTAAAATTTGGTCAATGGGTAAATCACCATTAAGAATTCCATTTGCCTCTAGGGCAGCTTTTAAACCCATGCCGAGTGCAATTAGCATTAATACGGATGGAACATTGGTTTTCTTCGAAAGAATATTGAAGAAGAAACTTAGAATGATGATGCCCGCAAGGGCCATTATTAATAAATAAGTCATTGATTAATTTTCGTATTATTCAAATATAAATAAAAAGAAACAGTAAAAACAGGGCGTTTTTGAAAGGTTAATCGTAATATTGCGATATACGAATAAAGAAGTGGGATTAACAAAGACAGAAAATTACCGATTAGATCAAATAAATTTGGCAAAAATGCTGAAGGTGATTGGGCATCCGGCACGAATTGCGATTATCCAATCGATTATAAAATCAAAAACATGTATTTGTGGTGATTTAGTTACGGAAATTGGATTGGCTCAATCGACAATCTCGCAACATTTAAAAGAATTGAAATCCGTAGGGTTGATTCAAGGAACAATTGAAGGTAATAGTGTTTGTTATTGCATAAACATGGAAACATGGAGTCAGCTTCAAACTGAATTAGGAGTACTTCTAAGCTCAGCGAATTGTTCAGAATCTAATTGCTGTTAAAAAGAAAATGATGAAAGAAACAACATTTCCAAGAATGCACATTTCACTTTATGTAAGTGATTTGATACAGACCGTTAATTTTTACTCTACATTTTTTGGTCAACCAGCTTCGAAAGTAAAGAAAGGGTACGCTAAATACGAGTTGTTGGAACCAAGCTTGATTATTTCATTTGTAGAGAATCCAGAAAGAGTATCGTCGAGTTTCGGACATTTAGGAATTCAGGTTGGGTCAAAAGATGAAATGGAACGTAGATTAGAGCTTGCCAAAGCTCAAGGTATAGTTTCTAAAGAGGAAATTGGAACAGCTTGTTGTTATGCAGTCCAAGATAAATTTTGGGCAGATGACCCCGATGGTTATCAGTGGGAAGTATATTATTTTCATGAAGACGTTGAATTCAATGATCCAAAATTTGAATCTGCAGATGCTTCGGCATGTTGTATGCCTTTAGAGAGAGAAGAAAAGCCAAAAATTCAAATGGTTGAATTATCTGATAATAAATCATCATGTGAGCCTGGGTCAGGTTGCTGTTAAGAAAAGAAAAATGAAGAATATCCTAGTACTTTGTACCGGTAACAGTTGTAGAAGTCAAATTGCTGACGGGTTTTTAAAAGCATATGCTCCTGAGGGAACAAATGTATATTCTGCTGGAGTTGAAACTCATGGAGTAAATCCACGAGCGATTGAAACTATGAATGAAATAGGAATTGATATTAGTGGCAATACCTCGAATCATATTGATGAATATTCAAATGTTCAGTTTGATCACATAATTACAGTGTGTGATAATGCAAAAGAGAGATGTCCTTATTTCCCTTCTAATGCGGTGAAGTTTCATTTTAATTTTCCTGATCCTGCCGGAGTAGAAGGAACAGAGGAAGAAATTTTGGAAACATTTAGAGAGGTTCGAGAAATGATTCAAGCGTATACTAAAGAATTCGTGTCAGCATACTTATGAAAAAATTGATTGCCGAGGCTCTTGCTACTTTTGGATTGGTATTCTTAGGTACAGGTGCAATTATCGTTCATCAAGAGACGACCTATAAAATTGGACAAATTGGCATCGCAATTGCATTTGGTGTTGGGGTTACTTCCATGATTTATGCGTTTCGAAAGCAGTCTGGAGCACATATGAACCCTGCTGTAACTATTGCATTATCGGTTCTTGGAAAGCATCCAAAAAGAGAGGTGATACCTTATGTTTTTGCACAAATAATCGGTGGGTTATGCGCTAGTCTTTTATTGGTCATGTTGTTTCCAACTAGCGAACTGCTCGGAGCAAGTATGCCGTCAGGAACTGAATTAGAATCATTTCTTTGGGAGTTAGTACTTACATTTATACTGATGTTAGTGGTGTTAATCTCAACAAAAGGTAATTTTTCGGATAAATACATTGCTCCTACCGCAATTGGGGGGACAGTTTTATTGGAAGCATATTTTCTTGGACCAATTTGTGGTGCAAGCATGAATCCAGCGAGAAGTATTACACCTGCGGTAATTTCAGGTCACCTTGAACATTTATGGATTTATATCGTTGCAACCGTTTTGGGAGCATTGTTAGCTGTTGGTTCTTGGGCACTTATTTATAATAAGAAAGTGGATTAGTCTCTGATTTCTATTTTTCTCAGAATTTGAGATTTGGTTTGTGATCTACGTGTATCTGTAATGAAAATGATTTTCCAATGATCGCCTTTACGAACAAGTTGAATAGCATTTACCCCGCAATGACTGAATTGTTCCCCTAAATAGAATTATGATTATTGAAATGCCGCTACTACTTAAATTTTACAAATCTTGTAGCTCATTTTACCTATTGTGAGAACATAAACTCCGTTTGTCAGTGATGCGATATCAATCGTTAATGATCTTGGAGAAGAATCAATAATTTCGATTTGGTCAATTATCGTTTGCCCCAATAGGTTCGTTATACTTAACTGTTTCGTGTCAATGTCAATCCCTTTAACATACAATAACCCTGTCGTCGGATTAGGATAAATCGTATAATTATTTAATTCAACATATACAGCGCGAATATCGGATATTTGAATATCTCCATTAACGTCAAATTGCCGTAATCGATAATACGATAGATCATCGTGAGGCTCCCAGTCAACAAAAGAATAGTTCATTAATTCATTCGAGTTTCCAACACCATTCATGGTTCCTGCTTGTTGCCAGTTGATTGCGTCTTGTGATCGCTCAATGGAAAAATAGTCGTTGTTTATTTCCGACGCGGTGATCCATTCGGTTAACACTACTTGATTTTGTATTGCAGTAGCTTGAAAATCGAGTAATTCAACAGGTAACACTAGGGGAGTGCAAGTGTCTATAAAAGAAACGATAATGGAATCACACATGACTTCGCCAACGAGGGCACTATTATCCTCTACATACGTTAAATAATATAAGCCCGTATCAGAAACAGGCAGTTGATATGGAGAAGAAGTAACATTCGTTACAGTTGTTTCTACCCCATTGTAATTGTAAGTAAAATCCCAAGGCGACTGTCCTGTTAGGTACACCTGAAGATTAACAAATTCTCCTTCACATATTTCGGTACTTTCATTCATACTAGCGGTAGGAAAAAGACAAGCGTTTCCACCTGAATTTCCATAGGCTTGACCTAGTCCCGACATAGGTTCAAACACGGGGAGGGTTAAAATGATTGCATCAATGACAGTTCCTAAATCATAGCGATAGGAAATACTTCCACCACCATTGATCGAATTGAATTTGGTTTGAGCATTACTCTTGATAAGGTTCATATCTACACCAACGCCAGTGAACATTATTACTAATTCATCTAAATATTCGCTAATATCCGTCCATGAAATTTGCTCATCGTAAAAGCCATTATGAGTATGTGATCCTGCCCAAGGAATTCCGTAAGTTGTTGTTCCATATGTGCTGACATTTGCAAAGTTATTATCTAACACTGCCGTTACTCGGCTAATTTGTTCGGCATATTGTTGACCTAACCCTGGAATAAATGTCAGTAAATCTGGACTTGCTAAGGCTGCTGTTCGATTGGTAACAAGCATATCCTCAATAAATCCAGCGTTCATGCCTCTATTGTAGATGGCAGCAATTAATTTTTCCGGGCCATAGGGATCTGCACAGTTTTCCATGAATCCGACAATGTCAAAACACATGATGTATTGTAAAAACATCATGTTATTGTAGTCATGATATACTTTACCGATTAGTTGCGTACTGAAGTTCTTTCCAACAATCGTTGAATCAAAATCGAATGTTGGGATGAAGCATGGAACATCTTGTAATAATTCTAACCAACCTGTTCCGTATTCTTCTTGAAAGAATCCAGCTGCAACGCCATGCGTGTAATCATAGCAGTAAACAGGATTGTTGTTTTCATGATCTGGATAAGGATCACTCACCCAAGCAGGTGCGGTAATTCCTCCATCACATCCACAGTTCGTCTCCTGAATTCCCGTGGCAAAATATTCATTAATGGACATAACATCTGCTCCTATAAGGTTCGTAAACATGGCATGAGCAACAGCCATTCCAATCGCCCAGTTTTTACGATTAGTCGGAATGTAAGCATCCAGATTAGCGTTCCATGTAAATACAGAGCCTTCTCCCAGCTGAATTTCCCCAGGATTTCCATTGGTAGATGTTGAATGAAAACAAAGTTCGCTTATACTCGTTTGGCAGTCGAAATTTTGATACGAAGGGGGAACATAACAAGGAGGGTCGGCGAGTAACGCAGGTTGGTTAGCATTCAAAATTCCCATTCCTGGACTGAAGTAAGGCCCGCTGTTAGTGAATCCGAAACCCAACGGACCTGTTGTGCCGCCTTGAGGAATGGCATTTGTGAAGGTTAATATGAACGGATTGGATCCTGAGACTGTAAATCCCGACCAAGGTGAAATACTCACAATACCAGGCCAATCGATCTCTAACGAACTACCCGCAGATATTATTGATCCAGTTGTATTAGTGAGGGTGAATTCACCACTTCCTCCGCCGACCCATGAGGTAGGGATACAAACATCATAGGTTACCTGCGATTCTGCTATTTTCCAAAATAGCAGAATGCAAATGAATATTAAAAGAAGAATAATTCGTTGCATAAAAGGGGAATTTATGGGAGCTATTTATTTAAGTAAACAGGAATTATTTCCATATCACCTTCTTTAGTTGTGAGGTGTAATAAGTAAGAACCTTTCGAGATCGCTAAAGTTGCAAAGTCTAAAATAATCTTACTATTGTTGTTTAATGGAAATTGATGAACCCTTTTTCCTGTTAAATCGAATAAAACAATTGTTAATTCTAATGCGCTTCGCTGCTCAATGATGAACGAGTGTTGAATGGGATTCGGATAATATTTGCGGGTAATTGTATGCTCGGATAAACCGATTGTCTCCCAAATAAAGTCACTTGAGGTAGCCGAACAACCGTTGGCATCAAAAACTTCCACAGAGTAGTTTCCGTCTTGAGTAGGAACATGAGTGTTTGCAATTGCTCCCGAAATAGCTAATGAGTTGAAATACCATTGATAAGTCACACCGTTTATAGAAGATTCAAGTATTCCTGAATTATCAATGACGCTAGGTGTACTTGGTGGTTGATTTATGACAACCGTAACTGTGGTGGTGTCCGAACCAAATGGATTGGATCCCGTTACCGAATAACTGGTTGTGGTGGTTGGTGTATATGTAACGCTTTGCGTTGTTTCACCAGTACTCCAAACGTAGGAATCAGCACCATTAGCAGTCAGTGTAACATCATCTCCTAGGCAGATAGAAAGATTACCATTAATATTTACAGTTGGAGGAGCTCCGAAAGTATACAGTAATGAAAGTATACTACATCCATTTGGATTTGTTACTTCTACTGTGTAATCCCCAGTTTGTGTTGGTGTATACGTCTCCATTGTTGCGCCATTAATAATTACTCCATTTAAGAACCATTGATACGTGTTTCCTGGGCTTTGAGCGTTCAAGTTACCGTTGTTGTTTACAATAGAAGGAGCTGCTGGTAATGGGTATACAGTTACATTGATCGTTTCCGTGTCTGTTCCGAAACTGTTCGTTCCAGTTACGGTATATGTAGTACTTGTTGCAGGGCTAACGGTAATAGATGCTACTGTTGCGCCTGTGTTCCAAACGTAACTATCTGCTCCACTTGCAGTAAGCGTAATTGATTCTCCTTCGCAAAGCGTTAAGTTTCCAGACACAGTTACATTCGGCGGGTTTCCTGCCCCGATGTAATTACAAAACACGTTGTTTAGAGTATCTGCCAAAGGTGTTCCAGCAATCATACCAGAACCTGGTGATGTTTCCATATAATCACCTGTGATTTCCCAGATGATTGCACCTCTTAGATTGTTATCTACTATAAATTCAGCTTTTAGACCAATAGATTGTTCGTTATCATAGGAAACAAACGTGTTCATATTGTTCCCTGTTAGGTATGGAACTTGTGCAGTAGCGTCCCAATGTTCTGTGAACTGAGAATAATTCGCCATGATATTGTAGTAAAGGGGAGAACCATCGTCTTGCCAGAATGTTGTTCCGTCTGTACCTCCAGCGTTCGGAGTATGAAGTCCGGGAGTTCCTGAAGTAATACTTGATCTACCATAGAAAGCAATACCTGCGGTAATTTTTGAGCTAGGAATTCCATAGGTTCCAGTAAGCGCATTTACAGAATAGGTTAAGTTAAATGTAGGATCACCCTGCGCTGGTGCTGTCAATGGTGCATTGTGATTGGTAGTGGCATCCCATGCTCCGAAAAAGTCATAGGACATCAGGTTGATAATATCAAGTAAAGGATTAACCGCTGGCCAATCTACATCAGCCATTCTATCGGGTCCGGCACCAACTGCAACTGTGAGTTGCATTGTCTTTCCTATGGATTGCCCGTAATTATCAATGGCCGTTCTAATTTCTTGCAATAACAGGGTGAAATTGGTGAAATCTTGAGGAGTTCCTCCATGTGGAGCATATCCTGGGTATTCCCAATCAAGATCGATTCCATCAAAATTATAAGTTTGAATTAAGTTTACACAAGATTGAGCGAACGTCGCGCGTAATGCAGGGCTTGCTGCGATCGATGGAAAGTTAGTGGATAAGGTCCAGCCTCCGATAGAGGGTAAGATTTCTATTCCATTAGCATGAGCCAAATCAACAATGGATGTGTTTGGCAGATATCCACCGTTTACCCAATCAGGTTGGCCGAGCAGCAAGTTTTCATCTGCCCAAGCATCCGTTGTGTTAATTGTTCCATCTGGCTGTGGTGCGAAAAAACAGTAATTAATAATAGTGTACTTAGAATAATCTAAAGTTTGAGGGTTGACTAATTGTGCGCGGTCGTACCATTGCCAGTTAGGATAATATCCTACAATTTCTTTACAAGGACTTTGCGAAAAACTGGTTCCAAAGAATAATAGTAATAGAAAAGTTGTCATGACTTTCCTGGGGGTGAGAATGTGAGCTTTCATAGTTTTATGTTTTTATTACTAAATCCGCTTAGTGATATGGCATACGATCACAAACGACAAGGAACAAAGTTACTTCTGGTGCACTTGAAAATCAATCGATTGTGTAATGAATAGATCAATTTATTAATTAAAAGATAAGCATTAATGTGTTGTTAATCAGAAGATTGACTTGTTTTTCTGAAGAATGAGGGAGTAATTCCGGTTTCTTTCTTAAAAGCTGAATTAAAAGAGGAAATATTCCGATAACCAACGGAAATGGCTACACCCTCTATACTGTAATGAGCGTATTTTTCATCGATAAGCATACGTCTTGCTGCTGCTATTCTTAACTCATTGATAATTGACCTGAATGATTTTCCATAATGAAGATTAATGTTTTCAGAAAGGTAGGTACGGTTGGTGCCTAGCTTTTTCGATAGTTTATCTAACGTTAATTCGGGATCAATAAATATTTCTGCATCATGTAATTGTTGCTCGAATAGAGTGATGAGATCTGGAGAAGGCGCTTTCCCTTTATTTTTAGATTTTTTCGTATTTGCCGATTGATTGGCAAGTTCAATGTTTTTTTCTGCGAGAAGACGATGCTTTTTCTGAATGCGAAAATAGAGGAATATCAATATTGCAAGAAAAAGCAGGGTAACAGCGGAAAAAATGTACATACGAGTGATTTTGCTTTTTTCGTGCGCTGTTTTCACTTTTTCAAAATCCATTTCTTTCTCATGGATTTTCCTTTCGTACTCGAGTTTAAGGTTTTCTGATAGTACCGGTATTTGCCTGTTTTGCTCCAAAATACTGAGGCTATCTGACTCCCTGAGTAATAGGTAGGCAGTTGTATAATCCTTCTTTCTATAATGGTATTCAGAAAGCGAACGATTAATAATTATAGTACGTTGGACGTCTTGATGAGAAGAGTGTTGTTTCGCAATTTGTAAATGAGAAATGGCGCTATCTGGTTGTCCGTTAAGCATGTAGGCGTCACCGAGGTTCATTTGAATGATTGATCTCGCGTAGTTATCTAGTTGATCGCCTGAGTTTTCTAGTAGTCCGCTGTACATTTCTATGGCACTATCTAGCTTGTTATTTCTTACTAAGAATTGACCGTAATTTGCTCTTAATTGGTTGGAGAATGGCATAATTCCTTTGTATTCCAACTGCAAGGCGGTATTATAGTAGTATTTGGCTTTATCGTAAATGCCCTGACTTGTATACATATTCGCAACGTTGATGGCGTTTGCTTTAATTCCAACGCTATCATTGGCAACTGTGAGTTGTCGATAAGCTTCTAAGTAATTTTTTAATGCATTAGTAGGGTGATTCATGCCGGAATCGATGCCTCCTTTTACGTTATATAGGTAGCCTAATAATTGAGGAGAAGATTGGATGACTGTTGAAGGTTCTAGTTTGGCAATTAAGGCTAATGCATCTTCTTTTCGATCGCAAAGGTCGAAAAACTGGACGCGAGACAGTTCATGAAAAAAATACAGGTATTCATCTATTTCTTTGAGGTTAACTGCATTTTTATGAGCTACATCATTAATCTTTTCGAAACTACCGTAAGTAGAAATATAATATTCTCTGAAGTCCGATAGGGAATAAGAAGTAGGAGGTTTATCGAAAAATGAATCTAGTTGTTGAGATCTCCCGTTTAGGAAGAAAAGACTAACAAATGATAATGAAAGTAGTGCACGCATTAATATAGTTTTTGGAGAAAGTTTTGAATAGATGGATAAGAATGACATTAAAAAACGAAAGAATGATTAAGTTAACGGTTCGGTTAATGCAAAATTCGTTTAGCTAGAAAGAATATTTAACGTAATTTTGTGAAATATAGAAATAATTTAACAAACTAAATCTCATGGCTGAAGTACTTACAGACCTAGGAATGAAAGAAATACTTACTCAGTTAGGTATTGAAGATATTAATAATGGTGCATCTACAGGTGGACATTGGTTTAACACAAGAGGAGAGAAAATTGAATCGGTTTCTCCAGTTGATGGAAGGGTGATTGCTTCAGTAAATAGTGCTACTGAGGCAGATTACGAGGCAGTAGTTTTGAAAGCGCAAGAAGCATTTAAATCTTGGAGAAAATGGACAGCACCTGCAAGAGGGGAAGTTGTTCGTCAGTTGGCTACAAAATTACGTGAGTATAAAGAACCATTAGGGAAACTTGTTTCATACGAAATGGGGAAATCTCTTCAAGAAGGATATGGTGAGGTTCAAGAAATGATTGATATATGTGATTTCGCAGTAGGTCTTTCTCGTCAACTTCATGGTCTTACAATGCATTCTGAGCGTCCAGGACATAGAATGTATGAGCAGTATCACCCACTTGGAATCGTTGGAATTATTTCTGCGTTTAACTTCCCAGTAGCAGTTTGGAACTGGAATACTGCATTGGCATGGGTTTGTGGTGATGTATGTGTTTGGAAACCATCAGAAAAAGCACCAATTACTTCAATTGCGTGTCAGCAAATTACAAAAGAAGTATTCGATGCTAACGGTGTTCCAGAAGGAGTTTCTGGTTTGGTGATTGGGGGAGCTGATCTTGGAATTTTGATGTCTAATGATAAGCGTGTACCATTGGTTTCTGCTACAGGATCTACTCGTATGGGGAAATCAGTTGGAGCTGCAGTTGGAGCAAGGTTAGGGAAATCATTGTTGGAATTAGGAGGAAATAATGCAATTATCGTTACTCCAACAGCTGATTTGAAAATTGTTCTTCCAGGAGCTGTGTTTGGAGCAGTTGGTACAGGAGGACAGCGTTGTACTTCAACGCGTCGTTTGATTATTCATGAAGATGTATATGATACATTTGTAAGTGCAATTGTGAATGCATATGGTCAATTGAAAATTGGTAATCCGTTGGATGAAAACAATCATGTTGGGCCGCTAATCGATCAGGATGCTGTAGATATGTACTTGAAAGCATTAGACGCTGCAAAGGCTGAAGGTGGAAACATCTTAGTAGAAGGTGGAGTTCTTTCAGGAGAAGGGTATGAATCAGGATGCTATGTGAAGCCGGCAATTGTTGAAGCGAAAAACGAATTCCAAATAGTACAACACGAAACATTTGCACCAATCTTATACATTATGAAGTATTCAGGTGGTGTTGAGAATGCAATTGCTATTCAAAATAATGTTCCGCAGGGATTGTCATCTGCGATTATGACAGGGTTGATTAAGGATTCTGAAGCGTTCTTATCTTGCTCTGGATCTGATTGTGGAATTGCTAACGTAAATATTGGAACTTCTGGTGCTGAAATCGGCGGTGCATTCGGTGGTGAAAAAGAAACGGGTGGAGGACGTGAGTCTGGATCAGATGCTTGGAAAGTATACATGCGTCGTCAGACAAACACAATTAACTACACTGATGATTTGCCATTAGCGCAAGGGATTAAGTTCGAACTTTAATAAGTAACTTAATATTAAGTTTGAAACTCCTCTAGCATTTAGTCTAGAGGAGTTTTTTGTTTATTAAAAGACGAGTATTCGCTTTAATTCTTGGAATAATTGATTCTTTAACAGATTTGTGAACCGAGATTAGTTATATATATATTATTAATATCTTTAACTTGCTTTTCTATTGCTAAAACAAAAAACGAGTCAACCTACGCATGAAAACTACTTTTTTATTACTCTGCTTTGCTTCTGGATCGATCATTTTCTGTAGTTGTAAAAATGATAAGTCTAAAAAGAAAATATCGTCGGTTATTAATGTTGAGCCTGTTGAAGAAATTATTCCAATTACTTGTGATTTGATTCAGATGGATTTTCAACTCGGAGAGTCAAATCGTTCAATGGTTTTTACCTATGATGAAGGATTGGTTCAAGAAGGAAAAATGACTACTCTTAAAAACGATAGTTCTCAAATTCTGAATTACACTCATAAAGACGGAAATCTTGTACACTTTTCTTTGGATATTGGCCATCAACGAATGGAAGGAAGTTATGAGTATTCCAACGATGTATTAACGAAGTTTACTAGTGGAGGAGTGGATATACATTTGATCTATGATTCTCTAGGAAGAATACAACAAGACTCATCTAAATTAAAAAAGCGGATATATGAGTTTAATTCGGGTGGACTCCCCATAAAGGCTAGTGTATTTAATCAGTTTGGAGAAAAGATTGAAGAGATAGAGGTTACTTATGATCTTGAAATCAATCCATTTAAAGGGAAAAGCACATTTGTAAATATGCTTGAAGTATTGATAGGGTATCCAATGGCAAATCAGATGCACAATATTACCTCCATTCAAACTACTTATTTGAAAAAATCAAAGTATAGGATCAACGGGGTATATAAAAAAGAAGGAGAGATTGCAAAAACAATCTTTAACTATGAGTATAATGAATACGGTTATCCAATTGAAATTGGAGTTTCAAACGAAAATGAAGAAGATAGAATGACGTTAATATACGATTGTAATTAACGCTTAATTCCAATTAAAGAACGTGTCACCCTTTATGGAATCATTCAATGATGTACGTAATTTATTCAAATGTTCTTTCGCACGTAGATCTCCAGCAGACGCTTGTTTCTTTACTTGATAGTATAACTCCATAGTCTCTCCGAATAGATCTTGATCTAGCTTATTCTTAATTTCTGCGATTTTTGCGTTCACTTCAATTAGGAAATGCTCTATTTCTCCAAGTTCCTTTAGTTCCCCTTCACTAGAATCTGATTTCTTCATAAGAGTGATATATCGGGGTAAAATTTCTCCCAAAATAGAATTGAACTGGTCTAATTCTTTATTCAATAATTGCTTATGTTTATCGAAATTTGTCATATAAAGTGATGAAAATTGATCCTTTATTTCTTTCAATTTAGTAAAAAAAATAATTGCTTCAAATTTCTTTGTCTGGATTTAACAATTTTGGTTGTATTGAAGAATGATATCAGTAATCCAATCGTGCTTTGTATTTTTGTCTCTTGGCAGGTATTTATATACATATTCCCTTTTGTAAGCAGCAGTGCACCTATTGTGATTTTCACTTTAGTACTACGTTTGAAGAATATCGCCAAGAAATGGTAAATACAATTTGTGAAGAGCTAATTCAAAGAAGAGGATATTTAGTGAATAAACAAATTGAAACAATTTACTTTGGTGGAGGAACTCCAAGTCTTTTGACAAAAGATGAATTAGGTAAAATTTTAAATACGGTTCACTTGAATTTTACGGTGGTTGATGAGCCAGAGGTTACCTTAGAGGCTAATCCAGACGATATTTCATTTTACACATTGGGTTTTTGGAAAGAATATGGTGTGAATCGTTTGAGTATCGGGTTGCAGTCATTTAAATCAGAGGATTTGAAATGGATGAATCGAGCTCATTCAGTAGATGAGTCTTTGTCATGTGTACAGTTGGCTAAAGAGGCCGGGTTTGATCAATTGACGGTAGATTTAATGTATGGGCTCCCGAACTTGTCTATTGAGGATTGGGAGAAGCATATAGATCATGTTATTGACATGGATGTAGGACACGTTTCTGCATATTGTTTAACAATTGAGGAGAAAACAGTATTGGATAATTGGGTTCAAAAAGGAAAGGTAGTTGCTCCTAATGAAGACCAACAAAGTGACCAATTTATCACTTTACTTCGAAAGTTGGAAGGTGCTAATTTTGAGCAATATGAAATCTCAAATTTTGCAAAAGAAGGAAAGCAATCGAAGCATAATTCTAATTATTGGAAAGGAACTTGGTATCTTGGAGTAGGACCTTCTGCACATTCCTTTAATGGAGTTTCGCGACAATGGAATATTGCAAATAATCGGCAATATATGAAGCGAATTCAGACAGGGAGTTCTTTTTTCGAAATAGAAGAGTTGTCAATTGAAAACCGCATAAATGAATTAATTTTAACGGGGCTTAGAACGTCTTATGGGCTGAATCTTGAGAAATTAGTTAAGATTGGAAGACTACCAAAAGAATTTTATTTAAATAAAGCATACTTTATTTCAGAAGGTTGGATGAAAGACGAGGATGGTTATTTGCGCTTAACAAAAGAAGGAAAGTTACGAGCTGATTTTATAGCCTCAGAACTGTTTGTTTGAAACGTATGTGTATTTTAGCATATGATTGTTTCTTATTCAAAAAACCCATTTAAACAAATTGTCGGGATTGCCTATTGGAATCGTTGGACATTGTTATTTTTTACTTTTTGTGCTGGATTGGCGTATACCCTGTGTATTTATTTTAAGGTAATGGCTTTTGAGTTTCCGCCAGTTTCTGTTGCTATATTAGGTAGTGCTTTGGCAATTTTTCTAGGGTTTAGAAATAGTTCAGCTTATGATAGATGGTGGGAGGCTCGTAAAGTCTGGGGATCCATTGTGAATAACAGTCGTTCTCTTGGGTTAGAATTGATGACTTATCCAATTGGAAATAATGAACAAGACCAAAAAGAAATTTCCAAGTGGCAAGAACGAATGATTAAACGTCAAATTGGTTGGCTTGAGGCATTAAAAGGGCATTTGAGGAAAGATGAAATTGATTTAGCTCAATATCTTTCCAATAGTGACCTGAATAAAATTAAAGGTAAAGCAAATTTACCTGCTCAAATTCTAGTACTGCAGGGAGGAGATATTGATTTTGCTTTTAGACAAGGATGGATTGAAGAATTTAGATTCAATGCATTGATTGCTACGCTGAAAAAATTCTATGATAATCAAGGAATGGCTGAACGAATAAAGAATACAATTTTCCCCTTTTATTACAATTACTTTACATTATTCTTTTTATGGTTGTTCACAACAATTTTACCATTTACCTTGGCTGGATTAATGAATCATTGGTTAATGATTCCGTTAAGTGTGTTGATCTCTTTTGCGTTTTTTATTTTAAATAAGTCTGGGGTCATTACTGAAACTCCATTTGATGGAGTTGCTGCAGATACACCAATTAGCACGATTAGCCGATCTATTGAAATTGATTTACTTCAAATGCTAGATACAGATGAGGTGCCTTCAATGGTAGAGAATACAAAATCAAAGTTTGGGGTTGTTTATCAAAATTAGGGGCAGAAGCAGTGTCATTGCCAATAATTGAACTCTAATTGTCAAATATCTAAATTACCTTAACTTTAGGCCCAAATCAAAACGATTTATGAGAACTCTCTTTATATCTATCATATTGTTGATTGCTGCTAATGCAAGTGCGCAGAAAAAAGTAATTGACCATACTGCCTACAATGACTGGAAGAAATTATCAAGACATCAAATATCGAATGATGGAAAGTTTGTAACATATGAAATTAAACCGCACCGGGGAGATGGTTACTTGTACATCTATGATGTGGAAAATAATGAACTTGATTCTATTTATCGTGCTAAAAACGCGGAGTTTTCAGGGACAAGTAGTTACGTAGCCTTTACCATTACTCCTGGTTTCGATACACTTAGAACGTGTGACTTAGAAAAGGTTGACAAGAAAAAGTGGCCAAAGGACTCTCTTGGAATTTATGTTTTGGGAACAAAAGAGATAACTAAATATTCTGAGGTGAAATCGTTTCAAGTGAATGATGAGAGTGACTGGATGGGATATCAATCGTATGGAAATGATTTAAAGGAAGAGTCATCTAAAAAGAAAAAAAGATGGTGTAAACGAAAAAAGAAGGAGGAGAAAACATACACATCTAAAGGAAAACTACTAACGATTTTGAATCCGATCTCTGGTGAATCAAAGACAATTAAGAATGTGAAGAGTTGGGAGGTTTCTGAGAATGCGACTTATGTTGCATTAACAACGCATCAAAAGGCAGATGCGGATTCATTTCAACTGAACTTGTTTATCATGGATTCAAAGGAGTTACGTAAATTTCCGAAGAATTATACTGACATCCCCAAGTTTGGATTCTCGGATCAAGAGGATCGATTATTTTTTGTTTCCTCAGAAGATAGTGCTAAAGTGAAATGTTATGCTTTGAACTTGTTAGATTGCTGGACAATGGGAAATCAAGTTATTGCCGATTCATCGCAAGCGTTTTTGCCTGAAGGTGATGCAATGTCTAATAACTATACTCCAAGGTTTACTGAAGATGGTTCTATGTTGTATTTTGGTGTTGCTGAGAAACCAAAAGAAGAGCCTAAAGATACATTGACGGATTCTGAAAAGGTGAAATTAGATTTATGGCACCATAAGGATAAACGATTACAACCTGAACAATTGTTAAGATTAGAACGTGATAAGAAAAAAACAGACCTGCACGTTTTACATATTGAAGAGGGGAGAATCGTTAAGTTGGCAGATGATACATTGCGGACTTATGCAGATACAAATCCGAAAGGAGAGTATATTTTAGCTAGTAGTATTGAGGCATATCAGCACACATATAACTGGGTCGCACCATATCCAGAAGATCACTACCGAATTTCTTTAAAAACAGGTGAATCTGAACTGTTGAAACGTGGAATTGATTCCGATGGTGAATTATCTCCTGAAGGAAACTATTATGTTTACTATGATAATGAGAAACACAATTACTTTGCTCTAAACCTTCTTACAAAAGAAGAGAAGTGTATTACATGTTCAATAGATAATGTTAATTGGGAAGCTGATGTGAATGGAATGCCAATGAAGGCATGGTCACTTGGAATTATTGGCTGGAAAAAAGGAGAGGAAAAAATATACCTTCAATCTGAATTTGACATTTGGGAATATGATTTCGTTAAGAACGAAGCAGCATCTACTACGGGAGAAATTGGTTCTACTAGACAAATAGAACTTGGAGCTTATTGGTGGTCGTATGATAGTGTGTTTGTTGATTTTGATAATGTGTATGTTCAAGGTTTTAACCGTAAAACGAAGGGAGTTCACCTGTTTAACGTGAAAGAGCATGGAGAACATACGGATTTAATCGAGACATCGTCGTATGACGCAATTGTGTACGGAAAAATGAGGTCAAAAAATAAGTCAACAGGATTGTTACGTAAAATGACAACTTTGGAATATCCAGATTTATACCTGATAAACAATAAGTTCGAAATAGAAGAGAAAATATCTGTCACAAATCCGCAACAAGTGGAATATAACTGGACCTCTGTTGAACTGATTAAATGGAAGGATTACAAAGGAACGGAACTAGAAGGATTGTTATACAAACCCGAAAACTATGATGCGTCAAAGGAATACCCATTAATGGTATACTTCTATGAATTGTATTCAGACAGGTTACACCAACATTATATTCCAAAACCAACCGCATCAATTGTTTATGCAACGGAATACGCATCGGCTGGATACTTCGTGTTTATTCCGGATATTCGATACACATCAGGACATCCTGCTCAATCAGCATATGATGCAATTATGAGTGGAACAGATCGAGTATTGGAATTATATGACAATGTTGACTCTACAAGAATGGCATTACAAGGGCAGTCTTGGGGTGGATATCAAACAGCACAATTAGTTACAATGACTACACGTTATAAGGCGGCAATGGCTGGAGCTCCTGTAACAAATATGTTCTCTGCTTATGGTGGAATACGTTGGGGCTCGGGGTTGAATAGACAGTTTCAATATGAAAGAACTCAAAGTAGAATTGGATACACAATTTGGGAACGTCCTGATTTGTATGTAGAAAATTCTCCGCAGTTTCATCTTCCAAATGTTCAAACCCCTTTAATGATCATGCATAATGATGGAGACGGTGCTGTTCCTTGGTATCAGGGAATAGAACTTTTTACAGGGTTGAAACGACTTGGAAAACCAACATGGCTATTAAATTATAATGGTGAACAACACAACTTGATGCAAAATGCTAATCGTATTGATTTAAGCATTCGTATGCGTCAATTCTTTGATCATTATCTTTTAGGAAAAGAAGCTCCACAGTGGCTCAAGGAAGGAATCCCGGCGACTGTGAAAGGTAAAGAGCTGAGATATTAAGTCAAATGAAAGGTTAAATTAAATTCAAACAGAATAAGACAGCAGATTCATATATGTCAAAAGTAAGAGAAGATGTCCCTCACACTGGAGTAAAAGGTTTTACGCAACATTGGAGGAGTGATATTATTGCGGCAATTAGTGTTTCGCTAGTTGCCCTTCCATTGTCCCTGGCAATTGCAAAGGGAATGGGAATTCCGCCTATATCGGGACTGATCACAGCGGTAATAGGAGGCGTATTTACTACATTTTTTAGAAGTGGATATTTAACAATTAATGGTCCGGCAGCGGGATTGATTGCTGTAATTGCCGCCGCCGCTTCTGCATTAGGTAATGGTGATCCAAAAGAAGGATTTCAATTTGCATTGGCAGCAATTATTATCGCCGGTGCTATTCAAGTGATTATTGGCTTATTGAAATTTGGCCGTATTGCTGAAATATTTCCCTCATCCGTGATACAGGGAGTATTAGCATCGATTGGAATTATAATTTTTGCAAAGCAAATGCACGTTGCAATGGGAACGACTTCTAATGGAGAAAATACGGTAGAGATTATCGGTGATATTTTCCAGAAAATCCCAGAAATTAATCCATACATCGCTATTATTTCGGGGATTGGGATTATTCTTCTAATTTTTCATGCAAAGATTAGTTATCGAGTATTTCATTTTATTCCCGCTCCTGTTTGGGTACTCGCAATTGCGGTGCCGATTGTATTTTTGTATGGTTATTTAGAGGCTGAAGAAATAGCAATATTTGGAAAAGTATTTGAAGCTCCGAAAGATTATTTGATTGACGTTCCAAGTAATTGGATGGATGGAATCGCTTTTCCGAATTTCTCAAAGATTAATACCGGGGTTTTTTGGATGGCAGTTATTTCCATAAGTCTAATTTCAACGGTAATTTCCTTAGCTGCGGCAAAAGCAGTTGATAAATTGGACCCTTATAAGAGGAAAACAAACTTAAATAAAGATTTATCAGCACTTGGTTTGGCAAGTATGGCTTCCGGTTTTGTGGGAGGTTTACCGATATTGAACGTAATCGTACGAAGTACTGTAAACGTTCATAATAATGCAAAAACAAAATGGTCTAACTTCTATCATGGATTATTCATTATGTTGTTTGTGTTATTTTTAATTCCTGTTATCCAAAAATTTCCTGTGGCTGCGCTGGCGGCAGTATTGGTAGTTACTGGAGTTAAGTTGGCTTCGCCCCGAGTGTTTAAAGAGGTGTATAAACAAGGGCTAGAACAAATGATCTTCTTACTCTCTACCATTGTGATCACTTTATATAGAGATCCGTTAGCAGGTATTGTTGGAGGGATTGGGATTACTTTAATTGCACATTTGTTGATGTCCAGACTATCAATACCGCAGTTTGTACAGATGGTTTTTAAATCTGGAACTAGTCTTAAGGAAAACAGAGATTGTAGCTATACTCTTAGGGTAAAAGGCGTTGCAAATTTCTTAACACTTATTCGATTGATTAATATGTTGGATAAGGTGCCTGCTGGGTGTGATTTGAAGGTTGATTTGTCTAAAACCCGATTGGTTGACCTTACTTTTCAAGAGAAGTTAATGGAGTTTAGGGCGAGTCATCGATTGACAGGTGGAAAAGTAAAAATCATTGGATTGAACGAACACGTAGCTTCTTCTAATCATAAATTGGCTTTGAAAACCTTGATTTTACCAAACTTTCAGAAAACATCGCCTCGTCAACAGCGCATTAAACAGATTGCTTTAAATAGTAATTGGTTGTATACACGTGAAGAACAGGTGGACACAAGTGAATTGTTGGATTTTGATTTCTTTAGATCTAGACCGTTAGAAAGTAAGGAGAATATTATTGCAGGAGAATTTGAAGATTCACCGGGCATTGATTGGGAAATTAGTGATATTGTATTTGATGAGGGTGCAATGTTATCAAAGGAGGTGTATAAAACAACAATGCAGTTGATTCACCTTCCGAAGAAGGTTCCAACATTTGTGTTACAACAAGAAGCAATTTTTGATAAATTATTTGATCGAGTTTTATTTAGAAATGGGCAAAAGGATATTGATTTTCAAGGGTTTCCTAGTTTTTCAAACGATTTAAGTTTGAAAGGAGAGGATGAAAAGGAAATTAGAAAATTCTTTACGCCAAACCTTATACGATTCTTGGAGATGGAAGAAATTTATCATATAGAATGTAATGGTGATGCGTTGATTGTCTTCAAGTCATTACGAATTGCAAAAACAGGAGAAATTAAAAACATGTTGCGCTTCTCTGAGGATTTAGTGCGCTTCTTAGATTAGAAAAGATGGAAAAATTGCAGAATTTTATAAATGGACAGTATTGTGATCCATCAAATGGAGAATACATCGATAATTATGAGCCCGCTTCAGGTAAAGTGTACTCACTCATTCCGAACTCAACTGCGGATGATGTGAATAGAGCTGTTAATGCTGCGGAAAATGCACTACCTGTTTGGTCAGGAATGAGTACGGAAGAAAGAAGTAAAATTCTTGTGAAACTATCAGAAGGGATAGAAGCACGGATGGATGAGTTTGTAGAGGCTGAATCACGAGATAATGGAAAACCGATGAGTCTTGCAGCTCATGTAGATATTCCTAGAGCCGTGTCTAATTTTCACTTTTTTGCAACAGCTATTTTACATTATGCTTCGGAATCACACAATATGCAGGGAGTCGGAGTAAATTATACATTGCGTAAACCGATTGGTATTGTTGGATGTATTTCTCCATGGAATTTACCACTGTATTTGTTTTCATGGAAAATAGCGCCGGCCTTAGCAGCTGGAAATTGTGTTATCGCCAAACCTTCTGAAGTTACTCCTTATACGGCATATTTATTAGGCAAGGTTGCTCAAGAAGCTGGGATGCCTCCGGGGGTGTTGAATATTCTGCATGGGGAAGGTGGATTAGTTGGTGATGCAATGGTAAAACATCCTAAAATAAAGGCAATTTCTTTCACCGGAGGGACTAGAACCGGTGAGTATATCGCAAGAACTGCAGCACCAATGTTTAAAAAATTGTCTCTTGAATTAGGGGGTAAAAATCCAAATATCATTTTTGCGGACTGTGATTTTGATGAAATGCTAAGTACTACTTTACGTTCGTCGTTTGCGAATCAAGGACAAATATGTTTGTGTGGATCTCGTATTTTTATAGAACGTCCAATTTATGAGAAGTTTAAAGAAGCTTTTGTAAAACGTGTATCTGAAACAATTGTTGCTCACCCAACTGATCCAAAGGCTAAATTGGGAGCTGTGGTTTCTAAGTCACATATGGAAAAAGTACTGTCTTATATTGAGTTGGCAAAGCAGGAGGGAGGAACGGTCTTAACAGGTGGAGAACGCGTGACAATGGATGAACCTTACGAGAATGGTTATTATTTAAGA
>JAKVAS010000040.1 GCA_022448165.1 Crocinitomicaceae bacterium | reverse complement strand
GTTTATATTAAGTCATTTACCAATACTTTAGATTGAATGAATTTTATAGAATGTATCATGAAAATAATGATAATAATAGGTTATAGGATTAAATTTTTAATCACAAATTCGTCCCTTATGAGCGCCATGGGAAAACTCCTTATCTAAAATTTTCATTTCTTCTAATAATTCATCGGAAGGAGGTGTGTTTTGAAGCTTTGAAAGGTCGGGTTGACCTGCGTCTACCCAAGCAGTGTACCAAATAGAACCTACTGATAGAATTGCATCTCGTAAGCGACGTTCTACCATCCCATTCATTCGTTTATGGTATTCTTGAGAAAATTCATATGAATAAACAGACACAGTAGTATTACCTCTGCGTTCAAAACTGTATTTTTTATCTGCATCAAAATCCTTGGTTACAGCTATTTCAAGAGAGAGTACAGAATCTACCGCGTAGTGAGAAACTTTTACAGCATCCCAAATGTAGGAACGCAAATCATCAATATATTCCGCTTTACCAATAAAATAGTCATAGTTCTCATTATTGATTTCGACCAATCGACTTTCCCATAACCCATGGATTCCCTTTTGATTTGTCATTTGACCGTTGTAATTCTCTGTTGTATGAAGAGGAACATGAGCGTCACCAATATAGTGTCCAATGTCGCCCGAATATTTTAGAATAAGGTCAACATTTTGATTTTCAAATGCTCTTTGAAGTTTATTCTTCATTACAATAATATACCAAGGAACTATTCCATAAGCTTGTAAAGTATCTTCAGAAAATTTTTCAACGGCATCCAACCATTTTTCAGGAACAACATCAAATGGATCTTCTCCGTCTTTCACATAATGATCAATATCAATGTAATGCCTTTGGGCTTCTCCATCAATAGCGTATCTCCTTTTATCCGGATCAACAGCATGCTCAGTAAGGTACTCAATATGTTCTTTGTAAAAACCAAACATTTCCTGAGGCAGCGTAAATGTAGAAACGCGATTTATCCGTTTGTGTCCGAAAAATCCCCAACGCTTTTGTTTATCAGAACTAACTCCCAGAAATAAAGGAATTGTTAATATAAAAAGCCATTTAAAGTTTAACCAATTTACCATTTTTCAAAATTGGAATTACATCTGTTTGGTTTGGAGTAAGACAGTACTTAATATCTTCGTTCAAATTGAAATTTTTCAAACGTCGACGGTGAGAACTGGCCTTCAAGTATCCCATGTAATTATCCCATGCAGAAAGGTACAAATATTTTGCCGCAATGGAAGAATCCTCATCTGATGTAAACTTTCCAGTTGCAAGAAGGTATTCAGAAATAGCACCAGCACAAATTGTGTCTTCCAAATTGAACTTGTCTTGCCATCCTGAACAAAGGCAAAGTATATTTTTATCTTGCTTTTCTAGCCATTTACATAAGGCATCAAGGTTTAATAGCGAACCAACAACAACGGTATCGGCATCTTTGGCAATATTCAATGCTTTTGTTCCATTTGTAGTGGTAAGAACAACTTCTTGTCCTTTCAACTCTTCCTTGATGTATGAATATGGTGAATTTCCAAAATCAAACCCATCAACAATCTGACCTTTTCTTTCAGCTCCGACTAAATATCCCTTTTCTTTGTATTCACGAGCGGCATCAATGCTTGATACGGGGATAATCGATTTTATTCCATTGTCAAAAGCAGCACAAATAGCTGATGTAGCTCTTAAAACGTCAATTACTACAACAATTTCATATTCATCTTTGAAGTATTCATATTCACCAGGTGTGAAACAGACTTCGATGTGTTTTCGGTTATCCATACCGCCAAAAATAGCGAAATTCTTGGCTTATTTTCGGTATCGAATTTGTCCACATATTTTTATTGAGGGTTTTTCAATGATTCGATATGAAATATAGCTTCCAATATACGATATAATAATTGCTGAAAGTAAGAGTGAAAACACTTGTAAATTACTTGATGTATAGCGTCCAAAGAAGTAAATCAAGGTCCCGCCGAAAACTCCGTGCATGAGATAAAAGCTATAAGAAAAGGAACCTATCCATTCCAAAAAAGGTAATCGAGATTTAACATTCAAGATAAACGGAATACTTAATAACGGAATCAAGGGGTAGTAAAAAGGGTGATTTAGGAGTACGTCAAAAAAAGCAAGAACAAGAAGTGAAGCGAATTGTAGGTTATTGATTTTTGTTGAGTGAAATAGATAAGACGCAATTCCGATTACGAAATAAGAAAAATAATAAGGTACAAATTGAGTTAATTCATAAAAAAAGTTTGTTGGAATGGATAGCGCAGTTAATATCAATAGGGGAAGAAAAGGGCTTCTTTTTATCCCAATGAATAAAAATACGAGTAATAAGTAAAATTGAAATTCAACATTGAGGGTCCAAAATATCGGGTTGTACCATTCTTCGTTAAAATAGGGAGCGGTAAATGTAATATTCGTTATGAATTGCTTGAAAGAGAAGAAAAAGTCTTGATTCAAATGCGCACGGAAAAGGTTTTCAATAAGAATCATGCTTAAAATACATAGTAAAACAGGGAATATGATTCGGATAAATCGTTTAAGCATAAATTGGCCAAATAACTTTAAAGAAAACTGATGCCTCTCCATGTGAAGGTAGTTTACATAAGCAGAAATAATGAAGAATACACTTACACTGCCTTCAAGTATTGGATCAGCAATTATTAATAACGCATTCTCTGGATCAATGATCAATTTTGAATGGCCTTCAGCGTGCAGAAAGTGATAAAGAGCTACAAAAAGTGCAATAACTCCTCGGAGAGAATCGAGAATGTGAATTTTCTGCTTAATCATAATTTAATGCTCTTCCTGTTCAAGTGGTTTTAACCATTTAGAATCTACCCAAAAGGTAGCGAAAGGCAACAAAGATGCGACTAGGCAAATTACTGTAAGTTGACTTCCCCATTTTTTTTGTCGTGCTGTTAATAGTACCCAAAAAATGTAAGCAATGAATAATATTCCGTGAATCATTCCAACAATTTTGTTTGGCATTCCTATTTCGTAAATGTACTTCAAAGGCATTGTTAGAGCGAATAACAAGTATGAAATTCCTTCAAGTATTGCGAGTCCTCGTAATTGTCCTAATAAGGTTCCTAAATTCATGTGTTCTTTGTTTGTTTTTCTAGTGCAAAAAGTTCATCTCTTAACCGAGCAGCTTCCACAAAATCTAGTTCTTTTGCAGCAGCTTCCATGCGTTTTCGAGTATATACTATTGATTTTTTTAGTTGTTCTTCATTCATATGTTGAACCACAGGGTCAGCAACAAGTGCTTTATCTTCAAGTTGAGAGTAATCTGTTGGTCCATCACCATCTGCAACTTTTGTAGAGTTCAAAATCGTTTCTTTGGATTTTTTTATTTGTGTTGGAGTAATACCATTTTCTTTATTGTATTCGTCCTGTATTTTTCTTCTTCTTGCGGTTTCATCAATTGTGCGCTGCATAGATTTTGTCATTCGATCGGCATACATAATAACCATTCCATTGACGTTTCTGGCCGCTCTTCCTGCAGTTTGAACAAGAGAGCGTTCATTTCGAAGGAAACCTTCCTTGTCTGCATCCAATATTGCAACTAAGGAAACCTCAGGCAGATCCAATCCTTCACGAAGTAAGTTTACACCGATTAAAACATCAAAATCACCTAATCTAAGTTGTCTTAAAATTTCTACACGTTCAATAGTGTCTACATCAGAGTGAATATATCTACATGGGATTCCTAATCGATCTAAATATTTCTGAAGCTCTTCTGCCATACGCTTTGTAAGTGTAGTTACAAGAGTACGTTCATCTTTCGGAATACGGAGTTGAATTTCTTCGATTAAATTATCAATTTGATTTTTACTTTCTCGGACTTCAATAATGGGGTCCAGTAGTCCAGTTGGACGAATCACTTGCTCCACAATTACTCCTTCTGATTGTTCAATTTCATAATCTGCTGGTGTTGCAGAAACATAAACGGTTTGATTTAGCATTCCTTGAAATTCTTCAAATTTCAACGGACGGTTATCCATTGCTGCTTGAATTCTAAAACCGAAATCAACCAAGTTTATTTTTCGTGCTCGATCTCCACCGTACATTGCTCGAATTTGCGGAATAGTAACATGACTTTCATCAATGATCATTAAGAAATCGTCAGGGAAGTAATCGAGTAGGCAGAATGGACGTTGTCCTGGTTCACGTTGATCGAAGTACCTAGAGTAATTTTCTATTCCAGAGCAGTAACCTAATTCACGGATCATTTCTAAATCATATGTGGTTCTTTCTTTTAGTCGAGAGCCTTCATCGATTTTTCCTTGTTTTTTAAATGCTTCAACTTGAAGCTTCATATCCTCACCAATTTGTTCAATAGCTACTTTAGTCGTTTCAGGATTAGTTACAAATATGTTTGCTGGATATATTGAAATTTCCTCAAATGATTCAATTTTATCATTCGATTCAGGGTCAATCGATGAAATAGCTTCAATTTCATCTCCCCAAAAAGCAATACGAATGGCGTGATCTGCATAGGCGAGATAAATATCTACGGTATCACCTTTTACTCGAAACATTCCTCGATTGAATTCTTGATTAGCCCTAGAGTATAGATTTTCTACAAGCTGAAATAAGAATTTGTTTCGAGTAATTAGATCACCTTTTTTTAAATGGATAATGCTATCAGCAAACTCTTTAGGATTTCCAATACCGTATATGCAAGATACAGAGGCAACAACGATTACATCCTTTCTTCCTGAGAGTAAAGCCGAGGTTGCAGAAAGTCGTAACTTCTCTAATTCATCATTTATGGATAGGTCTTTTTCAATAAATGTTCCTGTTACGGGTAAATAAGCCTCGGGTTGGTAATAATCGTAATAAGATACAAAGTATTCTACTGAGTTTTCAGGAAAGAATTGTTTGAATTCACCGTATAATTGAGCTGCAAGTGTTTTGTTATGGGCAAGAATCAATGTTGGACGATTGATTTCTTGAATTACATTTGCTACTGTGAATGTTTTACCACTTCCTGTTACTCCTAGCAAGGTTTGATGTTCAACATCATTGTTAATTCCTTCAATCAATTGCTTTATTGCATCAGGCTGGTCTCCCGTTGGTTTGAAATCTGAAACAAGTTGAAAATCCATACAACAAAAATAGCAAATTAAGTCTCTGATGAGGGGCAAAATTATATCTTTGAAACCTCAGAATTTTGTACATGGATTATTTAATGCTTTTGTTAGGACTTTTAGTTCTGATTGTAGGAGGGGAGTTTTTAGTGAAGGGAGCTGTTGGATGTTCAGCAATCTTTAAAATTTCGCCATTGGTAATTGGAATGACTGTGGTTTCATTTGGAACTTCTGCTCCAGAGCTATTGGTGAGTTTACAGAGTGCATTAGATGGAAATCCTGGAATTGCTATTGGAAATGTTATTGGTTCCAACATTGCCAATATTGCGCTGGTACTGGGGCTTACGGTTCTCATCGTTCCGATAATTGCAAAAAAGGAATCGAAGCGAATAGATTACCCGATGATGGTTCTGTCGAGTGTTTTGTTTTATTTATTTGCTCTAGATAACAAAATAGTGTGGTGGGAGGGAGCAATTTTGTTCGTTATACTAATAGCCTTTATTGCATATCTAATTACTAATTCTAGAAAGAAAACAAAGAAAGAACTATCGGATCAGGATGAAGATATCGAAGAAGCAATGAAAATGCCAATTGGGAAGGCTCTTTTGTTTCTGATAATAGGATTAGTTGGATTGTATTTTGGCTCTGAATGGTTCGTTGACGGAGCTGTTGGTATTGCTAATGTATTACTTGAAGGAAATCCGGATAAGGATAGTATAATTGGAGTGACTGTTGTTGCATTAGGAACAAGTGCTCCTGAATTAGTTGCTTCATGCGTTGCAGCCTTTAGAAAACAGAGCGATATTTCTGTTGGAAATTTAATTGGATCAAACATTTTCAATGTTTTCGCTGTAATAGGAGTAACTTCTATGGTCAAACCAATTGAGGTTACTGATAAAGTGCTTAGTTTTGACATGTATTGGATGCTCGGAATTGCTTTGGGGTTAGGCGTGATATTATGGTTTGGAAAAAAAATAGGCCGACTTTCAGGAACATTGCTTTTTGCTACGTATGTGACATACGTACTGATTATTGTCTTTAGGATTAAAGGAATTATTTAATCGTTTTTAAACCTTATCTGTATTGTAATATGTTGGTATTTATTTCCAATTGAAATATTCTAGGAATCAATTCAACAAAGCCACAAAAATGATATACCTTTGTGGAAACTTTTTGAACACGATGAAGATTTATAACAACATACTTGAAACTATTGGAAATACGCCATTGGTTAGATTGAATGCGCTTACAAAGGAAGTAAAGGCAACAGTACTAGCAAAGGTGGAAACTACCAATCCAGGCAATTCCGTAAAGGATAGGATGGCGTTAAAAATGATAGAGGATGCTGAGGCATCTGGTATTTTGAAACCAGGAGGGACAATCATTGAAGGAACATCTGGGAATACTGGAATGGGATTAGCACTGGCTTGTATCATTAAAGGGTATAAGTTGATCTGTGTACTTAATGATAAGCAGTCCAAAGAGAAAATGGATATTTTGCGTGCTGTGGGGGCTGAAGTAGTTGTATGCCCAACTGCGGTTGATCCAACGGATCCTAGATCTTACTATTCGGTTTCTAAACGCTTGGCAGCGGATACCCCTAACTCTTGGTATGTAAATCAATATGATAACTTATCAAATAGAGTTGCACATTATGAGCAAACTGGACCGGAGATTTGGGATCAGACTGATGGTAAGATTACCCACTTTGTAGTTGGTGTTGGCACTGGAGGAACAGTTTCAGGGACAGGAAAATATTTGAAAGAACAAAATCCAAACGTCAAAGTTTGGGGAATTGATACGTATGGTTCTGTTTTTAAGAAATACCATGAAACAGGGATTTTTGATGAAAACGAAATCTACCCATATATCACAGAAGGAATTGGAGAAGATATTCTCCCTAAGAATGTTGATTTCTCAGTAATTGACCATTTTGAGAAGGTAACAGATAAAGATGCTGCGGTTTATACTCGAAAAATAGCTAGAGAGGAAGGGATTTTTGTTGGGAATTCAGCAGGGTCTGCAATCAAAGGTATATTGCAAATGAAAGACCAGTTAACAGAGGATGACGTTGTTGTTGTATTGTTCCATGATCACGGAAGTCGTTACATTGGTAAAATGTTTAATGATGACTGGATGCGTGAACGTGGATTCTTAGATGAAGATATGAAAACAGCTGGCGAACTTGTGGCTAAACATGGAGATTTGCCATTAGTTACATTGTATGGTGAAGAGCTTGTTTCTCACGCGATTGATAAAATGAGAAAATATTCTATTTCGCAAATACCTGTAATGAGTGGAGGTGAATTTGTAGGATCAGTAGATGATAATAAAGTATATCAATTGTTGATGGATAAACCAGAATTGAAGGATACAGCTGTTTCTTCAATTATGCAAGCACCACTACCGATTGTAGTAGAAGATACTCCAATTGATCAGGTGTCACGTTTGATTAATAAGGAAACATCTGCGGTATTGGTTGAATTGAAAAATGGAAATCACCATATTGTAACACGACATGATCTTATTTCAGCAATTGCTTAAATGAAGACATTCGTTGATCAAATGAATCATAAAATCCGCCTGGAATCAGTTCCAAGGCGGATTGTTTCGTTAGTGCCATCTCAGACTCAGCTATTACATTATTTGGGGTTGGAGGATGAGGTGGTTGGAATCACTAAATTTTGTATTGAGCCCAATATTTGGTTTCGGGAAAAAGCTAGAGTGGGAGGTACTAAGAACGTGAATCTTGAAAAAATTAAAGCATTATCTCCTGATTTAATTATTGGAAATAAAGAGGAAAATGATCGGGATAATATTGAGAAAATGAGATCGATTGCTCCAATATGGATGAGTGATATTGTAGATCTATCGGATGCATTAGGAATGATGAGGAAGATTGGACATTTGGTTGATCGATCTGACAAAGCGGAGCAACTTGTTTCTGAAGTAAGTAAGAGGTTTTCTGAGTTGAGAACTTTTGTGGAGTCATCAGAAATAAGAGGAAAGTCGGTATTGTATTTTATTTGGAGTTCACCGAATATGATTGCTGGAAAGAACACTTTTGTCGATGATATGCTGTCAGCATGCGGTCTGGTAAATTTGACGAATTTAGAAAGATATCCAAAAGCTGTGCAAGGAGAACAACCTGATTTTGTTTTTTTAAGTTCAGAACCTTTCCCTTTCAGTGAGAAACACATCGATGATTTTCATAAAGTTTATCCAAAATCGAAGATTGTTCTAGTAGATGGAGAGATGTTCTCTTGGTACGGATCAAAATTAAAAGAAGCTCCAGCGTACTTCAAGAGTCTACTTGTTTCAATGTTATCTATTTGATAATTTCTCCCTGTATCAATAGTTTGATAAAAGAGTTTAGGACAAAACGCTTTTCTCTAAATTCAATAACCCCTTTCATTTCTTTATGTTTTTGATTGTCAGAGTCGAAAATTGAAATGTCTAATTTCTTTACTGATTGAGTGAAATTATCACTTGCAGAATATAGAGGAAATAGTTTTATGAAAGCTGTTACCATAGAAGACGCATCAACTTTAGTTAGGGGTTGCATAGATCCAGAAGCGCTGAAAACCAGGTTGTTTTCAGTTTCAGTCATTGATAAATTGCTTTCTCCTAAGTAGATTGTATTGTCGTCTACTTGTTCGTAGTTGTAAACAGATTCCTGATAATGAAACGAATGATCAGTTAAGTGTTTAATGTTAGATTTAAGTATTTTAGTTGAGAGGATTTCTGTAATATCTACTTTATCTTCAAATCGAATTAAAAGGTCCATTTGGGGTACTGGGAAAAAGCCGTCATTTTCTACTATGCTCAGTCCTCTATAGTTTAAAGAAAGTCCAGCAATTTTTGGTAAATGAATTAAAGAGTCTTTGATAAAAGAAGAAAGTGTATCAGAGATCGATGTTGGTACGTTTCCTACAAATAAATGAAACCCAGAAGGAGAAAGGTCTTTTTTCAGAAAGGTCTCGTTGTTTAATGTTTGAACGGTTCCGTCAAAAATCAATTCATGTGGCTTTAGTTCAAACGAAAGGTTAGAAGAGCTAATGAAATCGCTAATTCTTCCTTTCCCATTAGCTGACCACGATTTAGCAATTATTCTATTATTATCGTCTTCGAGTAAAGAAATGTCGAACTGACCGTGTTTTTCAAGTAATCGTTTTGCTAATGAATTTAGTTTTTTTCGTGAAGGATCGGTACTATTATTTCTTGTAATTGTATGTAGAATCAACCCAACCTCTGGAGAGCTTGCATAGCCTTGTTTTTCATCTAGGTGCGCAGGGAGGTATTTGTTAAATCTATGTTCATTCGATAGATTGACTGAAATTCCTAAAATTTTGTTTTTTTCATGTACAAACGTGAAAAAGTAGATGTCAGAAACATAGTCGATTCCTAAATTACTGCTTCTTTTTCCTTTTCTTTTTGACTTTTTCTTTTTCCGCTGTTCTGAAAAATGCTTGAATAAATGAATGATTTCATTGTCTCGACTTTCAATAAAAACATCATTGATACCAGAGCGTAAAAAAGCTTTTCCGTCAATCTTAGCAACAAAAGTGGCATCCTTTGGAATGTGATTTCCATTACGATTATTGGGAGCTTCTAATATCGTTTGTGATACAATAAATACTAGCCATGTACAAGCAAGCAAAAACAGGAGTCCTGAAATTTTCGCGAATATGACTTTTTTAGGCATGCCTTAAATGTAAGAATATTGTCTTAATGATTAACTTTACGGCATGAGAAAAATTCCAATGTTTCTTTTACGCTTGTTAGGGTGGAAAATTGATAAAAATTCACCAGAAGGGGTTAAAAAATGTGTGGTAGCTATGGCTCCGCATACATCTAATTGGGACTTTGTAATTGGAAAGATGGCGTTAGCGTCATATGGGGTGAAGGTTAAAATTTTGATTAAGAAAGAATTATTCTTCCCTCCTTTAGGTTGGGTTCTTAGGTTAATGGGAGGTGTTCCTGTTAATCGTAAAAAGAATAATAACTTAACTGATTCGGCAGTTGAGTACTTTGAAAAAAATGAAACAATGTTCATGTTGTTTACCCCCGAAGGAACAAGGAAGTACAACCCTAACTGGAAAAAAGGATTTTATTATATTGCTCAAAGAGCTGAGGTTCCAATCTATTTGGCTTATATAGACTATGAACGCAAAATTGGAGGTTTTCATGGTGTGTTTGAACCTACGGGTGATATAAAGGAAGACATAGAGGAGATTAAAGAAATCTTTAAGCAGTATAAAGGTAAGGTTCCCGAAAATGGGGTACGTTAGTTTTTCTTTTTTAGCATTCCCGTACTTTTGTCATAACCGTAAGGGCAATGTTTACAGCCACTTTTGCAACAATATCCTCGTTTCAAATGATAGGCTTCAGTAAAGACAATAAAACCTTCCGAGTTTAAATAATAATCCTCAGAATCGAACTTGCTTCGCTTTGAAAAACCTGACATGTCATCGCTCATGGTGCAAATTTAGTAGATATTTGAGAGCAGAAAAATAAATTATGATTGATATAAGGAAATCGTTACTTCAGGAGATTAACCTAAAGCATCTTATAGCTAGAGATATTAAGTTATATATTAAACGGGATGATTTACTACATTCGGAAATTTCTGGAAATAAATGGCGTAAATTAAAATACAATGTAGAGCTGTGTCTTGTTAAAAAGAAAAATGGCTTGCTTACATTTGGTGGAGCTTACTCTAATCATTTATTAGCTACGGCTGCTGCATGTAATTTATTTGGATTGAAATCAATTGGAATTGTTAGAGGAGAAGAGTTGAATGAAAATAGTAATTCGACTTTGTTCCGATGTCAAGAATTGGGAATGGAGCTTGTTTTTGTTTCTAGGGCTGAATACCAATTGAAGAATGAAAAAGAGTATCAAGATGAAATTCTAGCGAATAACCCTTCTTTTCAACTTGTTCCAGAAGGTGGGGCTAATTATTATGGGGTGATTGGTTGTCAGGAGATCATGAAGGAAGTACCTAATGAGGTTGATCATATTTTTGTTTCCCAAGGAACTGCGACAACTAGCTGCGGGGTATTGTTGAGTTTGAAAGAAAAACAGAAGTTGCATGTTGTTCCTGCCTTAAAAGGGTTTGACTCTATTGGAGAGGTTAACGGCCTATTGTCTAGAACTGGAATTGACAAAGGTTTAACGGATTCTTTGATAAAGCAAATTGTTGTTCACGATGGATGTCATTTTGGAGGGTATGGAAAATATACGAACGAATTATTGACTTTTATTCAGGATTTTTTTCAAGAAACTAAATTGAAATTAGATCCAATTTATACAGGGAAAACAATGTTTGGTATGTTAAAAGAACTAGAAAAAGATTGTTACAATGGACAATCGATTCTTTTTATTCATACAGGAGGTTTACAAGGAGTTGAAGGGATTGAAAAAAAGAGTGGAATCAAGCTGTTTGAGGATTAATTTATACGGAAAGCAGTCTAATTAATTCTGTTGCTTCTTTCACGTCGTGCACTCGCAATATATTAGCCCCTTTAGAAAGTGCAATTGCATTTAAGGCAATAGTACCATTTAGAGAGTCTTCGGGTGATATACCAAGTTTTTTGTAGATCATAGATTTCCTAGATATCCCCGCTAATATTGGTAAATTAAGTGTGTTGAATGCATCCATGTTCTTTAGTAAATGATGGTTTTGGTTGGTTGTTTTTGCAAACCCAAAACCGGGGTCAATGATAATGTCTTTTACTCCAAGGGACTTGAGGATAGCAATCTTTTCAGTGAAATAATGCATTATTTCACTGAATAAATTATTATAACTAGTTTCATTTTGCATAGTTTGAGGAGTTCCTCTCATATGCATTAATGTATACGGGACACAGTGTTTTCCAGCTATTTCCGCAATCGTGGGGTCGATTTCGAACCCGCTAATATCATTGATGATATGAGCACCACTTTCAATCGCAGCTTCAGCAACTTTTCCTCTAAAGGTGTCTATCGAAATAAGTGCGTTAGGAAAGTGTTTTGAAATAGCCGATATAATAGGTGTAACACGTTTGATCTCTTCAGCTTGAGAAACATTTTCAGCGCCAGGCCGAGAAGAGTATCCTCCGATGTCGATAATGCTCGCCCCGTCCGTTAACATATCATTAACACGAGGTAAAATTTCATTTGTCAAAGTAGACCGACTCTTGCTATAAAAGGAGTCTGGAGTTGTATTGATTATTCCCATAACCACCGCTTGGGACAAGTCAAGTAACTTATCACCGACACGAAGGGTTCGGTTAGCATTAAAATATGTATCTTCAACCTCTAAATTTTGCATAACAATTAATGAGTAATACGAATACTGAATACACAAATGTAATCAATGTTTGTCGAGGTATTTTCGCGAAGAAAACAACAGATTATGGAACGGCTTGGAGAATTCTTCGTCCAAGTTCACTTACGGATCAATTATTTATCAAAGCTCAACGTATTAGAACTATACAAGAAACTGGTGAGAATCGAGTGGGGGAAAACATTGAAGAAGAGTTTGTTGCGATTGTAAATTATTGCATTATGGCAATTATACAATTGTGTGAAAAGGATCTGGAAGAACTAGAATTGCCTGCTGAAGAAGCCATAGGATTGTATGAAAAATACGCAAAGAAAGCTTTTGATTTAATGGTCATGAAGAACCATGATTATGGTGAGGCTTGGCGTGATATGCGTGTAAGTTCTTTGACGGATTTAATCCTTCAAAAGATTTTGCGTGTAAAGCAAATTGAAGATAATAATGGTGCTACGCTCATTAGTGAGGGAATTGATGCCAATTATTACGATATGTTGAATTATTCTGCATTTGCCCTTATTCACATGCAGGTAGCTGAAAAATAAGAATTACTATTAGATTAAAGACCCTATTATGAAAGATCAAATTAGTATTGAAGGACGTTCTAAAGTGTTGAATGTTGCATTCGTTATTGTTAACATTATCGGATTGGTTTTTTTGGTAATGGGAAATCATGCTTCCTTTGAGGAAAGTGCTGGTTTGTTCAATACCATTGGACTTATTTTAATGATTATTAGTATTGGAGGATTGATTCTTTTTAAGGGGCGTGTAATGATGTCTAGTTTTTCTAGAGTAGTTGTGGGTGGTCTATTTATTGTGTCAGGACTTGTAAAAGCAAATGATCCTATTGGCTTTTCATATAAACTCGAAGAATATTTTGAGGATGGAGCATTAGCTTTTCGAATAAAAGAATGGTTTAATTCTCCTGAATTTTCCATGGAATTTTTTATGGATTATGCATTATTACTCAGTGTATTAATTTGTATAGCGGAAATTGTTCTAGGAGTTTTAACAATTATTGGAGGGAAAATAAAGCTAGTGTCCTATTTGATGTTGTTCATGATGGTGTTTTTCACCTTTTTAACCTGGCATACTTCAAGTTGCGATGCGAATGCTCGATTTACTGATAGAGATCGTTATGAAATGACGGATGGAGTTGCACAAATAAAGATTAATGAAGCGCCAAACGACCCGGCAATAACCATTGTTTCTCAAACGGATAAAGAAGTGGTTGTTGATGAATTAAAACAACCGCAATGTGTTGCTGATTGTGGATGTTTCGGTGATGCTTTGAAAGGTTCTGTAGGAAGATCATTGACACCTTCAGAGTCTTTATGGAAAGATATTATTCTTTTATATTTAGTTGTTTGGATTTTTGTCGCTCAACGAAAAATAAGACCGAATACAGGTAAAGAGAATCTTATTTACACTGGACTTTCAATGCTTGTGATTGTTTTTTTCTCTTGGGTTTTTGGATGGTATTTCCCTATCGGTTTTGGGTTAGTAGCAATTCTAGGAGCGTTATGGACACTTCGAGCGGGAGGTAAATGGCTGGGGAATCATTATGGAAGTATACTTTTTGTCACGTTTATTTGTAGTCTATTAGTAATATATGTTTTAGCATATGTTCCAGTGAAGGATTATCGCCCGTATGCAATTGGTTCAAATCTTAAGGAAAAGATGAATGACGGTATCGATGCAAAATATGAGAATGTATTGGTGTATGAAAATGTGAAAACAGGAGAACAAGATGTATTCCCTGACGAATCAAAAGAATGGGATAAACGACCAGATATTTTTGATTCAAAAAAATGGAAATTTGTTGAGAATAGACAGAAAGAAGTAGTTAAAGGTAAACTCAACTCGATTAATGATTTTAAGCCTTCGATTAGAGTTCAAGATGTTTCCCCTCTAGAAAAAGCTCTGTTATTTGTGTCAGACACATTAGATGCTCATAAAGTGAAACTAATGACAGTTTTCTCGTTAGAGTATGAGAGTGCGTATCAAATTCCTTTTGAAGAGTATGAGATGTATCCAGAAGAATACCCAGAAGATAAGTTCAATATTTTGGACACATTGGAAGTGATGGATACACTTTTTCAAGATATCGATGCCAAAGATGCAATTATTGATATGGATAATGTGGTATTAGTTATATCAAAACGTTTGGAAGATGGGAATTGGTCTAGAATGAACGATATTAAGAAGATTGCAGCTGAATGTAAAGAAAAGGATGTACCTATGATTATGATTTGTAATGCTTCTTCTGATGAAATAGTTGCATTTCGAAAAAAGAATAAATTAAATGTTCCAATTTTTACAATGGACGAAATAGAATTGAAAATTATATCACGATCGAATCCTGCTGTGTTAGTATTAGAAAAGGGAGTGGTAAAAGCGAAGTATGGACATCGTTCATTCCCAGCTGTGGATAAATTCAAATCAAGTTATTTAAATAAGTAAAGAATGCCGAAGAAAATCGTCGCAGGAAATTGGAAAATGAACTTAAACGCCTCTGATGCAAATGCATTGATTAGTGCGTTGGAGAAAAAGCAAAATACGCTGGATGTAGAAGTTATGGCTTTTCCGCCTAGTTTGTTTATTAGTGGATTAAGTAAAGAAAAGATTAGAATTGGGGTTCAAAATTTCTATTCAAAAGATAAAGGTGCGTATACGGGTGAAATTTCGATTCTACAAGCTAAAAGTGTAGGAGCATCAATTGGGCTGATTGGGCATAGTGAAAGAAGAAGTTTGTTCGGTGAAACGAATGAATTATTGAAGGATAAGGTCGATGCAGCATTATCTCAAGGATTTAGTTTTATTTTTTGTTGCGGAGAACCATTAGAAGTTCGTGAAGCAGGAAAAGAAAATGAGTTTGTAAAAAAACAATTGGAAGAGAGCCTTTTTCACCTTTCAGAAGAAGAAATGAAAGGATGCGTGATTGCATATGAACCGGTATGGGCAATTGGAACTGGACGAACTGCAACTTCTGAACAAGCAGAAAATATGCATAAAGAAATCCGATCATGGATTGCGGAAGAATATAAAAAGGAAGTAGCTGAAACGGTCTCTATACTTTACGGAGGTAGTTGTAAACCAAGTAATGCAAGAGAATTGTTTGCATGTCCTAATGTTGACGGAGGTTTAATTGGTGGAGCTTCTTTGAATGTTGAAGATTTCAGTTCCATTATTAATTCTTTTGAATAATGGAATCATTAGACACACAAGAGTTAACAATAAAATTAACTCCTAAACATCCATGGAGTGATGTGTTAATAGCTGAGCTTTCTGAACTTGGATTCGATAGTTTTGTAGATACTAAAGAAGGGATTCAGGCTTATGCAACTGTTTCACTTAACACAAATGAATTACTAAAACAAACATGTTTGAATGGTGAGCATGATCTAGAGTTTGAGGTAGTAACTAAAGTAATTCCGCACCAGAATTGGAATGCGAAATGGGAAGAGGATTTTCATCCAGTGCATGTAGAAGATTTGGCTACTATTTTGGCGCCATTTCATGACAAAACTAAGGCTAAAGGTTTGGTAGTTGAAATTCAACCGCAAATGTCATTTGGAACGGGACATCATCAAACAACATGGATGATGACGAAAGGTCTTTTTGAATTTGAAGCACTTCCAGAGAATGTCCTAGATATGGGTACAGGTACCGGTGTTTTGGCTGTTGTTGCAGAAAAGTTGGGAGCGAAAAGAGTCTTGGCAATTGATATAGAAGAATGGTCAGCCGAAAATGCACGTGAAAATGCCGAAAGAAATAATTGCAAATTAATTGAGTGTAAACATGGCGGTGTAGATTTGGTTGATGGAGAAGAGAAGTTTGGATTAATTATTGCGAATATCAATAAAAATGTACTAAAGGCACAAATAGAAAGTTATGCGAATGCATTGGAGCCTAGAGGAGTACTTATGTTAAGTGGTTTCTTTAGTTCAGATGTTGAGGAACTTGTAACTTTTTCCGCTCAGTTTCATCTTACTAAAGAGAAGGAATGGAGTAGAGATGAGTGGGCTGGTATTCAGCTGCGCTCATCAAACTAAACTAAAAAACAAAAACTATGAAGATCAAACATGGGTTATTATTTCTCATGGGATTGATTGCGTCTCAGCTATCTGCACAGTCGTATTCAAATTCTAGAGAAAAGTTTGTAAAAGAATTTCAGAAAAACTTAAGTGAGTACGGTAGAGGAGAGTTCCAACAATTTGCAAAAAAGGAACTTCCGTTATTGCTTCTTGAGACAAATGAATTCCCAGATGATTACTTCTCCAAGATGGTGGAGACATGTAATTTGATCGAATCAAAGAAGATTAAAGTTTATCCTGAGATATACAATTATGTGTTTTCAGTTTCAGCATTTGTTAAATCAAAACAGTCAAAAGAGAGTTATACTGCATGGCATTCAACCGTGGATAAGATGCTTAGCTCTAGATCTGTAAAAAAAATTAAAGCGTTTGTTGGATTTTCTGCGGGGTTCTTTTCTGAACGTAGAATTGCTCAGTCATCTACATTTGCTTGGTATTACCTCCATGGTGATTATGATTTTTCCTATGGAAAGAACGTCCAAGTTAATTTAAGTAATGGAAATCTTGTTTGTCGTGCTCTTAGTACATCGGGAAGAAATAAGGGAGAGGCATTAGATAGTTTACAAGTGATTGATACAGAAGGTAAATATGATCCAGTGCTAAAGAAGTGGGTCGGAAAAGGAGGTAAAATTACTTGGGAAAAGGTTGGGCTAGATCCTAATACGACTTATGCTAATTTGAGAGGATATGATTTATCCTTAAAATCATCGACGCTTCGCGTTGATACTGTAGATTTAACCACACCTTATTTTGAGAGTTCAATTCAAGGAATTTTAACTGATAGAGCGTTTAAAATTAACAGGGAAGAAGATAAAGTATATCCTCAGTTTTTATCTTTTGAAAGAAATCTGATAATAAAGGATATAATCCCTAATCTGGATTATCAAGGAGGGTTTGCATATCAAGGAGAGAGTTTTTTAGGAGCGGGTACAGCTAAAAATAAAGCAAAAATCACCTATTTGAAGGATGGGAAAACATTTATTTCTGCTAGAGCAGAGCAAATATTAATTTCTCCTGATAAAGTGTTTAGTGATCGTGCTGAACTTAGTTTATTATTGAATTCGGGAGATTCTATTAGCCATCCAGGGGTTAGTTTCACATATGATCTTTCAAAAAATGACATTCAATTGGTTAGAGGGCAGTCAGGGATTGGTGAAGCCCCATTCCAAGATTCGTATCATAAATTAGATATTTATGTTCCAAAAATCATATGGAAAATAGATGATGATAACTTGCTCTTTACATATGAGTTTGGATCTAGTCAGGAACAACGAATTGCTAGTTTTGAATCGCAATCGTATTTCAATGAACGTGTCTACGACCGTTTGCAAGCAATGGAATCACGTCACCCTCTTGTTGCTATTTCTCAATATTGCTACAAATATGATGAGTATGTTTTAACTGAGGGGAAGGCTGCAACAGCACTAGGGAAAACAGTAGAACAAGCTAAACAGACTTTACTTTCTTTATCGAGTTTAGGATTTATTAGTTATGATTCTGAAACTAAAAAAGTAGTTGTTAATCAAAAACTTGAAAACTTTGTAAAAGCGAAAGCAGGAAAAATAGATTACGATAATCTGGTTTTTGTTTCTGATTTTCGACCTAGAAAAGCTTTTGGTTTGGATGGTTATACAAGGCAAGAGATTATGTCTGATTCGATTTTACGAAAAATAGAGAAGGACAATCGTTTAGAGAACATTCAACGGGGGCTTTTGGAGGCTTTTGGTAAGATTAGCCTATCTACACTAGAATTGGATTTAGTACAGGTAGATAGAGTTGTGATATCTCAAAATAGAAATACTGCGGTGTTTCCAAGAAACGGAAACCTTAAAGTGAAACAAAACCGCGATTTTGTCTACAGTGGTTGGACAAAGGCAGGAAAGTTTGAATCGGAAGCTGAACTAGCAAGTTTTGATTATGATGGGTATAAGATTAAGTTGCAGAAAACTAATGAGAGCGTATTTAGGGTTAGGCCATTAGATAAAACCCATGGTAAAAAGGGGATTACAATGAGAAGTTCTATCTACGGAATTTCAGGCGAAATATTGATTGATGATCCTAATAATCGTTCAGGTAGCCAAGGAGATGATTTGTCAATGACCTACCCAAAGTTAAATTCAGTAAATAAATCGAAAGTATATTATAATTCTCAAGATTTATATCGAGGAGCTTATGATAGTACGCGATTCTATTATACTATAGAGCCATTTTTAATGGATAGCTTGAATTCATTTAAAGAAAGAAAATTACGTTTAAAGGGTGAGTTGGTTTCGGCAGGAATTTTCCCCAAAATAAAGGAAGAAATTAAAATAATGCCAGATTATTCTTTTGGTTTTTCGAGAGAATCTCCAGCTGAAGGGTATGTTTTTTATGGGACAGAAGCGAAGTATAATAACAAAATTGTACTTTCAAATAACGGACTGCAAGGTAAGGGGACAATCAACTTTGTTAAATCAACAAGTGAGTCAATTGGTTTATTCAGTTTCCTCCCGGATTCAACTGTAGGAATGGCTAAGTTTGTGAATTTACCAGCTAAGAGCGGTGTTGAATTTCCAGACGTATCAACCGAAAGAGCGCTTATTACATATATACCTCGCGAAAAGGTCTTGAAGGCAGCCTCTACTCCACAAAATGATTTGATTTTCTTTGATAAAGAAGCGCGTCTTCGCGGTACAGCAATTATTCGACCTGAAGGAATGAGAGGAATTGGTTTGATGTCATTTATAAATGCAAACCTCATTTCAGATGACTTTGAGTATAAGAGAAATGAAGTTTTTGCGGATACTTCTTCTTTTAGACTCCAGAATCGTAGTGATGATGTAAGTGAAGATGCATTGGCATTTGCAACGGATAATGTGAAATCACATGTTTCATTCACTGATAGAATTGGAGAATTTCATTCAAATGAAGGTCAATCGACGGTAAAGTTCCCGGTAAATCAATATATGGCAAAAATGGACTTTTTTAAATGGTTTATGGATGATTTGGCTATTGAAATGCGGGCGAAAAAAGAGGCTGATGTGAATATTGAAGCAGGAGTTGATTTGGTTGGTTCTAATTTCTTTTCAACGAATCCAAAACAGGACTCATTAAACTTTCGAGCTCCAAGGGCTAAGTTTGATGTGAAGAGTAAGGTTATTCATTGTGAGAGTGTTGAATATATAGACATTGCGGATGCTAGGATTTACCCAGATAGCATGATTGTGAATATTAGAAAAAAGGCAAAAATGGACCCGCTTGAAGGGGCTAAGATTATAGCGAATTATGTGACAAAGTATCATAGTTTTGAAGATGCTCATGTAGAAATTAGAGCGCGGAGAGATTATTCAGCAAAAGGAAAGTATCCTTACTATGATGTTGATAGTAATGTAACCTATATCGCTATGAACAATATTAGTTTAGATACGGCATATCAAACAAAAGCATCAGGAAAAGTTCTGAAAGAACAAAACTTTAAATTATCTGAAGAGTTTGATTATTATGGAGATGTAGCTATTAAGGCTTCCAATCCATTGATTTCTTTCTCGGGTGCAACAAGAATTAATCACAAATGTGATAAATTTGATAAAAACTGGATGGCTTTCTCTTCTGAGATTAATCCAAAGAAAATACAAATACCAGTATCGGATAAGATGAAAGATCTTGAAGGAAAAACAATTTCCGCCGGTATTGTTTGGAGAGATTCACCAAATACAGATAGTTTGACGCTATACCCAACATTTCTTTCTGCTTTAGTAGACCCGAAAGATCCGATTGTGATAACAGCTAATGGATTGTTACAGTATGATCAACAAACGAAGGAGTTTCAAATTTCGTCACAGGATAAATTGTTAAATCGAAACGAAAAGGGGAACTATATTGCTTTGCATACAGAAAGCTGTTCAATGAATGGTGACGGTGTAGTAGAGCTTGGGATGAATTACGGTGATGTGGATGTAGATGCAGTTGGAGTAGTAAACTATAATCAATCTACAGGGAAAACAACAATGAACCTTACAGCACGTTTTGATATGGCTATTGATAAAGGTGTTATGCAGGCAATGGCAACAAAGTTAAATGAAGTAGAGGGATTGCAAGATATGGATTTCAATTCTACAACTTTGGAGCAAGCTGTTCTTGAATGGGAGGGGATTGATGTAGCAGATGAGTTTAAAGAAAAATACGTGCAAGATGGAAAAGCAAAACTTCCAAGTTCATTGGAAAAATCAATTACTATAGCAGGGTTACGTTTGATTTCATATGAAAGTGGAAGGTTGCAGAGTCAAGGACTTATAACAAATGTTGAGTCAGCAGTTCTTGTCAATTGTTATGGAAAGCCAGTAATGAAATATGTTCCATTTAAGGCTTTCTTCCAACAAACATACTCAATGGCCCGAAATGATAAATTCATGTTTTTAATTGATATTCCAGCTGGAAGAGATTATTATTTTGATTACCAGATAATTAAAAAAGATGGGACCCTGAATATTATTACTGGAGATACTGAATTTTCAGAATCGGTGAATATGATGAAGGAAGAAAAACGAAAGAAAAAGAACTTCAAATATCAAATTACATCAGATAGTATTTTTATATCTAAATTTAGGCGATTATTCGAAAAGTAATATGATTGATTACATCCTATTTGGAACTATCGCATACCTATTTGGATCAATTCCTACTGCTGTTTGGCTTGGTAAAGTTAAATATGGAGTTGATGTACGAGAACACGGAAGTAAGAATGCAGGAGCTACAAACACTTTTAGGGTTTTAGGTAAAAAACCTGGCATTGTAGTGTTGGTAATTGATATTTTGAAAGGCTTTATTGCAGTAACGCTCCCAGTCTTTTTTTATACTCAAGGACAGGATGAGATTGTGAATATACAATTGATCTGTGCAATTACTTCTGTATTTGGACATGTCTTTCCTGTCTTTGCAAAATTTAAAGGTGGAAAAGGAGTTGCAACTTCTTTGGGAGTTATTGTAGGTTTACATCCGTCCGCTGCAGTTATTTGTGTGGGAATTTTCTTAATAGTATTTATTAGTTCTAAGTATGTTTCTCTTGGGGCGATGATTGCGGCGATTAGTTTTCCAATATTAGTGATTTGTATATTTAAAGTAGATTCTTTTTGGCTCGGATTATTTAGTGCTATTTTAGCGCTTGCCGTTGTCATTTCTCATCGGAAAAACATAAAGCGATTGATTAATCGGGAGGAGAACAAAATGAACCTTTTTAAGAGAAAGGCGTAAATATAGTTACTCATAAGAAAGGACGTTGGTGGAAATTAAGTGATTCGATTAAAACATAGCATATTTATACTTGTACTTCTGTTGATTAGCGCGGTGTTAGGACCTGAAACAGATTTAAAGGAACAAGCCGACAAATTGTTTGAAAATGAACAATACGTCGATGCTACACCCTTATTTTTGCAATTGATTTCTCTGAATCCTAAAGATGTTGATTATAATTTCAAATTCGGGACTTGTCTTTTATTCAATGCAAATAGAAAAAACGAAGGTTTAAAATACCTTAATTACGCCGTAAAACAACCTGATGTTGATATACGTGCATTCTATTTTAGAGGAAAAGCCTTTCATTTAAATTACCAATTTGAAGACGCCAAGAAAATGTATAGGGCGTATTTATCTAAACGAGGAAAGAAAGATAAGCGCTACTCCGTGGAAAGAGACATTCAGATGTGTGATAACGGTAAGAGACTACTTACAACATTTACAGATATTATTGTCTCAGAGAAAAAGGAGATAGATGAAAGTAAGTTTTTTCGTCTTTATCATGATATGCAAAGTATTGGTGGTGATATCCTCATTGCTGAGCGATTCCAAAGTAAGTTGGATAAAAAGAAAGGACATGTTCCAGTGGTTCATTTCCCGAAAAATGCTAAAGCAGTGTATTATTCAAGTTACGGGGATAATGAAAGTTCAGGGTTAGATATTTACATCAGAAAGAAGTTACCTGATGGATCTTGGGGAATTCCGCATAGAGTTCCCGGTTCGATTAATACTCAATATGATGAGAATTTCCCGTATTTACACCCGAATGGGAATTACCTTTACTTTAGTTCAAAAGGTCATAACTCAATGGGGGGATATGATGTGTTTATGGCTCGATTAGATCATGCAAGTAATGGCTTTGAACGTATAGAAAATGTTGACTTTGCTATAAGCTCTCCTGATGATGATCTTTTTTATGTGGTTGATTCCCTCTATCAAAATGCATATTTCGCTTCTGCTCGTCAAAGTGAACAAGGGAAGGTTCATGTTTATCGGGTTAAGGTTGCAAGAGTTCCAATTAAAGAGGTAATCATAATGGGAGACTTCTTGTCAGAAGTAAATCCAGAAAACAAGGAAATGTATATCACCGTCACTTCTAACATTGACGGTAAAGAGGTTGGGAAAATTATATCCAATGATTCAGGGAAATATTCTTTCGTATTTCCCAAGGGGGGTAAGTATAAGTATTCTG
>JAKVAS010000004.1 GCA_022448165.1 Crocinitomicaceae bacterium | reverse complement strand
ATATTATTAACAGCTCCTGGTGTTAATGTAAATGGCCCAGCTGATTGTACCATACGACGGTCACCAGAAGGGTTACTATTTGTTGCTTCATCCCAATTAAAACCAGGATCAACTCCTGCAGTACCCCAATTCAATGGATCAGAATCTCCTGGGAACATATAATCTGTAGGAATATTTGTAGCTCCAGTAGAACCAACATATCCAAGACCTCCGTACACTGTTGCAGAACCATTAGCCCATGAACCACTCATAAAGTTATAGTATTCAGCAGCATTCCCTGGATCATTGTATGGAAACGCAGATGTACTTGTATAGTAAGTAAATCGACGCATACCAAAACGTTCGTTATCAATGATACCATCACCGTATCCCACACCAATACCACTATATACAATTCCATTTCCATTGATCGCATCATTTATAGATGGAACAATCGTTGAATCAAGTACAGGGTCATAATATGGTCCAGGGTTATCCATATTATCAGCATCTAAATAAGGTCCTTCGAAGAAATCTACACCGATTGCTGGTGGATTGTCTCCGTAACCTAAATTACCAGCTTCATCAGCATCAAAGTTATCACCGTTAAAAGTAAATCCTAGTCCTCTAGAAACATCACAACCTACATAATCATCAGAATAACCTCCTACATCCGCATCATTGTATTGAGAGAAGTAAGTATTTTCCAACGTTTGTGTACCACGGTTAATCATTTCGTAGTTAAAGAAAGTCATTCTGTTAACTTCATCATTTGTAGCAAAAGCAAATGCCTGTGCTCTAATTTCCATACCAATTGGATCACCATTTGTTTCTGTATGAATATTTCCTTTATCGTTAAATACCCACCAGTTAGTTTCATCACCAAAAAGTGAAATCCGACGGTCAATACCACATTCGATATCATCTCTTCCAAGAATGTCATCAAACCAAGGGTGATCTCCCGCTTCTGGATTATAGAACAAATCACCATCGCGATCGTAGAAAGGAGCTAAGAAATAGTCTTGATTTAAAGAAACATCTCCGTGTGCTGGCCATCCATAAATACGGTTCAATTCATCATTTGTAGGTTGAATAACTTCATCACAACCCTCCGTTAGGACCCCATTCTCACATTCCCAATAAAGATTAAATCGAATAACTTCCGCCTTTCTAATCGTGTAAAATCGGTCATATGCTAAACACTGATCAGGATCAATGTTTGCTTCTCCGTAATCTCTGACAACATCATCACCTACAGGTCCTCCTGGGTTATATGTGCCTGAATTAGGTGTTACAGTCAGTGGTCCAGGCCAAAAATCATTACCTTGTCGGTAACGAATTGCTGCAATTTTCAATTGACCATTTACATCGGTACCTCCCATCCAGAGAGCCCCTGCAAAAATCACATTCAAACCACTTCCTTTAGGCACCTCATATGTTCCAACACCATTATTTCGATCCTGAAACATACTTCCTCCTTGCTCAATCAATGCACTTACATCATTAAACTCAATCGTCAATTTTGCCGATGCTGGCGCACAATTCGCTCCTTTCGCAATCGATACTGGCGTTTGACCATTACCTGATTGATTTATACCACTATGGTCGTTTGGACCGTAGTAAGATAATGCACTGTTGGACCACATTAATCCGGTCGCTCCCAATACAATTGCTATTATTTGCTTTTTCATAATGCTTCTTATCTCTCAATTAAAAATCAAATTTAACCCCCAAACGAATCGTTCTTGGAGCACTAATATTGAATGGGTTTTGAATTTTCATCGTGTAAAAATCTCTAAACGCTTGTTCATCTAACTGGTTTTGAATAGACGTTTGACTAGCAGCAGCTGCTAAGAAACCATCATCATCCCAGTTTCCTGTAGCTCTATAAACATTCAATAAGTTAAACTGGTTCAACAAATTCGTTACACGTACGTATACATTCAAGAATGTTGCCTTCTTCTTATCTCCCTTTCCAAACTTCAAATCAAATGTTCTATCCAACTGAAGATCCAAACGGTAAGACCATGGCAAACGAGATCCATTTGTTGTACCATCAAGACCAGCAGACAATGGAGTAAACTGACCTTGGTTTGTAATTGCCGTTTGTGAAGAGTAAGGTGATCCAGAATAGATGTTAGATACAATGTTCAATCCAGTATTCTCAAACAACGCAAAATCTTTGATCATTGGACCATTGTAATCTTTTCCAGAACCGTAACGGTAATCCATTGTAATTGCGAATGTATGACGCTGATCAAATGAATATGGGAATATTGCTCTCAAGTTAGGAAGTCCTGCATTGATAAGCCCTGATGCTGATGTCGCGTCAGACCCAGTTCCATCAGCAAACTGCAACGTATAGTTTGCAGTCATTCGGATGTTTCCTGTTCTTCTCAAATCATATGCGATTGTCATTCCTTTTACAGTACCAAAATCTCTATTTCCATATGTTCTATATGTTGCAGGATATGCTTCGAAAATGTTCTGTAACTGAACATTATTACGTTGCTCACGGTAGAATGCAGAAATCTTTAATGACGATGTTCTAGACAATACTTGTTGGAAACCAAGTTCATAATCAATTGTTGTTTCAGGCTTCAAGTTTGCATTGTTAATAATTGCACTTCTCTCATTCACAAATTGATATTGGAAAGGATCAAATCTAAACCCACTAGTAGGACGTTTTGTCAAGATATCATAGTGAGCAAAGAAAGAAGCCTCGTCAGAGATTGGGAAAGAGAATGCAATACGTGGCATTACATTAATTTGCGCTTTGTAATCTTCAAACGCACTTGCATCAATTGTTTCCTTTGTTGGATCAAGTAACCATGGAGCAATTCCCCCCGATCCTTGAATAGAAGCAGGATCATCTACTTCAATACCATTTGCATCGTACCAAGTATCTCCATTTCTAAATCCGTTAATTGCATTTGGGTTATTAACATCGTTCACGTAAACAACATAATCATCACCAATTGCATCTGGAATATTTACCCAAGTTAATGTAGGATCATTTGCTAATTCCGCTTTTGCTTCACTTGCAGTTCTAGCATTATAGAACAAGTAAGGATCCTTCAACACTGGTTGATTTGCATCGAACACATCTACACGAAGACCAACGTTAAATACGATATCGTTGAATGCAAATTTATCCATTACATAACCCGCCATGTAAATTGGCTGAAAGGCACCAACAGTTCGTTTATAATTTCCATTTTCATCAAATTCATTAAAGTACTTATTAATATCAGTTGTTCCTGAGATCTTATTACCTACATGATCAAACCCCCAATAAGAAACGTAAGAATTTCCTTGATTTAACAATTCATCAGGAGAGAACATTTCTAAGCTCAACAAATTAGGATCTAATGCATCAATTTCAATCCAATCATTCGCTGCAGGATCCAAACCTAGCGCTTGTCTCACGTTGTAATCAAAAGAGAATTGATTATCATTTTGCTGTGCTCCACCAAAGTTACCTGTACCTGAAGTAGATGCATACCCAGTGTTTAAGAAATCTTTGGATAAGTGTAAAAATGTTCCTTCATAGTAAGGGCGAACATCATTCTCATCTAACTCACTAATATGTGAATTCAAATATTGTCTTCCAATAGTCCATAAACCAGCTGGTCCATTTCTATTTCCATTTGTCCTAGTTCCAGAAGTCCAACCTCTATCCCAACGTTGCTCATATTCAAATCCTAAAGAAATTGAATGATCTCCAATGTTCACGGAACCTGCTCCAGTAACACGAAACTGATCATTCTCAGTTTTCCCAAAGTAGTTATAAGGTGATCCAATATTACTCCAAATATCGTAAACCGACTGAGGGAACATTCCGTTCAATAATCCTCCACCTTGTTGAATAGTCAAAAGATCGTTAAAAGGATTAACAGGGATAGACGACCCTTCCCATCCAGCATTCAAAGCATAATACTGTTCAGTAATAGCAGCAAGTGCCGGGTTCGTAGATGATGGTGTAAAGTTTACATTAACAGCTCCTGGTATCGCAGTTTGTTCTACTACCCATGGTTGGTTAGGATCTGTAACTTCAAATGTTCTTTCTCTTTCTACTTCGAATGTACCTACGTGACCGTAATTGAACACGTTATATTGATGCTTTGGATCGAAGTCATCACGTTTACTCTTTGAGTAATCAACCATGATGTTATAGTAAGCACTCTTAATTTTCGAGCTACTTCCTTCTTCATTATTTGTAAAACGTTGCGTTAAACGACCATAAACTCTCCAGTCAAGCTCCTTAAACGCACCATAGTTCTGAAAATTAAATAAAGAACCTGCATAGCTATAATTACTACCTTGCTGATAGTTCATAGAACCACCAAATGTCAAGTTTACCGATGGACCTGTGTTTACATCAATCTTTCCTTGTGCCGAAATGTTTGTATTTCTAACATTCATTCTCCAAGGAGTTTTTTCAAAATCCTCTTGTCTTAAGAAGTTGGCATTATGGAAAGTCCCAAATCCTTGTGACGCCTGACGAAGTGGATTCTCCAACAATTCATCTCTAACATCCTTCTTAATTCTCCAGCTACCTCCAGCCAAAGGTCGACTATCTAATCTATCCGTCAAGTTCGCTGAAACTAAGAAACCTAATCTTGGCTTCGTTTTCTTACCTGTTGAATCTTTCTGCATCCATAATGGTCCAGAAAACATTCCTTCAACTAAGTTATATGCGTACTTATCAAGTCCAAAAACCTTTCCGTCATACCCATCTGGATCAGCTCCATTAAAGTAAAAACCAGAAGTTACCACCTCAGCACTTCCAAAATACTTCGCTGATGGACCACGAGTTGTAACCGAGATAATCCCCCCAGTAGCATCACCATAATTAGCTGGCAATCCTCCCGTAATAACCGTAACTTCTTCAATCGCCGATTTAGGTAAGCTTGAAGAACCACGAACTTTAATACCATCAATATAGAAGTAAGTTGCATCTGAACGAGAACCACGTACACTAAGATCACCAGAACCTTCGTCTGCGTTTACTCCTCCCACTGTTCCCGCAACACCCGAAGCAGAACGAACAGGTAAACGAGCAATATCTTCTCTTGTTACGGTTGCACCTGAAGCACCACCATCCTTATTAATCAAAGGAACCTTGTATGCAATAACTGTAACCTCTTCGATATTCAAAATATCCTTTGGCTTCTGTAATGTTAGCTTGTCCAAGAAAGTAATCTTGTTAGAACTAACAATAACGCCAGTAAGTTTGGTTACTTTATATCCCTCAACCATATTCTTCACTTCAACATCATAAGTACCAGGCGTCAAAGAGTTAATTTGGAACTTACCGTCGAAGTCCGTCTTTGCAGCACCTTTTCTTACTCCGTTTTGAAAAACGAAAATGGTTGTCGAAGGAATTATTTCTTTCGAATCGGCATCTTTTACGACACCTTTAATGGTCCCCAAGCCAGTCTGGGAGAAGCCATAAGACATTGTAAGCAAGAAGCTTACTAGTATTAAACTAAGTTTTCGTAACATAAGTACAGTTTGTTTATTTTAAACTTTTTTACTCGTAGAAAGCGCGTAAATATAGAAAAAATAAGATTCAATCACTTGAATGTTAAAAAAAATTAAATACAATTTCACTTAACTTTCCTTAACGAAAGTACCGACATTATCTTCAGGGTTCCTTTCTTATCTCTCCGAATTCTCATTGAATTATACATGTCTAATTATTGAATGCATATTTATTCGTTCTTTTGTCATGAACATGGGATTTCATTTTGAAAATATACATAGCGGCAGTACAACTATCCATTTGATGTCATATTCGACATTTAACCCTTTGGATTATACCGATAAACTAACTGATACTGAAGTTCAACGTTTACTGACTTTCAAAAGCACTAAGCGGCGACAAGAATATACAGCGACAAGAATATTAAGAAGTCGGATCTTTGGCAAAAAACACATCTATTACTCTGAAATTGGAGCACCTTATATTAAGGACATTCCGCATTTTTCTATTAGTCACAGTAATCATCAAGTTGGTATTGCTGTAAATGAAGACTATTATATTGGTTTAGATCTTGAATCTTATCGATCAAACATTTTATCTCTTAGAGACAAATTCCTATCTCAACATGAACGTGACCATATAGATATCGATTCATCTTTGGACATCACGAAAATTTGGTCGGCAAAAGAAGCTCTTTACAAATTGGCAGGAAGAAAAAAAATTATATTCTCGGAGGAATTAATACTATCCAAGCTAACAGACCAGAAATGGAATGGAAAGATTATCAATCCAAACAATGAGGTATTCGTAAAATTGGATATATTTGATAGAAACAATACTATTATTTCCATCAATTCTGAAGCCGTTGTTAAAATCGACCGAAATATTTAATCAACTAACCTCTAAAAAAGGTCAGATTGCAATATTGATTGACCCAGACAAAACGAACAACAACGGTTATTTGGCTAATCTTCTAAAAAAAGCTCAATTTGCTAATGTGAACTACTTTTTTGTTGGGGGGAGTACTGTTTCAAGAGAAGATTTCGAATCCTGTATATCGTATATAAAAGAAAACAGTTCCATTCCGGTCGTTATATTCCCGGGGGCATCTCATCAAATTTCAGAAAAAGCAGATGCAATACTCTATTTGAGTTTAATATCAGGCAGAAACCCTGACTATTTAATTGGCCACCATGTGCAATCAGCTAAGGAGCTTTTTGAAATGGAAATAGAAGTAATACCGACAGCATACATTTTAATCGACGGAGGAACCAATTCTGCAGTGGCATACGTAAGCCAAACAACACCTATCCCTCCAGATAAAAAATCGATAATAGTAAACACTGCAAAAGCAGGGCTTCTTCAAGGTAAAAAGATACTTTATCTCGATGCTGGAAGCGGTGCTAAAAATGCAATATCCTCCGAAATAACATCTTCACTTTCAACACTTGGAGCTCCTATTATTATCGGCGGAGGAATTCGCTCGATTGAACAAATTGAAAACGCTTCCAATGCCAACGTAATCGTTATCGGCAATAAACTTGAGGAAGACATCAATTTTCTTCTTGACATAAAATCCTTCATAGAACAATCTGTATGAATAGAACACAACCCGTATTAAAGAAAATAGCTGCTATAGCATTTGCTGTTGCGTTTTTAACCGGAATTAATTTGTTCCTTGGATACGGACGCTCTTATATTCCGATTATAACTGCACAATACATATTCATGATTGCTGGAGCTGTAGGTCTCGTTTTCAACCTAATGTCATTTGATGCTGAAAAAAAGAACCCCATCCTCAACTTCACATACTGGACAGCAAGCATTGTTATCTTTTCTGGGCTATTTGCCCAACTAATGCATTGGCCATATTCAAAACAAATCATTCTTGGCGGGATGATTATCATGGGGATATCATTCTTCTTGAAGTCAGACGACTCTAGTCCAAATGATGACTCAGAAATTTTAGATGATTTTTAAAATTATCAAACTATTCATAAACGGCCTTTAAGGACATATCTAGACTCTCAAAGCTATGTGTTAACGCTCCCACAGAGATATAATCGACTCCTGTTTCAGCATAAGATCTTATAGTATCAATTGTGATGCCTCCTGAAGCCTCAACTTCATAATCTTTCGGAATAGTTTCCAACGCCGCAACTATTCTCTCTGGTGAAAAATTATCCAACATAATCCGTTGAACATTTCCAACCTCTATAACCTGAGCCAATTCATCTTCATTTCTAACTTCGATTTCAATATCTAGATCCTTACCTGTCTCTTTCAAATAACTGTTTGCACGCTCAATTGCCTGATGAATTCCACCTGCATAATCAACATGATTATCCTTCAACATAATCATATCATATAATGCAAATCTATGATTATGACCTCCCCCTATTCTAACAGCCCACTTCTCCATAAAACGAACTCCAGGTGTCGTCTTTCGTGTATCCAACAATCTAACGTTAGTCCCTTCGATTAATTTCACAATCTTACTAGTCTGTGTAGCAATACCACTCATACGCTGCATGAAATTGAGCACCAAACGTTCTGTAGTAAGAATTGACCTTGAAGCTCCCCTTACAACAAAAGCGACATCACCATAACTAACCTCTTGCCCATCCCGAATAAACACCTCAACTTCCAAGGAAGGATCGAATGTTTTGAAAATTTTCTCAGCAAGCTCAACCCCTGCAATAATTCCATTTGCCTTTACTAATAATTTAGCTGTACCTCTTCCATTTTCAGGAACACAAGAAAGTGTAGAATGGTCACCGTCTCCGATATCTTCACGAAGAGCATTTTGGATAATTTCGTCAATCATGAAACAAATATAATCAGATTGAACCTATAGAAATGCTAATAACTTAGTCTTTTAAGTTAGACCTTTTCAATTTTAAGGCTTTCGACTTTAAAATCGTTACTTACTTTTTTAAAATGGATGGTCACCCTAAATATTGAATCTTTCGTTTTATAGTTTCCGATTGCAAAAGTACCTTCAGTTGATTGTTTCCCCTTAAAAACATACTCAAACTCGCTTCCAGGATTCTTTCCAAAAAAACCTTTCAAAACTAATCCCGCTTGTGACTTACTATACGCACCTTCTTTACCTAAAACATTTATCAAAACCTTCGTTTTGCTCATTTCTACAATTTCTTTCGAATTATTTGATCTAAATGCCTTTTCGATTGCATCATACGGCACATCAGTACCGACATTCCAAAGGAACACAAATGATGTAAGAAGTGAATAAAGTACGTTCATAATTTCTTTTTCTATTTCTTATCCGCAAAGTAGCAAATATAATGCCGCAAACAACAAAGTCCATCAAGTGACTTTAAAATTGAATTTAACTAAATTTGAATCATGAAAATAAAACTGATTTGTGTTGGAAAAACAATAAAAGGATACTTAAAAGACGGTGAAAATGAGTACCTAAAACGCCTAAAGCATTATTGCTCTGTAGAAATGATTGAAATTCCAGAGCTGAAAAACGCAAAAAAAATGTCACGAGCCCAAATAAAGGCCGAAGAAGGAAAATTGATTTTAAACCTTATTAAACCTCAGGAACAACTTATACTTCTTGATGAGAACGGCCATCAATTTGGGTCTGTTCAATTTTCTAAATTTATTGAAAAAAGAAAAAACCAAGGAGGCAAATCAATCATCTTCGTAATCGGAGGCGCGTATGGATTTTCAGATGATGTTTATGTCAAATCTCAATCAAAAATCAGCTTATCTTCAATGACTTTCTCGCATCAAATGGTTCGTTTATTTTTCCTAGAACAACTGTATCGAGCACATACAATTTTAAAGGGGGAACCTTATCATCACAACTAATTTTCATTTCCACCGTACAAAAAACAGAAATTTAATTTTTAGTGAGTTCAGCCCAATTTAGTTTTTTACAGTTACTCCCAGCTTTTGTATGGTTAATAATCATCCTTATCTTAACTTTTATAACTTCATCTTCAAAAAAAGAGGGGGAATCTCGTTACTATGTTTACAACGTAATTACCAAGCTATTCTTTTCCCTTGCCTTCTCTTTATTTTACTTAATCATATACAAAGGAGGTGATACAATTGCCTATTTTGATGGAGCGATATCATTGAACAATTTATTTTTTAAAGATCCCTCACTCTATTTCGACCAACTGATACAACCTCCCTCACCAGAACTTTACTCATCTTACTTCGATTCTAGAACAGGATATCCTCCAAGCTGGATATACCGAGAGCCTGAAGGCTTCTTTGTTTGTAAAATCATATCCCTAATATCCTTCCTAACATTCAAAAGCTACCTTGCAACAACACTAATTATAGCTTATATCACAGCCGGCATATCATGGCGTTTATACCTATTTGTTAATTCTTTAAACCTTGGAAAAACAAAATGGATTGCACTCGCTACTATGTTTGTTCCTTCCGTTAATTTCTGGTGTTCTGGAATATCCAAAGACACTTTCATACTTAATGGATTAATTGTAATTATAGTAAATTCATTCACCCTATTATTTAAGGAAAATAAAAAGCTATTTAAAAACCTATTATTCATAGGTGTTGGCACATTTGTCGCCTACCACGTCAGATCCATTATGCTTATAGCAACGATGATTCCGCTTTTAATTGTTATAACAAACCACACCCTTGAGAACATCGGAATTAGTCGGGGTGCCAGAGTAGCTCTAAGAACCTTTATCATAACTTTAGGGATTGTGATACTTGGCGGAAGCTTAGTATCACAATCTGAACAAGATTTTCTTTCAGGAAACTCAATACTCCAAGAGGCCTCAATTATTCAACAAGACTTTGCTACCAATGAAATATATGGCACCAACCGCTATAACATTGGAACAATTCAATACACTCCTATTGGGCTTCTAACTGTTGCTCCAGCAGCAATTTTAACAGGTATTTTTCGCCCTATAATTTGGGAATCATTAAACCTTTCACTTCTTCTCAACGGATTTGAGAGCTTACTTTTTATTTACTTCTTCATTCTTTTCATTCGAAAAGCACGATCAAATATCAGAAAAATTAAAACCCATCAATTCTTAGTCTTTTGTTTCGTATTCACAATATTGATTGCATTCATTACAGGACTAACCTCTAGTCTTTTCGGTGTACTTGTCCGTCTTAGAGCTCCGATACTACCATTTTTAATCATATTACTCACAATCAACAACGAAAAAACAGAAAGCGACCTCCCGACATAGAATTCAATTGATTCACCGATTTTATCTCTAAAAACACCTATATTTGTTAGGCTTATCAATCAAATTTGGCAAAGAACAGTAATTCCATACAGACGAAAATTATTAACGCAAATCAACGGCGAACTCTCCCTGATTTTCGTGAAATTTTTAGATATAAAGATTTATTTTTAACTCTTGCTTGGAGAGACTTCAAAGTTCGGTATGCCCAAACAACTATCGGTTTTTTATGGGCATTTGTTCAGCCCGCAGTGACATTGATCATTTTAACTCTAATATTCGGAACGTTTGCAGGTATAAAACCAGCACCTAATCATGTCATTTTTACGGCATGTGGCTTAAGCGTATGGACGTATTTTTCTTATGTAATGACAAACTCTGGAAGTTCAATTATCCAAAGTCAATCCATGGTTAAGAAGATATATTTCCCTCGTTTAATCATTCCTCTTTCAAAAGCGGTTGTTGGGCTAATTGACTTTGGAATCGCTATGCTGATTATGGTAGTGTTAATGATCTATTATGGCATAACACCAGCCACAACCGTTTGGTTTGCTCCATTATTCATTTTAGCAGGGATCATTGCGGCCTTAGGTGTTGGCATATGGTTAAGTGCATTAACCGTACGATTTAGAGATTTTCAACATATAGTCCCCTTTATTGTTCAAATTGGAATGTACTTAACTCCTGTAGCCTACCCTATAGAAATGGCTTCTGAAAGGTTACCTTCAGGACTAATTCAAATATATTACTTAAACCCAATGGCAGGAGTTGTTCAAGGTTTTAGATGGAGTGTTTTTGGAGGTGAACCTCCTGGAAACTTGATGTATATTTCTTTTGGAATGATTGTTCTCATATTTATTACCGGGTTGATGTATTTCAAAAAAGTAGAAGATGAAATTGCCGATTTTGTATAGTAGGAATGAAAGAAAACACTTCCATAAGAGTCAGTGATCTTGGTAAACGTTATTCCATAGGAAAACAAAAAGACACAAGCTTGCGATCAACGTTGACTGGTATATTCAAACCATCCAGTAAAGTAGATCAATTCTGGGCGCTCAAGAATATAAATTTCGAGATTAATAAGGGTGATGTAGTCGGAATTATTGGTAAAAACGGAGCAGGAAAAAGCACCTTGCTTAAAGTACTCTCTCAAATCACGAAACCCACTACGGGAAAAATAGAAATTAATGGACGTGTAGCGTCATTACTTGAAGTTGGAACCGGTTTTCACCCTGAATTAACAGGACGAGAAAACGTTTATCTAAACGGGACTATTCTTGGAATGACTCGTCAAGAAGTAAAGGATAAATTCGATCAAATTGTAGCTTTTTCCGGTGTTGGAAAGTTCATTGACACTCCAGTGAAAAACTACTCATCGGGAATGTACGTAAGACTCGCTTTTTCGGTTGCTGCCCACCTTGAACCAGAAATATTAATCATTGATGAAGTATTGGCGGTTGGAGACGCAGAGTTCCAAAGGAAATGTCTAGGTAAAATGGGAGATGCTGCACGTGAAGGAATCACAATCCTTTTTGTAAGTCACAACATTGCCGCCGTTAAAGAACTTTGTACAAAAGGAATTGTTCTTAAGAGTGGTGAAATACAATATTCAGGGAGTCAGTTGGAAGCAATTGATTTTTATCATAAAATCAACACTCCTCCCAAGAAAACAAATGGTCTTTTCACGAATGAGCTAATCGAAATAAAGTCCTTTGAAACAAAATCCAATACTCTAACTGCAATTTCAATTTCCAGCGGGTTTACTTTTTCCATGGATTTCCTTCATAAGACAGAAAATAAAAACTTAGCGCTCACATTTGAATTACGATCTAAAGATGAGGTTATTGTCTTTCACCATGGAACTTGGCTTTGCGAAGAAAACGACTCAAAAAAAGGCATTTATTCAATTTCAGGAGATGTGCCTGCAAACTTTTTAAATGCTGGACATTACTCATTTAACGTTATTTTTGCCTCAAGCTTACATGACGTATTCATGAACGCAGAAGGTGTTCACACAATAGAAGTTGAAAACGAGACTCTTGCTGGAAACAACACCATTTTACCAGGAGTAACTCGTCCAATGATTAATTACTCAACAGAATTCAAAGAGCAGTAGTATGGGTTTTTGGGCGAAATTAAAGAAGGCTAGATATGGGTTCGACAAGAATTACTTGAAATCTGTTCGCTTCAGCACATGGTGTCGTTCAACCTATCTGACATTCAGATATGTTGATGATTTTTCAATATTCCCCGCAATTCAATTTCGAGGACGATTTAACATAAAAATTTCAAAAGAAAAAGGAGCTCAATTCATCATCAATGATCGATTGATCCTGGAACGCTGGACACATCGAAAAGCAACCACAGTTATAGAACTTAAAAAGAACTCCAAAATAAATATTGAAAACCAATTTATCCTTGGTGACGGTATAAAAATTTATCTTAATGATGACGCACTTCTAGAACTTAAAGGAAGGAAACATGAATCCGGGTCAGGAATCACAGGGAATTCCACTATACTGGTTAAGAATTCGTTGCTTATTGGTTATGACTGTATTATTGCATGGGATACTTTTTTAACTGACTGTGATTGGCATACAATTTTTGGAAAAACACATACTGAATCCACAATAATTGGAGACAAGGTGTGGCTTGGTGTTGGTGTAAAAGTATTGAAAGGTGTAACACTTGGAAACGGATGCATTGTTACATCCAACAGCGTTGTTACAAAAGGAAACTATGCGGAAAAGTCTATGTTAACAGGGCTTCCTGCTAAAGTAGTAAAGGAAAACATAGCGAATTGGACACGAGATCTAATCGATCAATAATTTACGATAGGAAATGACACAACAACCTTCTGAAATCACATTTAAATCGATTGGACGTCCTGACATTGGCTACATCAGCGTGGCTGAATATCAAGATTTGATCCCTTTTGAGATCAAACGCGTATACTGGACCTATTTTACTCCAAACCATATAATTAGAGGTAATCACGCGCATAAATCCTTAAAACAAATTATTGTTGCCGTTTCTGGTATTATCGAATTTGAACTAGAAGACAAAAAAGGAAATATTACAAGTTATACATTAGACTCCCCGGAAAAAGGAATTTTTGTTCCCGAAGGATATTGGAGAACTATCAAATTTTCGCACAATGCAGTCCTTCTTTGTTTGGCATCAGAATCATATAAAGAAGATGATTATATAAGAGATTATGATGAATTCAAAAGAATCAAATAAGTGTATTCATCCACTAAGTGATGTTCAATCAAAAAATATTGGTGAGAAAACTAATATTTGGCAATTTACGGTTGTACTGCCTGAAGCAAAAATTGGAAGTAATTGTAATATTTGCGCTCAAATTTTTATTGAAAATGATGTTGTTATAGGTAATGATGTTACCATTAAAAACGGTGTACAACTTTGGGATGGAACCCGTATTTCGGATAAGGTTTTTATAGGACCAAATGTGACATTTACAAACGACCTTTACCCTAGATCAAAGCAATATCCTGATATATTTGATCAAATTACAATTGAAGAAGGTGCTAGTATCGGAGCTAATGCAACAATTGTAGGAGGCTCAACGATCGGAGCATATTCGCTGGTTGGAGCAGGTGCTGTAATCATCAAAGATATACCAATGCACACGGTTTGGGTTGGAAACCCAGGGAAACAAATTGGTTATATTTCTAAATCTGGAAAACGATATTCCATGGAAGATAGTAAAACCTTAACCAATTTCAACGAACTTCTACACAAATAAAGCCATGGAAGTACCTTTTTTACAATTAGGCGAACTCAACAAGAAGCACAATGCTGAAATATCAGAGCGGATCAAGGAAATTCTTGAATCTGGATGGTATCTAATGGGAAATCAACTTTCTCAATTTGAAAGAGAATGGGCAAGCTACTGTGGTACTACTCATGCAATGGGGGTTGCTTCTGGGTTAGATGCCTTAATTCTTATTTTTGAAGCATATAAAACACTTGGAATATTAAGTAACGGAGATGAGGTTATCGTTCCTGCGAATACCTTTATAGCCTCGATAATGGCCATTGAAAAAGCAGGATTAAAACCTATTCTTGTTGAGCCAAACCCAATTTCGTTTAATTTGGATCCAAGCAATTTAAACGAATCAATAAACAAAAAAACGAAAGCTATTCTTGCGGTACACCTATATGGACAATTGGCTCCAATGGATGCTCTTCAAGTTATAGCGCGCGAAAACAACCTTCTTTTGATTGAAGATGCTGCTCAAGCACATGGAGCAATGATCAATAACAAAAAAGCAGGAACACTTTCCGATGCCGCGGCTTTTAGTTTTTATCCAGGAAAAAACTTGGGTGCATTTGGCGATGCAGGTGCTATTACCACTAAGAACAGTGAACTTGCAAAAATTGTTCAATCCCTTAGAAATTATGGAAGTACTGAAAAGTATCATCATGAACACCTTGGATTTAACAGTCGAATGGACGAAATTCAGGCTGCTGTTTTATCGGTAAAACTTAGTTCTTTAGATTCAGAAACCGAAACTCGTAGACAACAGTCGCTTCGATATAGAAATGAAATTAATTCAACCAAAATCCAATTACCTAGTGTAATAGAAAATGAAGAAAGCCATGCTTGGCATTTATTTGTAATACGCTCTCAACAGCGAAATGAATTACAAAATTATTTAAGTAAAAATGGGATCCAAACATTGATCCACTATCCCATTCCGCCACACCAACAACAAGGTTTTCCGACTTTACATCATCTTTCACTCCCAATCACTGAGAAGATTCATTCTCAAGTTTTAAGCTTACCTTTAAATTCAAATTTATCGGAAGCACAAATTTCCCATATCATCAAAACAATAAATCGCTTTTAATGACGGAGAAAAAAAACATTGTATTTGTTGTTGATACTTTAGCCCAACATGGAGCAGAGCGATATCTTTTTGAAATATTAAAAGCTATCGATAAAAATAAATTCAACCCAACTGTACTTTGTACTTATCCATTAAACGAATCTAACAACTATTACGAAGCACAAATTTACGCGCTTGGAATCCCTATTGAAACATACTCCCATGGGGAACTATATTCAGAAATTGAACATTTAGGAAAACGGCGTTTATTAAATGCGTTTACCTATCGATCTCAAACCATGTTAGGTCGAAAGAAACAGCTTAATCAAAGGATTGAAAATGTTCTTAGGGAAAAACTCTTAGGCTACGACATTATCTCAATCTTAAAAATTGAGACTTTCAATCGTTTTCCAAAGATTTTTGCTGAATTTCCCAATACCATCATTCATTTATTAAGTTGGGGAATTCAATATATGGAAAATCCATATGAATCACTTCCCAATCGCTCTTATCAATTCGTAACCATGATAGAGAGTCAACAGGATCATGTAAAAGAAACAAGTTTCAAACACATTAGTTCTCCAGATTTTAAGTTCTTTAATTTCCCATTAATATTGGATCTTGAGAACCGAAAGAACACATACGAACCAAACGTTGAAACTCCTATAATTGGAGTGTTTTCCAGAATAAATTTTGACCAACCAACAATTATGTTCTTGTTTGCATTTCATTCGTTATTAAAACGACTTCCAAATGCTAAATTGTATTTCTATGGGAAATATTTAGAGCAATCAATCTATGACTTTTATCTTCAAACCACCAAGGTTCTGGGTATTGAAAAGTCTCTTCATTTTAAAGGGCATGTTCCTAACTTACAAGAGACCATTATTAAGGATGAAATAACAATGGGTTGGATGAACATTGGAAATTCTACTTTAGGATATTCAAGTATAGAAATTGCAAGCTTTGGTCTACCAATGACGTTCTTCAATATAGAAAAACACGACCCATCTAAAATAGATGATCGCTTAAGTGTTTTTAATGACATGGAATCTTTTGTTGAGCATTCATTTGAAGTGATATCAAATGAGGATAAAATTAAAGCAGAAAGCAACAAAACGCATGACTTCATTATTTCGAATCATAGTGCAAAAAAGCGTATTGGTGAATTAGAAAACCTCTTGCTATCCTTACAACAATGAAACAGACGGAAATTTCCATAATCATTGTTAACTACAAGAATCCGAAACTTATCCAACAATGCGTAGCATCCATTCTTGAATTTGAGACAGAGCTTGACTTTGAAATCATTGTGGTAGACAACCATTCTGAAGACGAAAGTTACGCCCAATTAATACAGGTTTTCCCAGAGATTATTTGGATTCAATGTGACTACAACAGTGGCTTTGGCCGTGCTAACAATTTGGGCCTTGAACACGCATCTGGAAAATACATCTTATTCTTAAATTCAGATGTTGTCCTAAAAGCTCCCAATACTTTAGGCACTTGTCTTTCTAGACTAAAAAGCCTTAAAAACCATGAGCAATATGTTCTAGGAACAAACTTAGTCAACGAAGATGGAAGTTATCAAGAAACATTACGACTAAACTTTCCTGGTATTGGAAGAGAATTAAATTCAAACCCATTATATATTTTACTATTCCATAGGATTCTCAGAAGAAACAAACAACAAAAAAAGGCAGAGCAACAACGAGAAGCTCATAAAACAGAAACCTTCCCAAACTGGATCAATGGTGCGTTTCTTCTAAGCTCTAAAAATCAACTAGAAACAAAAAAACTACAATTTGACCCTGACTTTTTTCTTTATGGAGAAGACATGGAGTGGGCGTGGCGTGTTAACAAAGCCGGTATGAGGTTCTATCATTACCCGAACAGCGAATTAATTCACATAGGAAGTGCAAGCATGCCGAATGAGTTTTTGAAACGAAGTCAAATTGTTGTTTCAGACTGGTTATTCCACCGAAAAACACGTGGAAAACTCTACTTATCTTTGATTTTATCAATCGTACTAAAAAACCTTGTATTCAATGACATCCTCCATTTTCTCGCACGTTTAAGACAAAAAAACATGACTGAGTACACCCTTCAGGAAAAAAAATTTAGACGCGTTCATAAGTATTTACTTAGAAAATATGGATTCAAACTTCTTTTCAAGAAAACACTATCTTTAGAAAAGTCATTCTTCACAAATTGTTACGAGGATAAAACACTTTTAGAAAAATCGAATTAATTGATACTTCATTCATTTGACCTCATCTAAAAATGCAGAAAAAACTACGTTTAATTCTTACACTTCCGATTCTATTGCTTCGGCATCGTTTATTTATTTTCCAATATGGAATTCGCGCTTTTCGCAACAGTTTACGAATCAACTTCAAACATTTTGATCTTAAAGTAGCCAAGCATTTCCCCATTTATGTTTCCCGTAACTATGTACTAAAATCATTAGAAGGAAAAATAATTCTGCCTAAAGAATGGCAAACTGGAATGATTCAATTTGGAACATTTGAAATTGGCATCTATGATTCCAAAACAGACAAAGGAATTATTGATTTAAAACCTAGTTCTCAACTCATTTTTGAAGGGAGAGCCCTTTTAGGCGTTGGGTGCAGAATTTCTGTCAATGAAAAGGCTAAGCTTACAATAGGTGATGATTTTACAATCACAGCTTCTTCTACTATCATATGCTCAAACATAATTCGCTTCGGTGTCGGTTGTCTACTTTCTTGGGAAATACTAATTATGGATTCCGATTTACATACCTTACTTCCAAAATCAGAGAAGCTGGAGGAGGTTCACATCGGAGCAAAAAACTGGATTGGTGCAAAAAGCACTCTTTTAAAGTCTACAAAAACCGGAGAAGGATGCATTATAGGGACTAGTAGCTTATTAAGTTCATCGTTCGGAGATCACGTATTAATCGCTGGAAATCCCGCCAAGGTTTTAAAAGACGATGTAAGCTGGGAGTAGTTAACAATGTAATTTATCCGAAAAACGTATCTTTAGACACACCTCTTACATAAATCGTCATGCCAATACCATTCATATCCCGAAGACACAATAAAGACCTACTAGATCAATGTAAGGGACAATTGGAGCAAATTCGTGTCAAAAGTGAAATTCTTGCCATCTGCCCTCAAACAACTGGTTACAATTGGCTAGGCGTTAACATTGCGACAAAATCGCTCTTTCCAAAAGCAACTTTTGAAATCCCGCAGTCTTATTCAAATTCAATTCTAACTGATTCAGAACTCAATTCACTTTGTAAAACAATCAATGAATTAGATTTTAAACAAGTCATTTTCAGTGGTTTCCCTCGTTACTTTTTCAACATCAGCGGTTCACTCAATTCCAATATTTCTCAAAAAGTAATCTTTCATGGATTTCTTGCTGAATTTGCTGGAAATGTAGAACAACAAGGCATATTTACAGAAATCATTAACTGCTGTCAAAAAGGAATTATAACATCACTTGGATTCGTTAAAAAAGGCCTAGGACTATCCACACAACAACGATTTTCCATTCCTTGTTTTGAAATAATACTTCCAAACAATACCATTAAGGAAGAAGTTCCAGAACTTTCTAGTGATATAAATATTGGTTGTTTAGTGAATAATTCATTTCGAAAAAACATTCACAATCAGGCTATGGCCGCCTCAATGATTGAAAATGCCACTATACATTTGTTTAACAATGAAGAATTGGACTATCTAAAAATCCCTAAAAAGAAGATGTATGAACTCATGGAACATAGAGTTTTTTTCGACCTAATTGGTTCAATGTCGCTTAATATGCATGTTACTTTTAGCGAAGGTATGGGAGGACAAGTTTGTGCTGAAAGTATATCCCAAGGCGTTCCATGTATCTCCGGAAATACCAGTTCTTTTTTTGATTACAACGAAGATCTAAAATCTCAGCTTGTGGTATGCGGAGCAGATGATAGTTGGCAAATTTTCATGAAAATTGAGGATATATTAGCAAACCATAGTGCAATTTCTAAGGAGTGTATTTTATATGCAAAGTTGTTAAACGTATTATCAGAAGAAAGAACAGCTAAATTCCTAGACTCATGAAAAGATATGGCTATCGCTTCTTAATCCAATGCTGGAAGCTAAACCCACTTAAACGATTGACTAGGAATATTATTAGAAAACTAAATATCCCTATAGATCGATTCTACAAAGACACTCGATATATTGGTAACTTTTCCGTTAAGTTAAATCAACAAAAATTTCAGCTTTACAATCCAGGAGACACAACTATTGAAAATGAAGTGTTTTGGAAAGGAATCGATCATTCATGGGAGCCAATCAGTTTAGACATTTGGAGAAAGCTTTGTAAAAAAAGTCATATCATACTAGATATTGGTGCTAATTCAGGAATATATACTGTACTTGCTGCCACAATCAATTCTAACGCAAAGATATTCGCATTTGAGCCAGTCATTCGAACAAGAAATTTGTTAAAACAGAATATTGAAATAAATAATTTCAAAAATGTGACATCCTTCCATCAAGCAGTTTCCGACAAAACAGGAACAGCAATATTTCACGATGTGACATCAAGCTCACAATACAGTGCATCTCTAAACAAAGATGTCCTCCATTCACTTCCAAAAGAAATTAAGACCACTTATTCAATTGAGACCATTCGACTTGATGACCTGTCTGAAATCAATCAACTACCAGTCGATTTAATAAAACTAGATGTTGAACTTCATGAATTAGAAGCTATGGTGGGTATGCGTTCGATTATTCAAAAAAATAAACCAAGCATTCTCGTTGAAATATTAAATGATACGATTGGCAATCAAATAGAAAAAGAATTAGAAGGACTTGGCTACGTTTTCTACAATATAGATGAAGTAAATCCTCCTAAGATCACTCATAAGTTATCTAAATCAAACTTCTACAATTTCCTTATTTGTCAACCGAATATAGCACACTCCCTTGGATTATGAGAATCTTACACATCATTCCGAATCTAAATAAAGGTGGTGCTGAACGTCTAGTTGTCAACATTTGTCAAGAGCTAACGAGACTCCCAGACATAAAAGTTAAACTAATAAACTTCAGACCTGATAATGAATATGACTTTCTACTAAAAGGCATTGATCGAGAGGTGATCCCTTCGAAGGTAATCCCCTCTATTTTAAACAAGACGCAAGTTAATGTTACTGCACTTCAAAAGGAGATCGAATCTTTTTCTCCTGATATAATCCATTCTCATTTATTGGAATCAGAGATTGTTTTAAGTGAAATTAACTATCCAAGCGCAAAATATTTTTTTCATTTCCATGATAACATGCGACAGTTTTCTGGAATAAATAAGTTTAAGAAAGGGCTAAAAACAACAATTACGGAACAGTTTGAAAAACGAAAACTCTTAAAAGTATATAAGCGAAGGCAGACACAAGCGATTGCCATTTCAAAGGACACATTTAACTTTGCAAAATCAAATTTACCCCCTACTATCAAGATAACTCATCTTCCCAATGCTATTTCTTTTAATCAATTTCAAGCTCCCGTAACTACCAAGAAAGAAAAACGTGCCGTCATTATTGGAAGTTTAGTTTCAAAAAAAGGGCATAAGCTAGCTCTACAAGTAATCCAAGCTCTAAAAGAACAACATGTATTTATGCATTTGGATATTTTAGGCGATGGTCCTTTAAAAAAAGAACTCCACGAACAAGCCAAAAACTGTGGAATTAAAGAACTCGTTCACTTTCATGGAAATGTAGATTATCCCGAAATCTTCTTAAAAAAAGCAACTATTTATCTTCATACAGCTATTTACGAACCATTTGGACTTGTGCTACTTGAAGCAATGGCAGCTGGATTACCTGTTGTTTGTACAGACGGCTTCGGAAATCGAGATCTAATTAACAATGGTGAAAATGGATACCTTTTCCCTGATCGGTCACCTAAAGCAATTGCTGATAAAATCACTTCCCTTCTTGAGAACCCTGACATATGTTCTAAAATGGGTGAGTCAGCAAAAGAGTTCAGTAAACAATTCGATATTAAACCATATGTAAGCCAACTCCTCAAACTATATCGCGAAAGTTAGAAAGAAAGTCTTTTTGCGAACTGAATGTAATTAGAATCGGAATCATAGTTCTCCTTCCACGTAGTGTACGCCCCATCTCGAAGTAAACTTCTATCTTCCTCTCTTTTAGATAAAAAATCAAGGAATTCATTTGCTAAATCCGTTGCTGATAAATTTGCAGGAAGTAGTTTACCATTTGATGAATTCACAATTTCACTTGTCCCTCCAACATTTGTCGCAATTACAGGAATACTAAATGACATTGCCTCCATAATCGAAACAGGAATACCTTCCGTTGTACTCACATTTACAAAAAGGCTTGTATAATTATTCTGATACCATTCCAACACAGAGGAATTCTGCACATGCCCCATAAACTGAACTTCAATATTAGAAGGTAAATTCTTCGCTTCAAGCATTAAAGCTTCTAATCCTTTACCAGCACCAAAATGCACCCAACGAACTTTCTTCTCGATCAATTTAAGCGAATTCAGAATCAATTCAACTCGTTTTAAAGGAATTACATTAGAGCAGCTCACTAAAGTAAACAAACCCGTTTTTTTTACACTTAACGTTTGTTTAGAAACACCTAATCGAGACAATTCAATGTTCTTCCCATTCAACTGCCAGTTCTCTTTACAATATTTAACTCCACGATTTGATATCGGATAAATCATATTCAAATTCGCCCCTAACAAATGTCGAAAAGGCTGATATCCATGTTGAGTTACTTCAAAATATAAATCCCAACCATGCGTCCTTGTTATTGCTCTTACTTCCGGAAACCTCTCCTTTAACAGAGCCAACCCTATTGCATTATCATTTGACCAATAGCTATAGAATGTATATTCGATCTTCTCATCTTTAGTCATTATTCCTTCACAAAAGCGTCTTACCATAGTCCCCCGATACAAAGAAATCAGCATCGTATTTCGAATCCCTTTAGTCAGTCTAAGGCTATACTTCTCCTGAATAATTCTTTTTTCCGCCTTAATCTTTGGATTATAGCTTAAAAACACCGCTTTAAACTTATCCTTTCTACCAATAAAATCCGACCTCCGTATAACATCACAATTCTTTGGAACAGCTCTGGATATTTCTGAATTAACATCATTCGACACAATTAAAACTTGATCAAAAGCAGCAGACAAATAACTTATCTCCGTTTCTAAAAACGTTTCCCCTGATCCATAAGGATATGCAGAAGTAAATAGTATGAGCTTCTTCGTTTTCAATTAGTATATTAACGTTATTTTCGTGTGAAAATAAGTGAATATTATCAAATCTTATTCGTTTTTGAAAAAAGTCCTCATAATATCCTATTTCTTCCCCCCTTGTAATCTGACCGCTGCTCAGAGAATTCTTGGATGGGCAAACTATTTGAGCAAATATGGATATTACCCAACAATCGTTACACGAAACTGGGATCGCACTATTTCTAAGCCAGAAGATGTATTAAGAAGTGTAGGGAATTCGATTCGTCACGAAAAAAATGAGAACTACGAAGTTTATTACCTCCCTTACAAGGCGAACTTTAGAGATCAAATGTTCACGAAACTATCAGGAAGTAAGTTTCAACGATTAACAAAGCCGCTTACGGTACTAAATCTAATTCGAGAAAATTTCAGCTTAAAATCAATTCCTCACAGCAATTTACATACCTTCTCTAAAAAATGGCTTGAAGAAAACTCTGAAGTAAAAAAAGTTATAATTTCAGGAAACCCTTTCAATCAATTCTTCTTTGGATATCACTTACAGAAAACGTTAGATATTTCATGGATAGCTGATTACAGAGATGATTGGAATACAACAGAACTTACTCCTAGGAAAAAAAATGGGGTTTCTGGTTACATTCAACGCTTGCAAGAAAAGAGTGAAAAAAAATGGGTTGGTTCAGCAAAATTAATTACCTCAATCTCTCCTTACTACGCAAAAAAAATTGGAGATTTTGTAAACAAACCCTTCGCCGTATTGCTCAATGGTTATGAAAACAACCAAAATTTGGCTTCTTCAAAAGTCGTTAGTGATACATTTACCATTACTTACAATGGAAGCTTATACGATACGCAACCGATTGAAGCTTTCATGACAGCAATTTCGACGCTTATTTTAGAAAAGAAATATCTAATTCAGCTGAATTTCCCAGGGCTTTCTTTCGATCCTAAACAGGCAAAACGAATTTCTTCTCTCGCCCGAAACATTAAGAAACAAGTTAATATAACAAATCGAATTCCAAGAGAAGAAGTATTAAAATTACAAGAGAAGTCGGATTTACTATTAATGATATCACATACCAATTTACGAGGCATTCCTTCAAGTAAACTATACGAATATGTTGGTATGGGAAAGCCGATTTTACTCTATCCCGACGATAAGGATATTGTATCAGAGACATTAACAGATACTGGACTAGGCATTATTTGTTCTTCTGTCAAAGAAATTATTGAATCAATTGAAAAACTAATACTCCAAAAAGAGAGTCAATTGAAACCAAATAAAGAACGTATTCAGTTTTATTCACGCAAAGAACAGACGAAAGTCTTAGCACAACTGCTCGATCAACTTTAGTTATGACTTACAACTGTAATATATGCGGTAGCAACGAAACAAATCCTATTGATGGATACAATAACGTTCCACTGCAGCGGTGTGATAAATGTTCTGGTATTTCAACAATTCAACGTCCAACAGAAGATGAATTAACCTCTTTTTATCAAGACGAGCTTTTGCGCTCCAATTATTTCTCTCCAATTACTGCAAAACGATACCATTCCCTACTCGATTCATTTGAAAAATACCGTCAAACAAATAAAATATTGGATATTGGTGCTGGACAAGGTTACTTTCTTGAAATAGCCAAAGAACGTGGTTGGGAAGTTTTTGGAACTGAATTCTCAGAAGAATGTATTAATAATGCTAAGAAAAAGGATCTAAACCTATACCAAGGAAATGTAAAAGATGCGCAATTTCCCAAAGATCAATTTGACGTTATTGTATGTATAGAAGTTATTGAGCATCTTATTAACCCAAGAGAAACAACGGATGAAATGTATCGGATAACAAGAAAGGGAGGCGCGGTTTATATCACTACACCCAATTTTAATGCAATACATCGCTATCGCTTAAAAGAACAATATGACGTCATCACCTATCCAACACACCTCTCCTATTTCACAAACAAAAGCATTAAAGCTCTTTTCCAAGCGAGTCATTTAACTCCTAAACGTATCTGGACCAGTGGATATAGCTTTACAAGGCTAAAAACAAGTAAAGGGAAAAGTAACCAAGATTTTGTTTCAGAAACTTCAGACGATGAAATGTTCAGAAGACGTCTCGAAAAGAGCCCTATACTTAGGGGAATTAAATCGATCCTAAATGGAGTTCTCAATCTCTTTAAAATTGGTGATAGTCTAAAAGGCATTTTTGTAAAACGTTAAGCAATTAATTGACAAAAAATGTTCCTACATTTACAACTATGTGTGGAATAACAGGATTCATTGACTTCCGTGGGAAGTCGTCGTTTGAGCATCTTACAAAGATGACAAAAACCCTATCGCACAGAGGACCTGATGGTGAAGGCTTGGAACTTATCAATACTACATCTGCTCAAGTGGGGTTGGGGCACCGTCGATTAGCAATCCTTGACTTATCTGATCATGGAAAACAGCCTATGGCTTTTGAGCATTTATGGGTTTGCTTTAATGGAGAGATATACAATTTTAGAGAAATTAAAAGTGAACTTTTAGCACTTGGTCATTCATTTAATGGAGACTCTGACACTGAAATGATTCTTCACGCTTATGCTGAATGGGGAATAGATTGTATTGAAAAATTCATTGGAATGTTTGCAATCGTTCTTTTCGACACACAAAAAAATAAGGTCGTTTGTATTAGAGATCGTGCTGGGGTAAAACCTTTCTTCTATTACTGGAAAGATGGACTATTCTTATTTTCTTCAGAATTAAAAGCTTTTCACGAACATCCCAATTTTGACAAGAAAATCAATAAGGATGCAGCTGCAGCCTTTTTACAATATGGGAATATTCCATCTTCTCATTGCATTTTTGAGAATTGTGAAAAACTAAATCCAGGACATTATCTTACACTAGATTTTGAAACAAGAAAAATTGAGAAGCTTGCATATTGGAACGTCTATGATCATTACAATGCATCCAAATTAGACCTTAGCTATTCCGAAGCAATTACTAAAACTGAAACTTTATTAAAGTCTGCTTTTGAATATCGAATGGTTTCTGATGTTCCCGTTGGCGTATTTCTAAGTGGGGGTTTTGATAGTGCTTGCGTTACTTCTATCTTACAAGCAGAAAGAACCGAAAAACTAAAAACATTCACAATTGGCGTCCCTGACCTTGGGTTAAATGAAGCTCCATACGCCAAGGACATTGCAAAACATCTTGGAACAGACCATACAGAAATAACTTGTACCCAGTCAGAAGCTATAGACTTGATTAAAGATCTTCCTTTTCATTTTGACGAACCATTTGCGGATTCTTCAGCCATTCCTACAACACTTGTAAGTAAAATGGCGCGAAAAGAGGTAACTGTTGCGTTAAGTGCTGATGCAGGAGATGAAATCTTTGCTGGCTACAACCGATATGACTACATGGCACGCTATGGCACAAAACTGAATAAAATCCCAGGCTTTGCTAGGAAATCAATCGCTGGAATTATGAACAAGGTTCCTTCGGATCGAATTCCAATACTAAAGAACAAGTACAACTTCCACAATAGGTATGAAAAACTAAAACAAGTATTAAAAGATCCCTCTGATCAAAGCATCATGTTCAGTTTAAGTCAACAATTTACGGATGGGCAAATACAAGGGCTCGTAAAACATGATGTTTCCGTTTTGGATACCGCTTATGGAAGCACTGAGTTAAAAAATAATCACACTCCCCTTTCTTATATGATGGCCGTTGATTACCAAACCTATTTAGTAGATGATATTCTTCAAAAAGTAGATCGATCTACAATGGCCGTTAGTTTAGAAGGGAGAGAACCGTTCCTTGATCACCGAATCATTGAGTTTGCTGCACGATTACCAAATCATTTCAAATACCATGAAGGTGTTAAAAAGCGAATTTTGAGAGATATCGTTCACAAATACATTCCTGAAAAACTAATGGATCGTCCTAAAATGGGATTTGCAATACCTATTGCCAAATGGTTAAACACAGATCTTAAACCATATGTAGAAGAATATATTTCTCAAAAGAAAATTGATGAGCAAGGAATTTTTGAATGGTCTGAAATTGATAAAATAAAAAAAGCATTCTTCGGGGGTAAAAAGGAGTACGATGTAAAAATTTGGTATATACTAATGTTTCAAATGTGGTACGAACGATGGATGAAATAATAATTAATTTAGAAAGATACTCACTCTAAATAATGGATTTTATGAACTCATGAAATTTTAAAAAACATTATTATTACAACGAATTCAAATTTAAGATACTCAACTTAGAACTCTATTAAAAAAGTACTATACATATCATACGACGGAATGACTGATCCTTTAGGGCAATCACAGGTATTACCATATATCATTGGGCTGTCAAAAGAAGGGTATGAATTTCATTTAATTAGTTTTGAAAAAACAGATCGATTTAAAACACACCATCGTCACATTCGATCAATTTGTACTGAACATAATATATATTGGCACCCGCAAGACTATCACCTAAAAGGTGGATTACTCAAAACCATTAAGCAAGTAAGGCGATTGAAAAAAGTCGTTAAGTTCCTTCATCGGTCACATAAATTCTCAATTGTGCATTGTCGTAGCTACATTTCTGCATTAAGCGGATTAAACCTTAAACGGAAGTACGGCGTAAAATTTGTCTTTGATATGCGAGGTTTTTGGGCTGATGAACGTGTGGATGGGAAAATTTGGAACACCAACAACTTTATATTTAAACGCATTTACAATTTTTTCAAACGAAAAGAAATTCAATTTTTTAAAGAATCTGATTATACTATTTCATTGACAGAAAATGGGCGTAGAGAAATTGAATCTTGGGATGCTTTTTCAGTTCAGAAACCCAATATAAAAGTAATTCCCTGTTGCGTTAACTTGGACCTATTCGACCCTTCGAAAATTACCGTCCAACAGCAAGCCTCCCTAAAAACGAAACTCGGAATTAATCCTGATGATTTTGTTTTAGGATATGTGGGGTCAATTGGAACATGGTATATGTTAGATGAAATGTTAGATTATTTCTTAATTCTTAAAAAAAATAACTCAAAGGCTAAATTTCTGTTCGTTTCAGGTGAATCACCGGAAATGATTCATATAGAATGTAGTAAAAAAGGAATCTCAGAAAATCAAATCGTGATTACCTCAGCACTTCATAAAGACGTTCCATTGCACATCTCAATATTTAACAGCTCCATCTTCTTCATTCGAGCAAGCTATTCAAAAAAAGCATCTTCCCCAACGAAGCAAGGAGAAATTATGGCCATGGGAATTCCATTGGTATGTAATTCTGGTGTTGGAGATACTGATGAAATTGTGGAACGATATAAAGCAGGAATTGTTATTGATGACTTTACAGATGAAAGTTATCGTAATGCATTTACCGAATCACATAAGTTTGATATTGAAGGAATAAAAAAAGGAGCAAATGACTACTTTTCACTTTCTGAAGGAATCAGACGCTATCTTAGTGTTTATAAAGCAATAGATGCCTAAGAAAATTTATATACTCGCTCCCTACCCGCAAGGAAAAGCACCTTCTCAACGTTTTCGTTTTGAGCAGTACATCGACCGATTAAAAAAGGAAGGGAACACCATTGAGTTTCACCCTTTTTTATCTGATACGACATGGGAATCACTATATAAGAATGGAACTTTTTTCAAAAAAGCATTTGGAATTTTAGCTTCGTTTTGGAAACGATTTATTCTATTGTTTTCTATCCGAAAAGCAGATGTTGTATTCATACATCGTGAAGCATCTATGATCGGACCTCCCATTTTTGAATGGATAATTGCGAAGGTCATTCGTAAGCCATACATATATGATTTCGATGATGCGATTTGGCTGCCCAACTATAGTCAATCAAACGCTAAGTTTCACCGACTTAAAACCTATGGAAAAGTAAAAAAAATTGCTAAATGGGCTAAACATATTTCTGTTGGAAATCCATTCTTGAAAGAATGGGCAAAAAAATATAATCAACATGTTTCGATAGTACCAACAACCATTGATCTCGAAAACGTGCACAATGAAAAAAGTGATCATAAAAAAAACATTCCCGTAATCGGATGGACAGGAACGCACACGACCTTACATTACTTAGATTCAATCGTTCCCATTTTACAAGAACTAGAAAAAACACATGACTTCATTTTTAAAGTAATTTCCAATCATTCGCCAAATTATCTTTTAAATTCATTGGTGTTTTGCCCTTGGGATAAAGCATCTGAGATTTCGGATTTATCGACATTTAACATTGGTGTTATGCCCTTAGATGAAACACATTGGGCCAAAGGAAAATGTGGGTTTAAAGCACTTCAATATATGGCATTAGAGATTGCCCCAATAATATCCCCTATCGGTGTTAATTCAGACATTGTTACCCACGGAAAAGATGGGTTCTTATGCACCACATCAGATGAATGGAAAACACATCTAATTAAATTAATAGAAAGCCAATCACTCAGAAATGAATTAGGTAAGAATGCTTATGTTAAAATAAAATCATGCTATTCTGTAAATGCAAATTACCCTAATTACAAAAAGCTATTAAACGTATGAAACTTATATTCGCTACCTCCAATCAAAATAAGGCCCGAGAAATAGCCGCTCTTTTACCAGACAACTTTGAGGTAATGACGTTAAATGATATTGATCTTCATGAAGACATTCCTGAAACCTGCCCCACTATCGAAGGAAATGCAAATCAAAAAGCCGATTACATAGTAGATCACTTTCAACTAAATTGTTTTGCAGATGATACAGGGTTAGAAATTGAAGCGCTATCTGGTGAACCCGGGGTAAAATCAGCAAGATACGCTGGAGAAGATCGAAGCGATGAAAACAACATGAACTTGGTTTTATCAAAATTAAAGAATCAAAAAGATCGTACTGCTAGATTTAAAACCGTAATAGCCCTTAGAATTAATGGTGAAAATTATGAATTCGAAGGAATCGTAAATGGACATATTCGTGAAGAAAAAAAAGGAACAAATGGTTTTGGATATGACCCAATTTTTGAACCTGAAAACTGTGGTAAAACATTTGCAGAAATGACCTTGATAGAAAAAAACCAGTTTAGTCATCGTGCTCGTGCTGTTCAAAAACTCATTACATTCATCAACGAAAAGTTTTAAGTCTAAGCTGAATTTTCAGCCCTTAAAAAATCATCCTCTTCGGGTTGACATTTTCTTGATCAAAGCGTATTTTTGTCCTCAGAAACATCACGGGAAATTCCGTGTTTTATTAATCCATCAAGCGATATTAATATGTCTAAGATCATTTATACAAAGACGGATGAGGCCCCAGCGTTAGCAACGTATTCCTTTCTTCCAATTGTTCAATCATTTACACAAACGGCAGGGATCACTGTTGAAACCAGAGATATCTCGCTCGCAGGACGAATTATCGCAAATTTTCCAGAAAACTTATCTGAGTCACAACGCATTCCTGATGCATTATCTGAATTAGGAGAATTGGCAAAAAGCCCCGAGGCAAATATTATTAAACTCCCAAACATTAGTGCATCAATTCCACAATTGACGGCAACAATTAAAGAGTTACAAGACGATGGGTATGCAATTCCAGATTATCCAGAAGAACCACAAAACGAAGCTGAGAAAGAAATAAAAGCTCGTTACAATAAAATAAAAGGAAGTGCTGTAAACCCTGTTTTACGTGAAGGGAACTCGGACAGACGAGCTCCAAAAGCAGTAAAACAATTTGCCAAAAAGAATCCGCATTCAATGGGATCTTGGTCAAACACTTCCAAATCACATGTTGCTCACATGCAATCTGGAGATTTCGCTTCAAACGAAAAATCTGTCACTGTTGCTGATGCAAGTACAGTGAAAATTGAGTTTGTTTCTGCAACCGGAGAAACAAAAATATTAAAAGATGGTCTTTCAATCCTTGCAGGAGAAATCATTGACGGTACGGTAATGAGTAAGACCGCTTTAATTGCTTTCTTGAAAGAACAAATTTCTGATGCAAAAGCAAATGATTTATTGTTCTCCCTTCATATGAAGGCGACAATGATGAAAGTTTCAGATCCAATTATTTTTGGTCATGCAGTTCGTGTATTCTTCGCAGATGTTTTTGAAAAACATGCAACGGTAATTGACGAATTAGGAGTTGATGTAAATAATGGTTTTGGAGATTTATTAACTAAAATTGAGGAATTACCAGCAGATCAAAAAGCGGAAATTCAAGCAGATATTGATGCTTGCTATAAAAATGGCCCTGATGTTGCAATGGTAAATTCTGACAAAGGAATTACAAATCTACATGTCCCTAGTGATGTTATTATCGATGCTTCAATGCCAGCGATGATTAGAACATCTGGACAAATGTGGAATGCTGAAGGAAAACAACAAGACACAAAAGCAGTTATTCCAGATAGCAGTTATGCTGGAATCTATCAAGTAGTGATTGACTTTTGTAAAGAACATGGGGCATTAGACCCAACAACTATGGGAACTGTTCCTAATGTTGGTTTAATGGCTCAAAAAGCAGAGGAATACGGTTCACACGATAAAACATTTGAGATGACCGAAAACGGTTCTGTTCGAGTGGTAGACAACAATGGATCAATATTAATTGAACATTCTGTTGAAGAGGGTGATATCTGGAGAATGTGTCAAGTAAAAGACGCTCCGGTTCAAGACTGGGTGAAATTAGCAGTGAATCGTGCACGAGCAACAGGTTCACCAACAATTTTCTGGTTGGATGCAAATCGTTCTCACGATGCTGAGTTAATAAAAAAGGTGAAAGCCTACTTACCAAATCATGATACAACAGGACTTGATATTCAAATTATGTCTCCTGTGGAAGCGACATTGTTCAGCTTAAATCGTATCAAGAATGGCGAAGACACAATTTCTGTATCTGGAAATGTACTACGTGATTACTTAACAGACCTCTTCCCTATTTTAGAATTGGGAACTTCGGCAAAAATGCTTTCCATTGTTCCTTTAATGAATGGTGGAGGATTGTTTGAAACAGGTGCCGGTGGTTCTGCCCCAAAACACGTTCAACAATTTGAAGAAGAAAATCATCTTCGTTGGGACTCATTAGGAGAATTTTTAGCCCTTGCTGTTTCATTGGAACACCTCAGTGAAAAATTCAATAATAAAAAGGCAAAAATCTTAGCTGATGCGCTAGATGAAGCAACTGAAAAATTATTAGATAATAAAAAAGGACCTTCTAGAAAAGTAAATGAACTTGACAACCGCGGGAGTCATTTTTACATTGCACTTTACTGGGCACAAGCTATTGCTTCACAAAATGAAGATGCTGATTTGAAAGCACATTTCAGTAAACTAGCGGAGCAATTATCCTCAAATGAGACTAAAATTGTTGCAGAGCTTAACAACGTTCAAGGACAAGCTATGAATATCGATGGATATTACTTTCCTGACCCTGAAAAAGCGACAAAAGCAATGCGCCCAAGTGAAACTTTTAACGATTCTCTTGCTGTATTGGCTTAGTGAATAACTTTATCAAAGAAAGGCTCTTCAAATGAAGAGCCTTTCTTATTTTTACCCTAACAAACTACACTTAGTAAAACCATGAAGTACTTCATCTACCTTTCCTTCTTAACACTTATCCTAAGTGCTTGCGGAAGCATCCAACCTGTAGCCCCAGAAGTTATTGTACAAGAAGACTATAAAGTATCTGAATCCCCAGCATCTATGATTAAGATTCCAATAAAGGTTAATCTTAAACCATATTTTGACCAGACGGATGCTGAATTAGATAAAGTATTTCGAGGAAATGAGCAACAATGTGATGGAGTAAGTTTTAAATACAAATTCGTTCGGAGTCCAATTGAATTTAAAGGTATTGGTGATAAACTACTATTCGATGTAGATGGTAAATACTCTTTATGGATCAACTATTGTGCAGCTTGTAGCGACTTGTTCGCAAGTGACCCATATTGTATTACACCTCGTATTTATGCTTCTTGTGGCGTTGGAGAACCGATGCGAAAAGTACATGTTGGGTATTCTACCCAAATCGGAATTACTGAAGACTATTCTTTAAAATCTAAAACGACTTTAAAAAAGGTAAAAGCCAAATCACCTTGTAAAATTAGTGTATTCGAATACGATGCTACGTCACAAATTGAAGAAGAGGTTACTGTTGCTCTAAAAGAACTAGAAACTGTCATTGACGATGAAATTTCTGCCGTTTCTTTAAAATCTGAAGTCGAAGAAACATGGAAACTATTATGGGAACCTACAGATCTTGAAGGCTATGGCTTCTTAGAGTTAAATCCATTAGGAATGTCAATGGGTAAGATTCGTTACAAAGGAGACACGGCATATTTCAACGCAATTTTAAAAGCACAACCAAAAGTACTTTCCCAACCATCAAACCAAAACCCGTCGGAATTACCCAAATTATCAACCTATAAAGACCGAAATGGTTTTGATATAACAATGGATATATTTACGAACTATGACTCATTAAGCGCAATTTTAACCCGTGAAATCAAAGGGCAAAAACTTGATTTAAAAGGAAAAGAAATCATTTTTGGAGATATTTCTATACATGGTGCATATAACAGTCAAATGAATATAAAAGTTGATTTTTCTGGAGACAAATCTGGAACCCTATATTTGACAGGAACACCAGTATTTGATCCAGAAAAACAATTTATTTCTTTTCCAGATCTAACCTTTGATATTAATACCAAAAGTGCTTTGATCAAAGGCGCAAAATGGATGTTCGATAAGAAAATCACAACAATGTTAAGAGAACAAGCCGCAATGGATCTTAGACCTCATCTTGAATCAATGAAAAAAGAACTAGATTCAAGTTTAAACATGGAACTCGACGAGGGAGTAACAATGAATGGTAGTATTACAAAGATTGATATCAGAACAATTCAACCTTTAGGAGAGCAGCTTCATATTCGCATTCATAGTCTAGGCAAGCTTGGAATCACATTAGATTAACGATTTTTCATATGTGCCGCCAATTTTGGGAAACAATTGTATAGGGGCTCTTTTAAATCTTCATCAATACCCGAAGCCTGTATTGCTTCCTTCATACATTTTAGCCATACGTTCATAGCATTCTCGTCAATTTCATGGGGGAAGTGCCGCATCCTCATTTTAGGATGACCATACGTATTGGAGTATAATTGTGGTCCTCCCAAAAATTGAGTTAAAAACATATATTGCTTGTCTTTTATTAAAGAGTGATCGGTTTTAAATAGATGAGAAATTTCAGAAATAAACACACGATCATAAAATAGATCTACCAACTCCCTTAGTTTTTCTGGTCCAATTTTTGAATAAATAGTATTCACAATAATAATATCCGTATATGTTTAATAAAGCGATTTAGCAAATCTTTACTTAAATTCGCCCTCTAATCATGACAAAAGTATCTTTTATATTAATAAGCTCAACGAGTTCCGCACATATCCTTATGTGTCTAATAAAGCGATTTAGCAAACCTTTACTTAAATTCGCACTCTAACCATGACAAAACTATCTTTTATATTAATTATTACCCTGTTGTGTTCAACTACTTTCGCACAAAACTCAGGGCTTAATACGATTCCGTTAAATTCGTGTACTGGTGCCATTAACATATTTGATGATGGTAATTATCAACTTCAATTTACAGGAAAAAACGCAGACAAAAAAACACTTGAGTCTTACCCAGCATTAGCTGAGATTAATTCGGGAAATTTTATTTGGATTTCATTCATTTCAGAACAAGATGGTGAGATAACCTTCGATGCATCCAAGGAAAGCGGTTTTTTACAAATGGTCATTTTTAAGCAATATGAAAATGATATTTGCGGGGAAATTAGTTCTGGAGCTGCTGAAATAAAACGTTTATACTTAACTAAAGATCAAACTAAAGTTGGACTTAATTATGAAATTGGTGGTGGAACTTTGTACTCTCTACCATTGAATAAAGGAAAGAAAATTCAAGTTTTATTTGTTACAGAAAAAGGGGTAAAGGATAAATTAAATTTAGACTGGAAATTTATGCCTTCCGTGCCTATAGTATCTGAATCAAAAATTGTTGATCGTAGAAATGATGACTTTGCGACAACTTTTAGAATTGTAATTAAAGATCGAAAAACCAATCTTCCACTTATTGCAAGTGTTACTCTAAATGGTAGAAGTTCAATTTCGGGAAGTTACGTTGGTTCTGAATTTTTATTTAACGTTGATAAGAACTGTGAATTAGCAATTAAATGTGACTCTGACGGTTATTTCTTCAATGATCGCGTAGAAAAAATCAGCTCCTTTAAAGATAAAGAAGTTGAAATATATATGGACAAAATATCCAGTGGAACATCTAAGCAAATCGAGGAAATTGAATTTACTCCAGGAACCAGTGAATTCACAAAAAGTTCCCTTCCAAAATTAAATCGTCTCAAAGATTTCCTAGCGTTAAATTCAAACCTTAACATCGAAATTCAAGGACATGTTTTTGCACTTGGGAAAAACACACATGCAGGCCAAAAAATTTCCGAAGCTCGTGCTAAACGAGTAATGAGATACCTTATTGATAATGGTATCGACAAATCTCGTTTATCCTCCGTTGGATATGGAAATACTAAACCAATATATGCTAAACCTAAAACAAGTTCAGAGGAACAATCCAATCGTCGTGTAGAAATCGTTGTTTTATAGCCGAAAAGCATCTGTATTTTTATTGTATAATATACTAATTCGGTTGATTTCCCATTTCAAAAACAATTTCGCCTCCTCGCATAATATCTTGATGAGAAAGTAATGTGCCTGTATGCTTTACACCATTAATAATAACACTTTGTACGTATACATTCTCTTCACTTTGGTTCTTAGCTTTAATTATCAACTTATTTCCATTATCTAAATGCAATGTAGCTTTCACAACTAGTGGGCTTCCTAACGCATAATAAGGAGACCCGGGAGTTACAGGATAAAACCCTAAAGAACTAAATATATACCATGCGCTCATTTGTCCAGCATCGTCATTACCACAAAGTCCGTCCACTGTTGGGGCATACATAGTCTTCATAATCATTCGAACTCGTTCTTGTGTTTTCTCTGGGTGACCAGTCCAATTATACAAATAGGGAATATGGTGTCCTGGTTCGTTTCCATGAACATAATTTCCAATAATTCCATCTCGAGTAATGTCCTCATGTTTAGCAATATATTTTTCCTCGATATCAATCGTAAATAAGGAGTCCAAATGATTACTAAACTTTTCCTTTCCTCCCATTAATGATATCATCTCATCAATGTTTTGTGGGACATATAATCCATAATTCCATGCATTCCCTTCAATGAAACCCTGTCCATGAGTATCCATCGGGTCAAAATTTTCTCTAAATGTTCCATCTGTCAATTTCGGTCTCATAAAACCAATCTTTGAATCATAAACATTTTTGTAATATTCAGCCCGTTTTTCAAACTCATCTTGCGTATGAGTCCTACCAACCTCTTCTGCCATTTGCGTAATACACCAATCATTATATGAATACTCCAATGTTTTAGATACTGAAGAATGACTTTTATCATCAGGAACATATTTATAATCTATATAATCACCTAAACCATCAAAATAACGCACATTAGCAGTATTCACTGAAGCCTCTAAAGCTCTTTCTTTATCAAAATCGCCAACATTTTTGACCATTGCATCAGCAATTACAGAAGTTGCATGATACCCTATCATACACCAGTTTTCATTTGCATAATGACTCCAAATAGGCAACATATTGTGTACACTTTCATCATGATGTGCCAGCATTGATTTTATCATATCATTATTTCGATGAGGCTGAGTAATATTAAACAACGGATGTAAAGCTCTATAAGTATCCCAAAGTGAAAAAACACTGTAATTTGTAAACTGGTCCGATTGATGAATATTTTGATCTAAACCTCGATATTGACCATCCACATCTTCATACAATATTGGCGATAAATTAGTATGATACATCGCAGTATAGAAATTTATTTTATCACTATCATTTAAGGATGATACTTCAATTTTTGATAGCTCTTTATTCCATTTAGCTTTAGTTTCTTCTCGAGTTTTATCAAAGCTCCAATGGGAAACCTCTGCTTCTAGATTTTTCAGAGCGCCTGCAGAACTAACAGAAGACAACGCAAATTTAATATTGATCTTTTCATTTTCTTGCGTATCAAAATTAAAATAGACTCTAATATCTTTTCCAGCCATCTCGGGAAAATTCTCTTGCTGATTGAAATTTCGGTAAAAACCATCATACTTCACTTTTTCATATTTCTTATGACCATAGCTCTTAAAGGCTTTTGAAAATTTCATTGCAAAAAACACTTTTTTATCCCTTGCCCATCCTTTTGTTTGTCTATAACCAGTTACTAACGAATCATTTTCCACACGAATAAAGGTCCATACATTCTTATTCTCATGATGATAAATATTGTAAACCATATCCAAAATAATATGTGCATCATCGGATTTTGGAAACGTATACTGATGAAAACCAACACGCTCACTTGCCGTTAATTCTGCCTTAATATTATAACTTTCTAAATCTACTTTGTAATAACCAGGGGATGCTTTTTCTGTAGCATGTGAATACTTTGAGTAAAACCCTTTTTCTCCTCTTTCCGTCTTTAAAGGATCTAATATTAAATCCCCTGTGGTTGGCATAATTAGAAAGTCTCCTAAATCAGAATGCCCAGTTCCACTAAGGTTTGTATGAGAAAACCCTATTATTGTTGAATCCTGATATTGATACCCCGCACAATATTCATATGTCTTACTGTTATACCCACCATCCTCTTTAAACATCACCTCAAAGTTCGTTTGTGGACTCAACTGCACCATTCCAAAAGGTGCCGTCGCTCCAGGAAAAACATGCCCCATTTTACTTGTTCCAATAAAAGGGTTAACATACTTTGTAAAATCAGTATTGAGTGTTTCTGAAATATTGGACTCGATATTGGGGTTGTTTTCATTACAAGACCCTAGAATAATTAGACCAGTCAATAAAATTATGTTTTTCATTACTTCTTTTTTAGTGAAGCCCTATAAAAAGGGGGTAGTGTGTACAAAAAACTATTGTCCTAATTTCCTTGATTGCAATTATTACATAACTATACTACTAGCTATTAAACCTTCGTTCAATCCAATATTTCAGAATCAATAGTTGAGCTTAAATTTAGCTATAATTTTATCTAAACATAAATTACCAATACTTCCTTCATGAGAATGATTCACTACTTTTTCTGGAGTAAAATTTCCGTCTAATATTTCCTTCCCTAACTTTTGATATGCTTCTCTAAAACTTACACCTTTAAGAACAAGTTTATTTACCTCTTCTACGCTATATAAATAATCATAGATTTCGTTATTGAGAATATTTTTATTGATAATAACATGTCTTAACATAAAATCACAAACTTCTAAGTTATCCTTTAGGGTATTTATACCTTCCATTAGATTCTCTTTAAGCAATTGATAGTCTCTATGATAACCACTGGTTAAATTATTCGTGATCATCATAATTTCAGAGGGCATGTTTTGAAGCTTGTTGCACTTCGCTCGCATCAACTCAAAAACATCTGGATTCTGTTTGTGCGGCATAATACTTGACCCAGTAGTAAGCTCCTTAGGAAAACCTAAAAAATTAAAATTCTGACTCATATACAAACATACGTCAGCAGAAAGCTTAGATAACGTTCCTGCCACAGAAGCAATAGCAAAAGCAGTCGTTTTCTCTATCTTTCCTCTGCTCATTTGAGCGGCGACCACATTATATTTCATACTTTCAAATCCTAATAACTCAGTTGTCATTGTTCGATCTATTGGAAAAGAAGAACCATATCCCGCCGCAGATCCCAACGGATTTTGATCACATATTTTGTATGCTGCATTCAACAAAGTAATATCATCAATTAAACTCTCTGCGTATGCTGAAAACCATAATCCGAATGAAGAAGGCATTGCTACTTGCATATGCGTATAGCCAGGAATAAGCACCTCCTTATATTGTTCGCTCAAATCAATCAAAGTATCAAATAAGGTCTTAATTAATCCCTTTATCGTATCTATCTCCTCTTTCGTATATAAATGTAGATCAACTAAAACTTGATCATTCCGAGAACGTGCTGTGTGTATTTTTTTACCCGCTTCGCCAATCCGTTGTACAAGTTCAAATTCAACTTTACTATGAACATCTTCAAAATCTTCTTCAATTGTAAATGTTTCATTATCAATTGTAGTCTGAATTTGTGCTAGTCCTTCTAAAATTAAATCAAGCTCACTTTTCGTCAATATTTCAATTTTATGCAACATTTTAGCATGAGCAATATTTCCTGCAACATCATGCTTTGCAAGTTGTAAATCTAACACACGGTCTTTTCCGACTGTAAATCGATCAACTAAATTATCTGTAGTATATCCTTTATCCCAAAGTTTCATGGTATTATTCTTTAAAGTATTTCATTAAATATGTCAATATATAGGCTAATCCCTTCTTTGATTTCTGAAAGCAAAATGAATTCATCCGCACTATGCGATCTAGATGACTTTCCAGGCCCCAACTTTAATGAAGGACAAGTCAATAATGCTTGATCAGAAATCGTTGGAGAACCGTAAGTTTCTCTTCCTAAACTTACTCCCGCTTTTACAATTGGATGATTTGAATCAATGCAAGAAGAATTTAATCGAAACGAGCGAGCCTTCATATGGCATCCCGTATGCTTTTTAATAATCTCAAATATTTCTTGATTTTGATAGACATCATTCACCCTTACATCAATCACAAAATGACAATCTGCGGGAACGACATTGTGTTGCGTACCAGCATTAATTTGTGTTACGCTCATCTTTACTTTCCCCAAAGTGCTTGAAGTTTTAGGAAAGCTATAACTCTCTATCCAACTGATATCTCTTAGTGCCTTATAAATCGAGTTTTCGGTATTATCATGAGCAGCATGTCCAGAAACTCCTGTAGCATAGGCGTCTATGACCAATAATCCTTTTTCACTAATCGCCAATTGCATTTCTGTAGGCTCTCCAACTACAGCAAAATCTATTGGAGGCATTAGGTTAAGGATGCTTGAAATACCGTTTATACCAGATATTTCTTCCTCAGCAGTTCCCGCAAATAAAAGATTATATTTTAGGTCCTTCTGTTTATAGAAATGAACAAATAAACTCATCAACCCAACCAAAGCTCCTCCCGCATCATTACTCCCTAAACCATAAAGTTTTCCTTTTTCAACCTTTGCCTCAAAAGGATTGTTTCTGTAAGCTTTATTTGGTTTTACCGTATCATGGTGAGAATTCAATAATATTGTTGGCTTCTTCGTATCATAGTATTTATTTGTGACCCACACATTATTTCCATTACGTTTACATTCTATTTCAAACTCTAAAAACCAGTCTTCAATAATTTTGGCTGTTTCCTCTTCTTCCTTGGAAAAAGAGGGTGTCTCAATCAACTTTGTTAATAACTCAATTGCCTTTAGCATCATTTCGTCTTTCATACTATAAGGTTAAAATGGAACACTTTTCATCATTGTTAATGACTGAAGAGTTACCAATGATTACTTTTGATACATTGTTGTTTAACGCATGAAAGCAATTTTCCATTTTTGGCAACATGCCTTTATTAATGATTCTTTTTGTTTTTAATTCTAAATACTTCTTTGTATTGATCTTTTGAATGATTGAATCATCATCATTCACATTTTGTAAAACACCACTTTTCTCAAAACAATAAATCAGTTCTGTATCATAGTCGTTGCTCATTGAGATAGCAATTTCTGAAGCAATTGTATCTGCATTTGTATTTAGTAACTGTCCATTTCCGTCGTGACTAATTGCGCAAAAAACAGGTGTTATACCTTCTCTTAAAAACAAATTGATTGTTGATTGATTAATCGACTTAACATCTCCAACCCATCCGAAATCTACAGGGTGTACAGATCGTTTTGAAGCCTGTATACAATTCGCATCAGCTCCAGACAATCCAATCGCATTACATTCCTGCCCTTGTAAAGCACTTACTATTCTCTTATTTATCAAACCTGCATATACCATTATTACAGTATCAAGATTCTTAGCTGATGTAATTCGACGCCCCTCATTCATAACTGTTTTAATTCCCAACTCTTCATTAAGTCGATTTGCGATTTTTCCTCCTCCATGAATTAGAATTTTCGGATGCTTTATTTTCGCGAAATCACTAATAAACGTCTTTAGTGCATATGGATCATCAATAATATTCCCTCCTATTTTTACGATAGATATCTTACTTTTCATCTTGTAACATTTTTAATAAAACGGTTTGCGCCGCATACGTTCGATTATTGGCCTGTTCAAGGACTAAAGAATTTGTAGAATCTATAACCTCATCACTCACTACTACGTTTCGACGCACAGGTAAACAATGCATGAACTTTCCATTGTTGGTTAATTTCATTTTTTCCTCAGTTATCGTCCAATCATCGAACTCAATTCCTATTCTACCATAATCATCATAAGATGACCAGTTTTTAGCATACACAAAATCAGCCTCTTTTAAGGCTATATCTTGATCATGCATCACCTTGATTCCATCCGTAAATCGAGTGGCCAAATCAAATCCCTTGGGGTTAGTAATAATCAATTCCATTTCTGTTTCACGCACCCATTCTACGAATGAATTCGCAACAGCCTGCGGTAAAGCTTTAGGGTGCGGAGCCCAGGTCAGTACAACCTTAGTTTTATTATTTGTCTTATTCTCATTTATTGTGATTACATCTGCTAAAGACTGTAAAGGGTGTAGAATTGCACTTTCCAAAGAAATAACAGGAACTGTAGTATACTTGATAAATTTGTTAATTATTTCATCTTCATAATCTCCTATTCTGTCCTTCAGTGAAGCAAAGCTTCGAACTCCAATAACATCACAATACTGAGAAATGACACCTGCCGCTTCTTTAATATGTTCTTGTGTATCGGCATTCATTCTGGTTCCATCTTCTAATTCAAGACTCCAACCATCATTATTAATATTCATAACCATTACAGTCATTCCTAAATTTGTTGCTGCCTTTTGAGTACTCAATCGTGTTCTTAAGCTCGAATTGAAGAAAAGCAATCCTATTGTCTTATTTCTTCCAATTGATTTAAAATCAAAAGGCGCTTGCTTGACCTTTTCAGAAAGAGCAATTAGCTCGTTCAGGTTCTCAACATCATTTATAGATGTAAATTTTTTCATGATAGTATTTCTTTTAATGCTGAAATAAAGGGGGCTATTTCCTTTACTGTTATTCCTAAAGGAGGAAGAATTCGTAATAGGTTTGGATTTGCTGAAGCTCCCGTAAAAATGTGATATTTACTTAGCAAGTTTATTCTCATTTCTTTCACCGGAAAATCGAATTCAATGCCCAACATTAGTCCCTTTCCCTTAATCTCCTTAATATCATTGAACTGCTTTAATTCCTTTAACAAGTGCTTATTTATCTGTTTAACATTATTCAATAAACTCTCCTTTTGAATAATTTCTAACACTGCTATACTTGCAGTACATGCTAAGTGATTTCCTCCAAACGTAGTTCCCAACATTCCATTTTTAGCCTTAATTTTTGGATTAATTAATAAGCCTCCAATAGGAAAACCATTTCCCATTCCCTTTGCCATTGTAATAATGTCAGCTTCAATGTTAGCATACTGATGAGCAAAGAACTTCCCTGACCGACCGAATCCACTTTGTATTTCATCAAGGATTAATAAAGCACCATGCTCCTTACAATTTTGTTCCAAAAAGGAAAAATAATCTTCTGATAAAGAGTCTAAGCCTCCCACGCCTTGGATACCTTCAACAATAACAGCGCAAACATCCTTTTTCTTTAATGCATCTACTAATTGTCCTTTATTATTTAACTCTATAAAATCAACTGGGAAATTATTCTGATTAACAGAAGCTGATAAGCTCACATTATCAGTAACATTAAGTGCTGCTGACGTTCGTCCATGAAAACTTCCTTTAAAAGCTACAACCTTCTTTCTATCCGTGCTAAAAGAAGCTAACTTAATCGCATTTTCATTCGCTTCAGCCCCACTATTACACAAAAACAAATTGTAATTTGGATAACCACTTTGAGAAGATAATTTCCTTGCCAATTCTTCCTGAAGGGGCATTTCAATCGAATTTGAATAGAATGCAATTCGATCAATTTGTTCTTTTAATCTTTGCGTATATATTGAATGGGAATGTCCTACGGAATTCACTCCATGACCTCCATATAAATCCAAATATGACTCATCATTTTCGTCATACACATATACACCTTCCGCTTTAGAAAGTGTAATATTAAATCGTGGGTAAACATTAAATAAGTTCATAATCAATAGTAATTCGCTTTAAAATTCAGTCCTGTACTTTCCTCTAGTCCATACATGAGATTCATGTTTTGGATAGCTTGACCAGCAGCTCCTTTTAAGAGGTTATCAATTACAGAAGTGATTAGTACTTTATCATCAATTTTCTGAACCTGTATTAAACAGTTATTAGTATTGACCACTTGTTTTAAATGAACTGTATTGCTGCTAATCAAAGTAAAACGTGCATCTTTATAATACGTCTTATATAAATTGACCAATTCATCTTCATTTAGGTCGCATTTCATATAAATTGAAGCAAATATTCCACGAGTAAAATCTCCCCGAACGGGTAAAAAATTAACATCATTACTAAACTCCTCTTGTAAAGAAACAATGCTCTCTATAATCTCATTTAGATGCTGGTGTTTAAATGCCTTATAAATTGACACATTGTTATTTCTCCAGCTAAAATGTGATGTCATACTTAACGACTGACCTGCACCTGTAGCACCTGTCACAGCATTCACGTGAATATCATTTTCAATCAATTTGGCAGCTGCAAGGGGTAATAACCCTAACTGAATTGCCGTTGCAAAACAACCGGGATTTGCAACTCGTTGTGCATTTTTAATCTTCTCTTTATTCAACTCTACTAATCCGTAAACAAAATTTTTGCTTTGAAAATTAGCCTTATTATTTAATCGAAAGTCATTACTCAGATCAACTATTTTAGTGTGACTTGAAAATGAATTTCCAAGTAAAAACTGAGTTGAATTCCCATGGCCTAAGCACAAAAAAACAAGGTCAACCTTCTCATTAATCTCATTCGTAAATTTGAGATTTTCGAATTCATACATATCATCATGAACATCCTTAATCCAGCGTCCTGATTGAGAGTTACTATATAAAAAATCGATCTTAGCTTTTGGATGATGAACAAGACAACGAATAAGCTCGCCTGCAACATATCCACCACTTCCAATTATTCCAACCTTTATCATAATTCATTTTTGTTTACATGATTAAATATCTGCATAGAATTTGCCATGATTTTAGTAAACCCTTTCACATCATTCCCACTCCAATTTTTATTGACTTCTCCATATTCTCCGAAATCAGAATTCATTAAATCATGCTTTGAAGTGATACCCTGTACAACAAAACGATATGGATGTAATTCTATCGTTACAGTACCAGTTACATTGACTTGCGTAGCTTCAAGGAAAGTCTCAATATTTCGCATAACTGGTTCAAAATATTGAGATTCATGAATAAACATACCATACCATGTACCTAATTGCTCTTTCCAATGTAATTGCCATTTTGATAAGGTATGCTTTTCCAATGTATGATGTGCTTTTATGATAATACCAGCCGCTGCAGCCTCAAACCCCACACGTCCTTTAATTCCAATAATGGTATCACCTACATGAATATCTCGTCCAATAGCAAATTTCCCTGCCATTTCTTCAATATTTTGAATTGCCGTTACAGGATCTATTTTCTCCCCGTTTAACTTACATATCTCCCCTTTACAAAATGAAAGAGAAATAGTACTCGACTCAGTACTTTCAAGTTGACTTGGAAATGCCGATTCAGGCAATGGAAGGTCAGATGTCAATGTCTCAGAACCACCAACACTAGTTCCCCAAAGTCCTTTATTAATCGAATATTGAGCTTTCTTCCAATCAACTTTAACCCCATGATTCGCTAAAAAATCGATTTCATCCTTACGACTGAGTTCCTGATCTCTGATAGGAGTGATAATCTCCAATTCCGGAGCTATTAATTGAATAATCAAATCAAAACGTATCTGATCATTTCCTGCTCCTGTACTACCGTGAGCAATTGAAGCTGCACCAATAGACTTTGCATAATTGGCTAACGCAATCGCTTGATGAATACGTTCAGCACTAACAGACAGAGGGTAACTATTATTTTTCAATACATTTCCAAAAATTAAGTACTTCACAATCTTGTTGTAATACGTTTGTGTTTCCTCCAATACAATATGTGTTTTAACTCCTAGAGTATATGCTTTATCTTCTATTTCTAAGAGTTCTTCTATTAAGAATCCTCCTGTATTTACTATAGCTGAATGTACCTCTAACCCTTTATTGTGCTTTAAATATTTAACGCAATAAGAAGTGTCTAATCCGCCACTAAATGCTAATACTACTTTATTATTTTTCATGATCTATAAATTTGTTGAGTTTGGGAAATTGCTTTGTTTTTTGTTTTATTCGAACCTTGCGTTGTTTCAAGAACTTCCTGAATCCTTCCCATGTTGATTTTTTATTTGTCTGATTTATCTTGCTTAAATCACACACCATTCCAGTACAAATGCACATTGTTCTTTTAGTACGCTCTAGAATGTCATAATTAGGACAGCTTTTACATCCCTTCCAAAACTTTTCATCTTGAGTCAATTCAGAGAATGTAACAGGCTGATATCCCAAACTTGAATTGATTTTCATTACGGCCATACTTGTAGTAATACCAAACAATTTAGCATTCGGAAAATGTTTTTTGGATAATTCAAACGTGGCCTTTTTAATTGCCTTAGCCAATCCTTTATTTCGATATTTCGGATTAATAATTAAACCTGAATTGGCAACATATTTTTGATTATCCCAGCTTTCTATGTAACAGAATCCAATAGGCATATCATTATCAAGCGCGATTATCGCTCTTCCTTCTTTCATCTTTTGGCAGATATATTCCGGCTTTCTTATAGCAATACCAGTTCCGCGAATTTGCGCAGCTTCAGCCATCATATTACAGATGAATGATGCATGCTTTAAGTGACTTTCATCAGCCACAGAAATTAAAAATTGCATGTCAAAAGAATTATCTTTTGTTAAAAATTGTACTTACGAGATGTGATTATTGAAACGGTGAGGCACGTAGCTCCACATAAAAAATTAGACCCTATTGGGTCTTCTATTTCTCCTTACAGAAGAAAGCAAAGTAACTCCATTAGCAACAGGACGTTGCTTCAAATAAGATGGATATGTACTTTGTGTATTCATTTTAACGAGTGCAAATGTATCAATAAAAATTAGACTTTTACATTTACACAATAAAATTACTTTAAATACCCCATTTAGGTATAGCACTATTATCAATGATTCATTCTGAAATAAAGTGCAATTTGCAATTATAAAAAAAGTCATTCCGAAAATTCAGAATGACTCTATTTTTTCTATAAAAAGCCGTTATATCGTCATTATATCTTTTTCTTTTACAGCTATCAATGCATCGATTTTAGCTGAAGAACTATTTGTCAAGTTTTGAATTTCTGCTTCCGCATCTTTCATCATATCCTCTGAAAGACCATCCTCCTTAAGTGATTTCACCATATCCAATGCATCCTTACGATTATTTCTAATCGCTACCTTAGCATTTTCTCCTTCTGATTTTGCTCTTTTCGCAAGTTCACGTCTTCTTTCTTCTGTTAATGGAGGAACCGAAATAATTAATGATTCTCCATTACTTTGAGGAGCAAAACCTAAGTTTGCATTTATGATTCCTCTCATTATTTCATCCAACAAAGCTTTTTCCCAAGGCTGCACCGTTATTGTACGCGCATCCATTGTATTTACATTAGCAACTTGTTGAAGAGGTGTTGGTGATCCATAATAATCAACCATAACTCCTTGCAGCATTGCTGGAGACGCTTTTCCCGCACGGATCTTTAACAATTCAGTTTCAAAGTGACTAATTGACTTTCCATTTGAGCCTCTAAGCTCCTCGTATATCATATTAATTTCTTCTGTCATCGCTCTTAATTTTTCTTCTAGTTCCGAACAATTGTACCAACCTGTTCACCTTCAACCACTTTTTTAAGATTACCTGGTGTATCCATATCAAAAACAATTATCGGTAAATCATTTTCTTTACATAACGTGAAAGCTGTCATATCCATTACTTTCAATCCCTTTCCATATACATCATCAAAACTAATCATGTCATATTTCGTCGCAGCTGGATCTTTTTCAGGATCACTCGTATAGACTCCATCTACTCGAGTTCCCTTCAAAATAACTTCTGCTTCAATTTCAATCGCTCTTAAAGATGCTGCAGAATCGGTTGTAAAATATGGATTCCCTGTTCCAGCTCCAAATATTACCACACGTCCTTTTTCTAAATGACGTACAGCCTTTCTTCTGACAAACGGTTCTGAAATTTCTTTCATTTCAATCGCCGACTGTAATCTAGAATGAACCCCAACAGACTCCAAGCCTGCTTGTAATGCCATAGCGTTGATCATTGTTGCCAACATCCCCATGTAATCACCATGTGTTCTATCCATTCCACCTTCTTCGGCTTGTACTCCTCTAAAAATATTCCCGCCACCAATGACAATCGCCACCTGAACACCGGAATCATAAATTTCTTTGATTTGTTTTGCATATTCTGCAAGGCGGTTATTGTCAATGCCAAAGGCTTTATCACCCATTAATGACTCTCCGCTTAGTTTAAGGAGTATCCTCTTATACTTCATGTACACTTGATTTGAGACCGAGCAAATATACATATTTTGCCCGATGATTTACAATTAGAAATCAACTACTCACGAATAAAATTTAGAACCCTTTGCATGTAAAGCTCTACTCCCATTGTATTCGGCACCTCCGAATGTCCACTTCCATCAATTCTGTAGGCTGTTTTTGAAAAACCTGAATGATTTGAATAAATCAATTCTCCGTTCTCAATTGCAATATAATCGTCATCCTTTCCATGCATCCACAATAAAGAACCTCCAAAATCCTTAATCTTTTCAGCATTTTCAAATTCTAAATCGGTAACATATCCTGGGTTTACAGTAATTACCGTTGAGCCATGTACGAGATACTCAATGGAAGCCAAAGGAGACTCTAGCATTATTTTTGTAGAGACAAAATCTGATTTATAAGCAGCCCTATCAATTGCAGGGATTGCACCAAGACTATAGCCGTAATAAAATGTTCTAGAGGCATTAGCTCCATGGTTTTTCAACCATAAGATTGCTGCATCCGCATCTTCAAATAATCCTTGTTCACTTGAACTACCTTCGGATTTACCATACCCTCGATAGTCAATCATTAAAACTCCATAGTTATGTTTTCCACCAACATTCGCTAACAGAGTTGCTCGCGTCCAATAATAATCCATGTGCTTAGATTGTCCGTGCAAATAAAGAATAACTGTATCCGTACTTATCGTTGCCATATCACCTATATAAACACCATAAATAGTATATTCTTCTCCAGAGGCTGCATCTTTTGAAATCATTGAAACCTCCGTTCTATTAGAGGCTTCAATCTTAAGTGAATCAGGAATAACGATCTCTCCCCCTTCAAACTCCTCAAATTGATACGCATCTACTTTCTCCGAAGGAAAGGCAAAAGAATCTAACACTACTTTCTTACACCCATACAACATCAATGATGCAAAAATCATGACTATTAGTACTTTCATATTCATTTCTTTTTTCTTCCAAGTAACTTTCTAAACCCTATATAAACTCCAGTTGCACCTCTATTCCCAGTAATTCCCGTATAAGAAACGAATGCGTTTGCACTTTCCAAGTTGGGAGCTATTAGTTTTAATTCCAATGAGAGTTCCCATGCCCTATTTTTTCCTTTAATAACATGACCAACCTGTGGACTAAACAGTAAAAATCTTTCTTGAGGTAAATCATTTGCCATAGTGGATGATAATTCGAAATAATTATTTACTCCTAAATAGAAATAATTTCTTCTATTACCATAATTCCAAAATGCGTTCACATCAAGCATTGGCCAAAAGTCAGCTTGTCCATCATCTAAATCGATAATAAAGTTAAACGCTGGCGAAACACTAAGGCTTGGTAAATATTTTTGTTGTTCTAAAAACTGATATGTAACTCCTCCATCGATTTGAAAATTTCCAAAAAACATTGAAGTTGTGTGCAACCCGGCATGAATCGTTAGATTTGTATCTAGACCATAACCGCCCTCAATAGAAGACAATGGAACCGATATAGGAACACCTGCAAAGGATATCAACGGCCCTCCCAAATTACCTCCAAGTGCAAATTCTTTCTTATCCAAAGGCTCAACGAATCTAGATGGGGCGCAAGAGGATACAAGTAATAGTAGTAGCAAATAAACATATGTACGCATAGGACAAATGTAAGATATTTATCTTATCACTCCTAAAGTCACTTAACAGTTCAGGCATTTAAGAAAATGACTTTCTAATCTAGTTCATCATAAAATTTGATTTCATGTTTCTTTTCGGACAAAAAGCATTATTTCATATAATCCGTATTTTTCACTCATGACTATGCTATTTCCGATTTTATATCTTCACCCATCAACAGATATTCCAACCTATCTTGTAGTTATTCTTTTCCTTGCTCCAATTATATTGGGGTTAGGTTGGTTTATCTATAAAACAAGACACGCGAAAACATGGCGACGTGGTATCTTCCCGCAAAAGATAAAGTTCAATCAAGATAATCTATTAGAAGCCTATCTGGCACTTGGCGCTCGTTTAGTAATCTTTGATTACGACTCAAGTAAAGATAAAACCCAATTCATTAATAGTTATTTCAATCAATACTTTCCAAAAGAGACCTATAATTTTGGAGACTCTTTACTCTTTTCTTTGCGTCATCCTATTAATATTCAGTCAGTCAACAAATGGCTAAATACCCATTTAACTTCAAACGAAGGGCGCTCGCAAGTTATCTATTTTTTAACAGGAATAGCTATGATAAATGGAAGTATCAATCAAAGAGAACTTACATTTTTAACGCTTATGAATGCACAGCTCAAGCTTTCTGAAGAACAATTAAAACAAACAATTGCTATTTATCAATCTTATCATAATTCTCACAGAAAACAAAAAAACTATACGCAAAAAGGGAACAATAAAAAGTCGATAATCAACACATCTCTTCAAGATGCCAAGAATGTCCTTGGAATAAGAGAAGACGTAAATTTAAAAGAGCTAAAATCAATTTATCGCTCTTTGGTAAAACGTTTTCATCCAGATGTGTTTATAACTGCTACTGAAATACAAAGGAAAATTGCTGAAGAAAAGTTTATTCAAATTCAAAACGCTTATGAAACACTTTTAAGTATTGAGAAATAATAACAGCATTGGAAGTCCCAACGCCTTGTAACTAAAAATCACTAATAATCTTATCAAACCAATACGAGAGACTTAGAAACACTTTCTTTTTCTGCAGAAATTAAGACCATATAATTACCTTGATACAATTCTAAAACATTCAAAATTCCAGCACTAAAAAAATGCCTGTTCCAATAAAACAAGCATTTTTACAGCAAAAAAAAACGGCATCTTAAAAGACGCCGTTTTCAAATATAATCTATTCAGATATTAATATCTGTAGTGTTCAGGCTTGTAAGGACCATTTACATCCACACCAATATAATCTGCTTGATCTTTTCTAAGTTCAGTCAACTCAGCTCCAACTTTTGCGAGGTGAAGTTTAGCAACCTTCTCATCTAGGTGCTTAGGAAGCATATAAACATCATTCTCATAGTTTGCAGAATTATTCCACAACTCCAACTGTGCTAATGTTTGGTTAGTAAATGAATTAGACATTACAAATGAAGGGTGCCCTGTTGCACATCCTAAATTCACCAAACGTCCTTCTGCCAACACGATAATATCCTTACCATCGATAGTGTACATATCCACTTGAGGCTTGATCTCTACTTTTGTTGAACCGTATTTACCATTTAACCATGCCATATCGATTTCATTATCGAAATGACCAATATTACATACAATTGTTTTATCTCTCATTGCCTCAAAGTGTTGTCCTTGAACGATATCCTTGTTTCCTGTTG
>JAKVAS010000039.1 GCA_022448165.1 Crocinitomicaceae bacterium | reverse complement strand
AAAAAATTAAAAATTGATATCGATTTTTCTGAATTAGCCATAAAAGGTAAACTGTCAATGGGTAATCTTGTTTGTAAAACTCCTATTAAAAAAATTGAACTGAAAGAAGAAGGAGTGTCAACATTATCTGCTAGAAAAATTTGGTTTGATCATGTGATAAATAAATTAAATATAGAAGAAAGAGGAAGTCTTTTAGGTGAGTTTGAAGCAGATGACAAAATACTTGTTGTTCAAAAATCTGGTATATTACAACTCATTAACTTCGATTTAAGTAGACATTTTAATGATGATATTTTACTTATTGAAAAGTGGCAAAAAGAAAAGCCTTTAACAGCAGTTTACTTTGACAATGCTAAAGACTGTTACTATGTAAAGCGATTCCTAGCCGTAAATAATAGTAAAGCTACTTCTATAATTAGTGATTCTAAAGGTTCATTTTTAGAAATTATTACTTCTCACCCTGCACCTGAATTAGATATATCTTTCGTAAAAGAAAGAGGTAAAGAAAGGAAAGAGTTAAAAATACTATTAAATGATTTCATAGCAGTTAAGGGAGAAAAAGCCCAAGGTAATAAATTGAGTTCCAAAAAAGTCCATAAACTCTTACTAGTAGAGAAAGAAATCGAACAAGATCAAGTTCTTGTTGAAGACAGTTCTTCATTATTATCTGATAACATAAATGAATCTGAACCAACAGATAATGATACAGATTCTAAAACTAAAATTATCATTGACGAAAATAGTACTGATAATCAGTTTAAACTTGAGCTTTAATAGCTCAATTCCTTTTTAATTATATTTGTATTATTCTTAACATTATGAAAAAGTTATTTATTCTAATAATTTTAACCTTATCTCTTTCTGTTTATTCACAAAGTAGTAGTAATATATCTCTTGTTGGTTCTTTAGATTATCCTGGAACTGAAGGTAATGATGTTTGGGGGTATGTAGATCCTTTAGGAAATGAATACGGCCTGGTCGGAGCGCGCGAAGGAACTGGTGTTGTCGACTTATCGGACCCGACAAACCCAACGGAAGTTTTCTGGGAGGTAGGGATGAATTCTATTTGGAGGGATATTAAGACATGGGAGAGTTATGCTTATGTTACAACGGAGGCGCAGAACGGATTGTTAATTATTGATTTGACACCTTTGCCGACTTCCACAGCATTAAGCACAACCTACTATTGGGGAGAAGTTGGTTCCGAATGGCAATCAGCTCATAACTTGTATATTGATTCTTCTGGATATTGCTACATTTTTGGAGCAAACAGAGGAAACGGAGGAGTGATTATTTTGGATTTGGATGATCCTCTCAACCCGCAAGAGGTTGGGGTTTTTGATAATTGGTATGTACATGATGGATACGTAAGAAACGATACAATGTTTTTAGCACATATCTCTGATGGTTTTATAAGCATGGTAGATGTTACAGATAAAGCAAATCCTGTTTTGTTAGGTACTAAAGGGACTCCAAGTAATTTTTCTCATAATATTTGGCCTACAGATGACGGGCAGTTTGCGTTTACAACTGATGAACTTCCGTTTTCATATGTAGCAGCATATGATGTAAGTGATCCAACAAATATGATTGAAGTTGATAGGATTGAGAGTTCACCAGGCGTTGGGGTTATACCACATAATGTACATGTTTTGGGAGATTATTTGGTGACAAGTCATTATGCGGATGGAGTGGTGATTCATGATGTTACATATCCTTATAATATGATTGAAGTCGGAGATTTTGATACATACCCAACCCAAACTACCGGGTATGATGGTTGTTGGGGGGCGTATCCATTTTTACCTTCTGGAATTGTATTGGCAACAGATATTACGGAAGGCTTCTTTGTATTAGGTCCTACATATACAAAAGCAGCTTATTTGGAGGGGATTATTACTGATGCTGCAACTGGAGGTGCAATTGATATGGCCGAGATTGAGATTGTAGGAAGTGAACATACAGAGTCTTCTAATTCAACTGGCTTTTATGCTACTGGAATTGTTACTGGAGGGACATATGATGTTGTATATTCAAAAGTTGGATACTTCCCTCAAACTGTAAGTGTTTCATTGTTAAATGGGGTGATTACTAATCAGGATATTCAGTTGGTACCGATTCCTCCATATAATCTTACAGTGACAGTTTTAGATGCTGTAACTGGAAATCCAATTGATGACGCTGATATAGTTTTAAAGGCAGATTTAATAAAACATGAAGGGGTGTCAAATGGTTTGGGAGAAGAAACATTTGTGTTGTTTTATGAGGAAGAATATGACATAATTGTCGGTAAGTGGGGATTTGTGACTGATTGTTTTGAACAGATTATAGATGCAACTACTGGGGAAATTACTGTATCGTTGCAACCAGGGTATTATGATGATTTTACTTTTGATTTTGGGTGGGCAACTTCAGGGTCGGCTTCTACAGGTTTGTGGGAAAGAGGAGTTCCGTTTGGAACAAGTAGTAATTCCGCTCCAAGTGAGGATGCCATTAATGATTGCGGAGAAATAGCTTTTGTTACAGGTAATGAAATGACGACGGATGCTGACCTTGATGATGTGGATGATGGTACTGCAATATTAATTAGTCCCGTTATGAACCTGACAGGTTTGACTGATCCTTATGTCAATTATATGAGATGGTTCTATTGTCAATTTGGCCCCAATGGAGCGAACGATTCTTTATACGTTGAAGTTTCGAATGGTATTCAAAGTGTTCAGATAGATGTTGTAAAAACTAAATCGCCAACAGATCCGACATTTCAAGAATGGAACGTAGTCTCGCTGAGACTTTCTGATTATATCGCAATTACGAATACAATGCAGTTCTTTTTTAGAACAGGAGATCTTGATCCAGATATAAATATCACAGAAGCAGGGGTAGATTATTTTTATATCTCAGATGGGGTTTCTTCAATTGAAGAAGTAGAAGATAATGATTTGGTAATTTATCCTAATCCAACCTCTGGATTGTTATCTGTTGAAGGATTGGAAACTGCCGAGGAATATAGTGTGTTTAATATGCAGGGACAAAAAGTGCTTTTTGGAACGCTTGTTCCGGAACAGAATAAAATTCAATTTTCATCTGTTGAATCAGGAGTATACTTTTTACATTTAAATGACAACATTACAAAGATTTTTAAAACAAATTAAGACTTCTGTAGCATGTTCTTGAGGAACGGCTTCGGTTTAGTTTTATATTTGTCGGAATCTTAGAACGAATCACGTGGAATTAAAATACGATATTTCTTTAGTAGTGCCTCTTTATAATGAAGAGGAATCACTTCCTGAATTACATGCTTGGATAAAAAAAGTAATGAATGAAAATGGGTTTTCATATGAAGTCTTGTTTATAGATGATGGAAGTAAAGATGGCTCATGGAAGGTTGTAGAAAAGCTACATGAGTTGGATGTATGTGTGAAAGGAATCAGGTTTCAAAGAAACTATGGAAAGTCGGCTGCATTGCAAAAAGGATTTGAAGCTGCAATGGGGAAAGTTGTGATAACAATGGATGCTGATTTACAAGATTCTCCAGATGAAATTCCTGATTTGTATAAGATGATTGTCGAAGATGATTTTGATTTAGTTTCAGGATGGAAGAAAAAACGTTTTGATCCAATTACTAAGACAATACCGACAAAATTATACAACTGGGCTGCCCGAATGATTACGGGGATTAAGCTACACGACTTTAATTGTGGGTTGAAGGCATATAAAAATGTTGTTGTAAAAAGTATTGAGGTGTATGGAGATATGCATAGATATATACCGGCTTTAGCAAAGTATTCTGGTTTTACTAATGTTGGAGAGAAAGTTGTAAAGCATCAAGCTCGTCAATATGGCGTCACAAAATTTGGACTTAATCGTTTTTTAAATGGTCCTTTGGATTTGATGACAGTTGCATTTATGGGGAAGTTCGGTAAAAAACCCATGCACTTTTTTGGAGCTATTGGAACACTTACGTTTATTATTGGTTTTTTGTTTGCTCTTTATCTCGTAGTTGACAAATTGTTTATTGATACTACGGGGCGTTTGATCGCAGATCGAATGGAATTTTATATGTCATTGGTGGCAATGATTATTGGGGTTCAATTCTTTGTGGTCGGTTTCCTTGCTGAACTTATTGGTCGAAACTCTCATTCGAGAAATGTTTATTTAATTGATGAAACCATTGATGCAAAAGCTTAACTGGGGAGTTGATGGTACCTGGACGCTTTTTTTAGACAGGGATGGTGTTATCAACGAACGAATTATGGGAGGTTATGTAACTTCGATTGATCAATTTAACTTTTTGGAAGGAGTAGAAGTTGCTATATCAAGGCTTTCTAGACTTTTTCATCTTGTTATAGTAGTTACTAATCAGCAAGGAATCGGAAAAGGTTTGATGTCAGAGCGTAACCTCTTGGAAATTCATACTTATATGACTGATCAGATTCATTTGGCTGGGGGGAAAATAGATAAATGTTACTTTGCTCCAAATCTAAAAGGAGCAGAGGACGATATGAGAAAACCAGGGGCTGCCATGGGGGAGTTGGCAAAGATGCAATTCCCAGAAATTGAGTTTGAAAGAAGTGTTATGGTTGGAGATACAGATTCTGACATTGCCTTTGGCAAGAATCTTGGTATGAAAACTGTAAGAATAAAAACAGAAGAAGAAATCGGTATTGAAGCCGATGTTACAATAAATAGTTTACAAGAATTGCTATCAATACTCTGAATTAATGAGGTATACATTTGGATTTATATTGTTTTTCGTTACTCTGACTTCTTTTGGTCAAGTAAATGAGGTGGATTCACAAGGTCGAAAACAAGGGCCGTGGATGAAAGTTTATGAAGGGACTAGAGTTTTTCAATATAAAGGACAGTTTAAAAATGATAAACCGGTTGGGAAATTTTCCTATTTCTATAAAACGGGTAAGTTAAAGGCAATTATCGAGCATACGGCAGGGTCAAATAGATCTGTAGGGTATTATTATCACGCTAAAGGTGGATTGATGAGTTATGGTATTTATCGCAACCTGAAAAAAGATAGTATTTGGACAACTTTTGATCGATTCGGAAAAGTTAGTGGTAAGGAAACTTATAAAAATGATTCTTTGCATGGGCAAAAGGTTATCTATTTCCCTCCTGATGAAGAAAGTCGAAATCAAGTAGTTTCATCAGTTTCTAATTATGTGAATGGATCTTTGGAAGGTGATTATATTGAGTATTTTATTAATAGATCTGTTCGAGAAAAGGGAACATATAAAAATAATAAGAAGCATGGCGTATGGATAAGTTATCAGGTTGGTGGAGCCAAAATGATGCTTACTAGATATAAGGAGGGAAAACGTCATGGATGGTGCCTGGCTTATGATAAATTAGGCAAGGAACAAGCGAAGAAGTATTTTTATTACGGACGTCATTTGGAAGGCAAGGAACTTGCGAAAAAAATGAAGCAAATGAAGGAGTTGGGAATACATCCTAATGAATAACAACTATTTTCTTTGTATTTTCGTCTTATTGATAAGATGAAAAATACTACACAATACTTAATGTTGTTTGCGCTACTCTTTTTAGGAGTGCTCTTCTCATGCAAGAAAACGTCTAAACCGAATTATCATTTTGATTACTTTGGACTTACGAAGGGAAGGTATGTGATTTATGATGTTGTTGAGATCAATCATGATGATGCACTTGGTATGCATGATACGGCCTATTATCAACTTAAAACATATTGGGCGGATACTTTTGTTGATAACGAAGGGAGAATAGCAAATGAATTTTGGAGATATACACGTTCAACTTCTACAGACGCGTGGGTGCTTAAAGATGTATGGACAGGTATTATTGATGGTGTTAGGGCTGAAATGGTTGAAGAGAATCAACGGATGATAAAGCTTTTGTTTGCTCCTACTTATCAAAAGGTATGGAATTCAAATGTCTATAATATGTTTGAAGAAACTGAGACGTATTATACGGATGTACATGGAGATACATCGATTAATGGTGTAGATTTTGACTCCGTGTTAGTGGTGGATCAATTTCATACAAACTCGTTGATTGATACAACGCAGTTTATGGAATATTATGCCAAAGATGTAGGTCTTATTTCGAAGAAATATAGGAATCTGAATTTTCAAATTGATGCTTCTTCAGGAGTCATATATCTCGATTCTGGAATTGAAATTTTCTATAATTACGTTGAAGATGGTTTTGAATAACTCAAAATAAAAACAACAATTTATCGTATAAATTATTGAGTATAATTGTACGCGTTTTTCCTTGTGTGATTCGGTATAATGATAAAAAAAACACATCTTTGTGTATGAATTTTGACGAAATAAAGTTTGATTGCAGAAATTTCAGAACTGGAATTCCTTGTGTGCCAAACAAACTGAATAATGAGGTCTGTAATACTTGTACTTCCTATGACCCCGTAAAATTTAGAGTCTTAATCATAAAATTGGGAGCCTTAGGAGATGTGATTAGGACAACTCCTTTACTTGAGAAGTTTCGAAATGAGTATGAGGGAGTTCATTTTACTTGGGTTACTCAAAGTCCTGCTATTTTGCCTAAAGATAAGGTGGACGATATTTTGGCGTGGAATGAGACTTCAATATTTACAATTTCAAACAGTACTTTTGATGTTGCCATTAATCTTGACAAAGAGGCTGAAGCGTGTATTTTACTTGATAAAGTTAAGGCAGAGAAGAAGTTTGGATTTGTATGGAAGGATGGACATATATCACCAGCAACGAAAAAAGCAGAACACAAAATTTTAACAGGACTTTTTGATCAGTTGTCAAAGGATAATACAAAGAGTTACTTAGAGGAAATATTTGAAATTTGTGATTACGAATTTCAGGGAGAAGATTACGATATTAATTTAAATACAGAGCTTAGTGATAAGTGGAAGTTACACTTTGATAAGCTGTCCAAAGGAAGGGAGGTTGTTGGTTTAAATACAGGGTGTGGTCCCAGATGGAATACGCGTTTGTGGTCTGAATCGGCATGGTGTGAATTGGCTGAAAAACTAATAGGTAATGGATACTTTCCTGTCTTTCTAGGTGGGCAACTCGAACATGAAAAAAATACTAGGATGGCCAAGTCTTCAGGCTGCCATTACCCAGGGCATTTTTCGTTGGAAGAATTTATCAGTCTTACAAATGCATGTGATGTTATTGTAACACAAGTTTCAATGATGATGCATATTGCGACAGCTTTAAAAAAGAAAATGGTGCTATGCAATACAATTTTTAATAAACATGAATTTGAACTGTACGGAAGAGGTGTCATTATTGAGCCTGAATCAGGATGCGAGTGTTACTATGGAGGTACTTGCGTTCGAGGCCGAGCTTGTATGCATGACATTACGCCTGAACAACTTTCGTCTGCAGTTGTTTCTTTAGTATAATAATATGAAAATATCTTGCCTATCCACGTTTTATCCTTTTCGAGGAGGAATTGCACAATTTAATGCATCCTTGTATCGTGAGTTAGAGAAAAATAATGAAGTAAAAGCGTTTACGTTTAAGCGACAATATCCTAAAATCCTTTTTCCTGGAGAAACACAATTTGTTCAAGAGGGAGATGAAGCAGATAAAATTACTGCAGAGAGAGTTTTGGATTCAATTAACCCATTGTCTTATTGGAAAACTGCTAAAAAGATAAGGGAGTTTAAGCCTGATCTGATTTTAACAAAGTATTGGATGACTTTTTTTGGGCCATCCTTGGGAACGGTTCTTAAAAGGAATAAGTTGGCAAAACGGATTTCCATTTTGGATAATGTAATTCCGCACGAACGTCGTTTTTTTGATATGCCTTCAAATAGGTTTTTTCTAAAACATAATGATGGTTTTGTGGTGATGAGTGATAAGGTGTTGAAAGATCTTTTATCAATCAAACCGGATGCAAAGTACTTAAGGATTGATCATCCAGTTTATGATCATTTTGGGGAAAAGAAAGATAGGAAAAGTGTTCTCGAAAAGTTAGGATTGTCCGAGGATAAAAAGTATTTATTGTTTTTCGGATTTATTCGAGAATATAAAGGATTGGATTTGTTGATTCAAGCAATGAAATATGTTGCAGAAGATGTGCATTTAATTGTTGCTGGTGAAACCTATGGATCATTCGATAAGTATCAAGCTGAGATAGATGCTTCTTCTGCAAAAAATAGAATTCATTTGTATAACCAGTATATTTCTGATGATGAGGTAGCAGAATTTTTTTCCATATCTGAAGTTTGTGTGCTTCCGTATAAGGGGGCTACGCAAAGTGGAATTACGGCAATTTCACATCACTTTGAGTTGCCAATCATTGCAACTGACGTTGGGGGATTGAAGGAGAGTATATTGCATATGCAAAATGGATTGATTGTTAAGTATCCAGAACCAAAATTGATTGCGGAAAGTATAGAGACTTATTTCAAGGAAAATTTGAAGTCTAAATTTGAGATGGATCTTAAGAAGATTAAGGAAGAAAATTCATGGAGTAATTTTGCGCGTAGGGTCTTAGAGTTTGCTGAAACAATTTAACCATTTGGAAAAGTATAAAACGATCAAATGTTTTTTTTGGGCAATACGGTTTGCCTTTTTTACATCTTGTAGTGATCTAACACTTGAGGATGATGGTAGCTTGACAGCTAATGTAAAAGTTTCTGTCTCTAGTCTTTGAATGGGTTAGCTCAAAAAAACTGAGGGAAAAAAAATTCGGCAAACACTATCAATGTCAATTGAAAAAGACGATAATTTTATTGAAATGTATTCAATGATACATTCAAATGATCATTGCATTCGCTTTTCTGATTATGAGGAGATTTATGAATTCATCGAATCGTGAATTGAACGATTATTTACATCAAAGACTGGAAAATGAAGCTGACGAGAATGATTTGATGGTTAAGTATATAAGTGCTCCTATGGTAAATGGAGTGATTAGTATAGGAGATGTAGCAATTTCTGGAGGTTTAGATGAGAATAAAATCGATTTATTTGTGAATAGTGTGAATTCAGGAGTAAGTTTAGTTCGGTTATATGTTACGGGAATAGTGGGAGTTACAGCTTTCAGCTGATTTTGTAGCTGATGTTTAATTTGCTGTTGTACAGTTGTTTGATAGGTTTCACATTATGGCTTGAAATCCTCGTTTTTCCACTAGATTTAAGATTCTCTTTAAAACCGATGTTTTCTATTGACTTTAATGTATGATAAAGCTATATTTGCAGGCTTGAATAATTACTTAACGATTTTACGAATATGCGTAATAAAGGATTTTTTTGGTTTTTGACAATTTTGTTGACTGCCATTTGTATTTATCAACTATCGTTTACTTGGGTATCGAATTCTGTTGAAAATAAGGCAGGAAAGAAGGCTGAAGCTGAGGCAGCACGAATAATAGAGGAAACAGAAGCAGATGCTGATGGCACTCGAACGTACACTCTTAATAATGGTGTTGTTGTTGATTTAAATAAAGGTGATGCTAAAGAGCTTATTAAGGCTGCATTGATTAACGATGATCTATTAGGACAGGCTGAAAAGGAAGTGTATCCAGTATTTGGATCTACTTTTAAAGAGGTAAAGAAGAGAAGTTTAGCTTTTGGACTTGACCTTGTAGGTGGAATGAGTATTACTTTGGAAGTTTCCGTTCCAGATTTAGTGAAGAATTATGCTCGAAATGAAAACCAACCTCAATTCAGAAGAGCTTGGGATGCTGCCAATGAATTTTATACAGAAAATGGTGGTGATTTCATTGACCTCTTTATGGAGCAGCATGCTAAATTGAATCCAGGAAAACAAGCGGTTCGATTCTTTGCATTCTCGGAAATTGATGAGTTAGATATGAACTCAACAGATGCTGACGTAAAAGCATTTTTAGAAGGCATTGAGACTACGTCAATGGGAGGAGTAAAAGAAATTATGGAGCGTCGTATCAATCAATTTGGTGTTGCGCAACCAAATATTCAAGAAGATAAAACGAATAATCGTCTTTATATTGAACTTCCTGGGGTTCAGGATGAGGTAACTGTTAAGGAAAACCTTGTGTCTACAGCGAACTTAGAGTTCTTTGAAACTTATACTTTACAACAAATCGCTGAAGGTTGGACGGCTGCAATGGAATTGTCGAAAGACGACGAAGTTGTTTTAGAAGATACTCCAGTGGTTGTTGATTCAACTGAAATAGACACTACTTTAAACGATACTACGTCAATTAGTGCTGACGAAGACTTGTTTGATGAAGATGAAGAGTTAGATTTCTTATCAGATTCTACGGAAGAATTAACTGGTCTGGCTTCATATATGGCATTGATGATCGGAGATTCGAGAATTGGTTTAGTGCTTCCTGAAAATAGAGGTAAGGTCAATGCACTTTTGAATAGAAAAGATATCAAAGCGGTATTTAATAGCGATGTGAAATTCATGTGGTCTGCAGAGATGGAGACAATGGGAGAAACAAAAGAAACAGGTTATATCTTGTATGCTATTAAAGTTCCTCTAGACGGTAAAGCTCGTGTAGGTGGGAAGGATATTGCTAGTGCAAACAGAGACTACAATCAAGATGAGGGGAGCGTAGTTGTTAATGTTAGAATGACAGAAGAAGGTTCTGATAAGTGGGCACAAATGACTGAAGCCAACAAAGGTAAAGTTGTTGCAATTACATTGGATGATGTAGTTTACAGTGCGCCTAGAGTGAATGGAGTGATTAGTGGAGGTAATACAGAAATTTCTGGAAGCTTTTCAATTCAAGAAGCGGATAACCTTTCAGGATTGTTGAATGGTGGAGCACTTCCTACAAAATTAGTTCTAAAAGAATTTAATAAAGTAGGTCCTACAATTGGTGCGGATAATTCAAAATCATCTTTATTATCATTTGGAATTGCTCTATTGTTAGTGTTTGTTTACATGATTTTCTATTATGGAAAAGCGGGTATCGTTGCTGATATAGCTTTATTTGCAAACATCCTTTTCATTTTTGGAGCACTTGGATCATTTGGTGCAGTACTTACCCTGGCGGGTATGGCTGGTATCGTATTAACGATTGGTATGGCGGTAGATGCTAACGTACTAATCTTTGAACGTATTCGTGAAGAACAAGCTGCAGGAAAAGATTTGAAGGCGGCTGTTGATACAGGGTTTAAACGTGCGTTATCATCAATTATTGATGCAAACGTTACAACAATGTTGACAGCAATCGTATTGAAGTCTTTTGGTTCTGGTCCGATTGAATCTTTTGCAACAACATTGATCATTGGTATCTTTACTTCCGTGTTTGCAGCATTGGTTATTACTCGTTTGTGCATTAACTGGTGGATGAAGAAAGGAAAGAATATCACTTTCGAATCAAAAATGACTAAAGGTGCTTTCAAGAAGTTGAACTTTAATTTTGTTGGAAAGCGTAAGATGTATTACATGATCTCTGGTGTGCTAATCATTGGAGGTATTATTGCAATTGTAGCAAGAGGATTGAATCCAAGTGTTGAGTTCTCAGGTGGACGTACATTCGGTATCGAATTCGATAAATCCGCATCTTCAGAACAAGATCTTGTGAAAAATGAATTGTTAAAGCAATTCGGTGATGGAGTTTCAGTAGAAACTAAAACAAAAGGAAGTAGCTTCTTCCTTGAGGTTACAACGAACTATTTACGTGAGGATGAATCTACAGATGGAGATAAATTAGTTAAGGAGAAATTAGAAGCAGGATTGGATGAGTGTAAGTCTAAATTGGGTGGATATTCAATTGAAGAATCACGTTCAGTATCTCCTACGGTTTCGAAAGAATTAGTGGTTTCTTCTGCTTGGGCAATTGGGTTGTCTTTATTGATCATTTTTGCGTACATTCTAATCCGATTCGGAAGATGGCAATATTCAATAGGAGCAATTCTCGCGATGGTTCATGATGTTGTTCTTGTATTGGCAGCATTCTCAATCTTCCACGGTATTCTTCCGTTCAACATGGATGTTGATCAGGCGTTTATTGCGGCAATTTTGACGGTAATTGGATATTCTATTAACGATACGGTAATTGTATTCGATAGAATTCGTGAAAACTTAAGAACGTTTAAAGGAACGGATGAACAAGAGAATATTAATCGTTCATTGAACTCTACGTTGTCTAGAACATTCAATACTTCGATTACAACGTTTATTGTATTGTTGATTATCTTCATCTTTGGAGGAACAGCAATTCAAGGATTTGTATTTGCTTTGATGATTGGTGTTATTGTAGGAACATACTCTTCAGTGTGTATTGCAACTCCAGTTTTGATTGACCTTTCAAAGAAAGTGAAGAAAGAAGCGGAATAAGAATTCTTTAACTAGAAATATATGAGAAGCTGTCCGAAAGGACAGCTTTTTTCGTTTATAACTATATGTTATTGGCTCCTTTATAGAGGGGAATAACGGATATAACTTTATGTGATGAATTAATAATTAGCACGCTATTATTTTCTTATGCGCATGGCGAATAATTAAAGAATGAGGGGTAATAAATAATGTCAGATTATTGGCAATATGACTACGTGGTTAGGTTATAATTAATGATTTTGATACTCAAGCCAACTAATTGTTAAGAAATTTCGTTTTATAAGTAGATAAGATATTAATAAAACGAGGGAGATGATTGTGTTGTTGGGGTTAGTGATGGTGATGGTTTTAGGGCATTGGGTGATAGGTTATTTTTCTAACAATACATAAAGATTCACTTAAAGGCGAACAATTTCGTATTTACCTTCTTTACGAAGGAATAGTTTAAGTATAGTACGTGCATCTCGATCTTCGGTAAAAAGGTCTATAAATTTATCCCACTTATTGGGCTTTAATTTATTCATGTGAAATGGAGCGTATCCAAATCCCTTTAATGATCCATTTTCAACAAAGACTAAGCTTCGTTCATTTCGGTTTCTACCATTACCTAAAATGTAGAATGTGTCCTCGTTTAAAGTTAAAGACTTGATGAGCTTTTGAGCTCGTTGATTATATGAAGTTACCTTTTCTTCCTGAATACAAGCACCTTTACATTCTTTAATACCATATTGGAAACAGGCAGATTTTGTTTTGTATAGATTACAGAGTTTTTGACACAAACTGTATTCTTGAATTGTTTTTTCAAGGTAAGAAACTCCTTCTTTTTTTGTTGAGAAGCTCGTTAGCGGATGCTCCTGCATGGTTGATACCTTATTTATTACAAAGTGGATATACCCCTTTTCATCTATGTATTGATACAAACCAAATGGAAACTTGTCTCTTTTTAAGGCTCGATTGAAGATAGGCTGATGCTGTTTGATTAATCTTGATTCTAATAACAAGGCGATTAATTCTGAACCGGTTAATTCAAATTCAATTCGAGCTATATCTTGCTGCATTTGAATGCCTTTTTTCGTTTTAAGGTTTCCAAGATGTTGCTCTATGCGTTTGCGAATATGGATACTTTTACCAATATAGATCAATTGATTTACTTCATTGTAGAACTTATATATCCCCACTTTATTCGGGATTTCTTCTAAAGCGTCTAAATCTAGATTTGGGTGTAGTTTTTTTGGGTTTAATTCTTCTTGAATGAAGGTTTTAAGACCGTCAGGGTCTTTTTCATAAAGAAGTTTAAACAATTTTGCAGTAGCAAGTGCATCTCCTCCAGCTCGGTGTCTACCTACAAGATCAATACCTAAGCTACGTGTTAACTTTCCGAGACTATAGGATTCATGTCCTGGAATGACAAAACGAGACGATCGAACTGTGCATAAATGTGGTAGACGATAGTCAAATCCGAGAGAGCGAAATTCAGTACGAAGCATTCCGTAATCAAAGCTTACATTATGGGCAACGAAAACACAATCTTTTGTGAATTTGACAATGTCTTTCGCAATCTCGAAAAAACGAGGTGAATTTTTAACCATCTCATCACTTATTCCTGTGAGTTGAACTATAAAGGGAGGGATGGGGATCTCAGGATTGATAAGAGTTTGATACTCATCAATAATTTCATTACCGTCGAATTTATAGATTGCAATTTCAGTAATCTTTGACTGTTTGGGGCTTCCCCCAGTAGTTTCAATATCGACGATAGCGTAATTCAAAATGCAAATGTCGTAAAAATACTCTTAATGATTACGTTTGATACGTGAATTTATCTGATTGATGATGAATTGTGTAGTTGTGTGATAAAAAAAGTGCCTCTTTTAAGGCACTTTTTTTACTTGAATTATTCTTTGTTAATTCCATTAATTGTATTTCCAATGATCATAGTCACCTTCTCCATTAAGGTAGCCATCTTCGCTAAATTGTTGGTAATCGTATTCTTCCTCGATTCTGTCGTTTCCTAGGTTGATTGTCCGATGATTAATCCTTACACTTGAACTATTTGGAATCTCAATAATTACATATACTTCTTGATCACGCAACTTGTCTTTTCGTGAGAATTTATATTCTGTGTCTACGAATAAAGAATCTCCTTGTATGTTAATTGAATGTTTTATATTTCTAGCTCTACTTATTGCATCTTTATAGGAATGTCCTCGTGCAGTTAAATTTTGGTACACATGGAAAAGTGAGTCAGAAGATCGTTTGTATTCAAAATGAACACCACTCATCATAATGTTTTGCTCGTCCATTGAAACTAGGCTTAATTGATTCTCACCTCTCATATTGTAATTGGAAGTATTTCCGTGTTGATTAAGTTGTGGAATGATGGTTAACATATCTGCATCTACCGTACCAATGGTTCTACCATCTTTTCTTTCTATTGCAAAATCGCGTCCTGTTTTAATACCAAGGTATAGACAGATAAATCCTCCAGATAGTCCTGTGATAAACAATCCGAGTAAAGAGAGTTTCGCCCATTTGTTTTTAATTCGTGCAATTAACATTATTCCTAAAAGAAATAAGAATAGAATTATACTAAAGGAGATCAGTAGTCCGCCAATCCATGCCCATGTGCTATCACTTGACTGAGAGAGAACTATTGAACCAAACTCTGAAGCGGAAAGAAAACCATGGTCTGTTTGTGCGGGAATGAATTGGAAGCCACCTACACCAAATACCATAAAAATGATTAACATAACAAGACCCCAGCCAATCAAAAATATCCCTAGTAGAGATACTAAGATTCTAGCTCCGCGAGAAACGCCAGTTTGATAGTGCTCATTGCCACGGATTTTTTCAGATAATCGTTTTGAACCATTTTTGATTCTCTCAGCTGCATTTTCCACTTCTTCTCTTACGTTTTCTACAGTTACGGGAATTCCTTTCATGCGTAATCGATCGATTGTACTTTTAGCTTTAGGAACAATGATCCACATAATTATGTATAGAGGGAACCCAAAACCACCGAATAAAAACATTACAATGAATATCGCTCGTATGATTACCACGTCGATTTTGAAGAAATTCGCAACTCCCTGACAAACTCCCGCGATTACTGCATTTTCTCCATCTCTGAATAATCTTCTTTCTTTGGATGTTTTAAATTCTTCATGTGTGTGTTGTTCAGTTTTTTTCTCACCATTTTCAGGATTTTCGAGGTCTTCATCGATATAATCTGAAGGTTGTCCTAGTTGTGCTAGAATTTCCTTAATATCTTCGAGTTCAACAACCGTTTTTGAATCGTTGATTTTAGTTGAGCAAATTTCTGCAACACGTAGTTCCACATCTTCGATGATTTCGGTACTCTCATCACTTTTGTTTAAGGTTTTTGCAAGACGGTCCATATAGTCTTGCAACAGTTCATAGGCATCTTCTTCTATAAGAAAATTGATTCCCTTTATATTTACTGATACTGTCTTTTTCATTTTTCTGTGGTTTGCGTGATTTTCGTTACGGCTGCATGTAGTTCTGACCATGTGCCAGTCAATTCTTCAAGGAAAGCTTTTCCCATTTTTGTTAAGGAATAATATTTTCTTGGTGGTCCAGATGATGATTCTTCCCAACGGTAGGTTAGTAGTTCGCTATTCTTTAATCGGGTTAATAAAGGGTAAAGTGTGCCTTCAACAACAATCAATTTGGCATTTTTAAGTGCTTCGATTATTTCTGAAGGGTAAGCCTCCTTTTTATCCAGAATAGAAAGAATACAGAACTCCAAAATTCCTTTTCGCATTTGAGCTTTTGTATTTTCTAATTTCATATAGTACTTGTTTAATACAAAGATATGTGTAAAAAAATGTATTATGCAATACATAGTACTGTTTGTATTCTTTTTTTAAGCGTGTAATTTGATTCTTTTTTGGTTTTATCCTTTTGTTAATGCGGGATGTGGGAGATATGTTAAAAAATAAAAATAATTATATTTTTTTTGCTGCTTGAAGGAAATTCCGATATGCTGCGTTATATGCTGCCGATTTTTGGATAGAATTAAGTTCTATAATCTCTATGATTTCTTGTTTTAATTCGGGGTATATATGCACAAATTGAATCAGAACATACATCGAGTAAACTTGTAATGCGACTTTGTTGTTTGCATCTTGAATAAAATTAATCAATAAGTCTATAACCTCACTTTCTCGATAAGTTGTAATTGATAGATGATTAAGAACATTTGTAATATTTCGAAGAATGGTCTGGTTATTAGTTTTAAATAGTACATCAACTAGGGGGGTGTAATATTGTTGTACTAACGAAGAATCTGATTTGGTGAGATGAACGAGAATCCACGTGGCATATTCCGTCAATGGATATTCTTCCTCAGTATAAATGATATTTAGCAATAAATCGAGATCATTATGATTTGACTTAAAGTGTTTTATCTTAGAAGGAAAGTCACGTTTTTGTCGTATAGATAAAACGATTTTTCGCACCTTTTGTAAAGGGATTTCGTTCATTTTATAGGTCGGTTAAGTTGGTATTCTGTAAAGCATTCGAATTTCAAAGGATAAACCATTATTAAATAGAGGAAGAGTTTCGGGTCTATTATCACCAATATTTATTGGGCCGATTTTACTTTTAATTTTTTCATTATTTGAATAAACCTTGTATTTACGTAGTATTGAGTGGCCTATTTTTCCATGAAGCCATATTTTTTTTCCTAAGTTTATTTCAGAAAACAAGTTTATGTTATTATCGGCTTTGTCAATATATTCGTTAGAAACCCCATGTTTGTTTGAAATGCGGTAAGAGGCATTTATGCCTTCAAAGAACAGTCCTGATCGAAGTCCTTTTTGGTGTTGGTAAGATAATTCTAAGTTGATAGGAAGAACCGTTTTTAAGCGCCAATGATCGTTAATTTTCCAATTAAAACCAAATAATGGGACGAACATTGAACCCGAGAATTCAGTATTGAAGTACATTCCATATTTCCAATTGAAGTTTTGGGATCTCTTGCTAGTGCTGAGGAATAGTCCTGCTATTTGAAGTTGCTCAGAATTCACGTTTTGATACCCTGAATTTAAACGTGTCATTGTCATGAATAATGATTTATGCTTTTTATTCCAGTTTTGTAGGTATCCCATTTGAAGCATTGATGATTGAAAATAGAGAGGGGTGAATCTGTCTTGATTCGAAGATATGGAGTTCGCTTGGTGTTCAATTCCTAAAATAATAGCATTGTCATTTTTAATTACTACAGGAATCTTAAGGTTTATTGATGTAGAAGAAAAATTGATTTGATCTTTTGAGTTGTCGAGTTTGTTGTATGGGGAAGATTTTAATGAAATAGAAGCAATGTCAATCCAGTTTTGTGAAAAAACTTGAAATGACATAAGGAAAATCAGGAGCGCAGAAAACTTCATATTAATCGGTTTTAGCATTAGTTAGTATGAATTACTACATCAAATCTAAGGCTTGAAAACAATAATGATAAAATGAATTCAGCAAAACCCTATTTATGAGTTGCGTATAATGCAACTAAATGGGGGCTGTTTAATTTCTAGTGAAGGCTCTGAAAGTTTTTGGAATACAAATCCAATGATCTTCTAGGTAATAGAAAGAGTTTAGAGAATACCCGCTTGGCTTGTTAGGCTCAGTGTATTTTAAACCATAGATGATTACATCATCTTTATATCGTTGTGAGATCCGTGTATATCCTCCTGGTAGTTGGTGTGTGAGGCCATCTTTGATATCTTTTGAGAGTGCAGAATAAACATGGATTTCTGTTTGTTTCATATTGGGCTGAATCGCATTCTTTGGTATTGTACTATACATGTTTTCAGAATATTTCCAGATAGTTTCAACAGCGTCGGGGTTGAAAATTGTTTTTAAATCACTTTTGGTAGGTCGTAATGATTGCAAAAACGAGTTGTTATCGTCATCATTTGCCAACTTCTGTGCAATTTCTTTTAATTCTGTTTTTCGTTCTTCTAGAGATCCTGAAGATGGGGTGAAAGCATATAATCCGAAGAAAAGAATGATAAGTAGAAAAGGGGGCGGGATTCGCATACGAGAGATTGTTAATTTAAGGTTTAAGGTACACTTTTTTGTGCATTATATAAATTTTTATAGTCAGAACAGTTATTTTTGGACAAATTATTATTGTGAGTAGCACAGATGTTCGGGATGTAGCTTAGTCCGGTTAAAGTGCTGGTCTGGGGGACCAGAGATCGCGGGTTCGAATCCCGCTATCCCGACAAAGAAAGTTCAGTTTTACTGAGCTTTTCTTGTTTAAGGACTAGGGGTAAGGAAGTTTGTTTCATAGAGCGTGCTATTCGGCACGCTAATATATTCTAAAGGTGAGAATAGTTTTACGTGTTGCTTTTTAGCATATTAAAGTATGCTTTTTTGGCGTATTAGTATTATTATGAATGATATAACATGCTTAAACTTGGAGTTTTGTTAAAAATGTTTAATGTGTTAGGTTTTTTGAATGATAAAATATGCATTTATAGTTTTTTGTTTATATATTGTAAATTATAATATGCATTTATGTTTGAAAGTAGTGTAAAAATAAAAGATGTGAAATTGGAGATTGGAGAACTGATAAGGTCTTCGAGAAAAGAGAAAAAGATTTCTCAAGGAGTACTTGCTGACCAGTTAGACCTATCAAGAGTTACAATCCAAAATTTGGAATCAGGGAAGAATTTTACAATTGATACCCTGTTAAAAGCACTGCAGTACTTTGAATTATTGGAATCACTAAATCAACTTTTGATTGATAAAAGAAATGAGCGAGAGAATTTAACCTCTTTATATTAGTTGTATGTCTAAAAATGATCTCATAAATATTTTTTGTTTCGGAGAAGAAATAGGACGGTTGGGGATTGATGAAAATCAAAACAAGTCATACTTTCAATATAATGCAGACTTTTTGAAAAGTGGAAAGTACTTGAATCTTTTTCCAAAAACAAAGGTGATTAAAAGAACGGAACAAACACAAGTGTTTACGAAGTTTAATAACGATACCTTTAAAGGGGTGATTCCAATGATTGCTGATTCACTTCCTGATATGTTTGGGAATATTATTTTCAAGAAATGGTTAGAGTCAAGTAATAAAAATTTCAATCAGATTTCCGTTATTGAACAATTGGCATATGTTGCTGATAGAGGCATGGGAGCATTGGAGTATAGACCAAGCAAAACAATCCCCAAAACATCTACAGTTAACCTTGAAGTGATTATTAGTGTTTTAAAAGAAGTGTTAGCACTAAAGGATGGCACTAGCTTACAAGCATTAAATAATGAAGCGTTATTAAATATCTTCAAAATTGGAACTTCAGCCGGGGGGGCAAGGCCAAAGATTTTAATCTCTGAGAATTGTGAAACAGGTGAGATTATTCCTGGAGATTTGAATTATTCTTCTGATTACAATCATTATTTGGTGAAATTATCGATAGATGATAATTTAGGATATAGTCGAGAAGTAATTGAATATTGTTATTATTTAACGGCAACGCACTTGGGGCTTGACATGATGGAGTCGAAATTGGTAGATCAAAAACACTTTGCAACACTAAGGTTCGATCGGAAGAATGGGATTAAAAAACATATACTTACTGCAACAGGTATGACGGGCTGGGATTTTAAAAGTCCAGATGAGTCTAGCTATGAAAATTTGTTTGAATTAGCATTGTTCTTAAAAGTTCCGCATAAGGAGATTGAAGCATTGTTTAAAAGAATGGTTTTTAATGTTGTTTATTGTAATACAGATGATCACTTGAAGAATCATTCATTTATCTACAACGAACTTGAGGATAAGTGGAACTTATCGCCAGTTTATGATTTAACCTATTCATTAAATCCATTAATTAACTATAAAAGAATCAGTAGAGCTTTGTCAATTAATAATAAAAGAGTGGACATTAATTTGGATGATATATTAAAGGTTGCAGAAACCTATACGATTAAAAATGCTAAAAAAACTATTCTAGAAATCCAGAATGGAGTTGGCTTTTGGAAAGATAATGCGATTAAACTAAAGCTGCCAATAAGTATTATTCAGAGCATTGAGAAGGATTTTCAATTATTGATAGAATCGTAGTATGTCTGATTATCGTAGATAAGTAGTTTCAATGATGTTTGTGATTTTAACTGATTAATAGATAGTTATGTTTATTCATAATCATTTATTTTAGAATTAGAAACAGTTTGATTTACCAGTAGGCTGTTAAATTATTGTTATCAATTAAAGAAAGCACGTTTCTGGTATTGGATTTGATTTACTGGACATAAGAACTTAAAAACGAATGTCTATGAAAAGCTTAAAACTATTATTTATCGGGGCCTTATTAAGTGGATGTGTTATTACGGATCAAGGAATTGGAATTAATTCACCACAACCAGATGTTTTTATATGTCTTAATGCTGTTTCTACTGCAGAAGCAGAAGAGATGAAAGATAAAATTGATAGCGAATCGTTTCCAGATGATAGGTTGGAACGAGGGAAATTTTTAGCAAAAGATCGATGCTTTCAAGTGAGTCATGATATGATCGTTTTAGATGCGTTTATATTTGATAGTAAGCGCTTGGAAATGGCAAAATACTTATATAATAGAACTGAGAATAAATCAGATTATGACATTGTAATTTCATCATTTACATTTAAGAGTGATCGTGATGAACTTAGGGATTATATTGAAATGATTGAAGGGTAGAGCAAACCAGAAATGCGAACACAAAAAAAAATCCCGCTTCCAAAAAGGAGCGGGACTTTTTTGTTTTTTATAGAAAGAGTTAAACAGCAACTCCTAATACTTCCGCCATTTTCGCTCCGATTTGAGCAGGAGAATCTACTACGTGAATTCCACACTCTCTCATGATTCTTTTCTTCGCTTCTGCAGTATCGTCATCTCCACCTACAATCGCACCTGCGTGTCCCATTGTACGACCTTTTGGAGCTGTCTCCCCTGCAATGAATCCAACTACTGGCTTCTTAGCGTTATCTTTAATCCAACGAGCAGCATCTGCTTCTAAGTTTCCTCCAATTTCTCCAATCATTACGATTCCTTCCGTTTCAGGATCGTTCATCAATAATTGAACTGCTTCTTTTGTCGTTGTTCCAATAATTGGATCTCCTCCGATACCAATTGCTGTAGTAATTCCTAAACCAGCTTTTGCTACTTGATCCGCTGCTTCATATGTTAATGTTCCTGATTTAGAAACAATTCCAATCTTTCCTTTTGAGAAGATAAAACCTGGCATAATACCAATCTTTGCTTCTCCCGCAGTAATAACACCAGGGCAGTTAGGTCCTATTAATGTGCAATCGAATCCAGAAATGTATTCTTTTGCCTTAACCATATCGTTTACTGGAATACCTTCCGTAATACAAATTATTACCTTGATTCCTGCGTTAGCAGCTTCCATGATTGCATCAGCCGCAAATGCTGGTGGCACGAAAAGAATAGATACATCTGCACCTGCTTTTTCAACCGCGTCAGCAACTGTATTAAATACTGGGCGATCTAAATGCATTTGTCCTCCTTTTCCTGGAGTAACACCTCCAACAACATTGGTACCATATTCAATCATTTGTCCAGCATGGAAAGTTCCTTCACTTCCTGTAAATCCCTGTACGATTACTTTAGAATCTTTATTTACTAATACGCTCATAGTTGCGGTTTTTTGCTCATTTAAATATTGTGTCCCAAAAATAGCGGTTTGATTTCGTTTTGACAATGAATCGGGAACGAATTTATTTAAATGATCATTTTGTTAGCAATGTATTAAGCTTCGGATAAAAAATTGGAACGCATCTATCTATTGGATACTTTTGTATAACTATTACATTTTTATAACACTATCTAATAACAACTTTTAAATACTATGAAAACCATTTTTTTTAGCCTATTAGGAATTTTACTTACTCCTATGGTTTACGCTCAAACTGCCGTTTGTCAAAATGTGAATGTTTATCTTGACGGAGCAGGAAGCGGAACCATCACAGGAGCCGATATTGATGGAGGTTCAACTGACGATGCTGCAACAGGATCGTTAACTTTAACAGCTTCGCAAACTGTATTTTCTTGTGCTGACATTGCTACTCCAGCCTCGCCAGGACTTATGATTACAGGTGTTTTTGACGGTCCTTTACCAGGAGGTTATCCGAAGGGGGTTGAATTGTTAGTAACGGGAGATATTTTAGATGTATCAATGTTTGGAATTGGATCTGCTAACAATGGTGGAGGAAGTGATGGCGAGGAATTAACATTTTCTGGAGGTCCATATACCGCAGGAACTTATATCTATGCGACTTCCGATAGTGCAGGATTTGCAGATTTTTTTGGATTTAATGCGGACTTCGTAAGTGGTGCAATGTCGGTTAATGGAGATGACGCAATTGAACTGTTCCAAGGAGGTTCAGTAATTGATGTTTTTGGAGATATAAATGTTGATGGATCAGGACAACCTTGGGAGTATCTTGATGGCTGGGCGTATAGAAACGATTTTGAAACGGTAAATCGTGGTGTATTTAACGATGCCAATTGGACGTATAGTGGAATTAATGCATTGGATGGAGAATTGTCGAATCTTACTGCATCCACTCCTTTTCTCACCGGATCTTTTTCTATGGCCGTTTCTGGTGCAATCCCTGTTACTTTGATTGCGGAAGATGGGAATTTAGATCAGGATTCATGTGTTGCTTATGTGACTGTTTTAGATACGGTTAGTCCTGCGGTTGTTTGTCAGAATGTATCTGTTTATTTAGATGCGTCTGGATTGGCACTTATCTCAGCGGCAGATATTGATGGTGGATCGACAGATAATTGTGGAATTGTTTCTTCATCAACAAATATTCAAACTTTCACTTGTTCCGAAATAGGAACGAATCCAGTAACTCTCACAGCGCTAGATAATAGTGGTAATTCATCAACATGTATTTCAACAGTAACGGTAATCGACACTCTTTCACCTATAGCTTCTTGTCAAGATGTTACAGTTGCATTAGATGCTTCTGGATTAGCGATTTTAACCCCTTCAGATGTTGATGGGGGGTCGGCAGATAATTGTGGATTAGTTTCAATGTCGACTAATATTCAAACATTTACATGTAGTGAGATTGGTACGAATACAGTTGATTTAACAGTGCTGGATAATAGCGGTAATTCATCAACATGTGTTTCATCAGTAATTGTTATAGATTCTCTCTCACCAGTAGCGCTTTGTCAAGATATTACAATTGCACTAGATGCGGCAGGTTTGGCTATTTTAACTCCTACAGATGTTGATGGAGGATCAACAGATAATTGCGGAATAGTATCAATGTCGACTAATATTCAGACATTTACATGTAGCGAGATTGGGACGAATACAG
>JAKVAS010000038.1 GCA_022448165.1 Crocinitomicaceae bacterium | reverse complement strand
AACTGAAAGCTGTGATTGGGCGGCGATGTTAATGCGGATGTATACAATGTGGGGACAGAAGAATGGCTACAAAATTAAGGAATTAAATATACAGGATGGTGATGTTGCAGGTATCAAGACTGTAACGTTAGAATTTACGGGAGATTTTGCTTTCGGTTACTTGAAAGGTGAAAATGGTGTACATCGATTAGTTCGAATTTCACCGTTTGACTCTAATGCTAAAAGGCATACTTCATTTGCTTCAGTCTATGTATATCCTTTGGTGGATGATACGATTCAAATTCATATTAATCCAGCCGATATTTCTTGGGAAACTTTTCGTGCGGGAGGAAAGGGTGGTCAGAATGTAAATAAGGTCGAAACTGCTGTACGTTTGCGTCATGAACCTTCTGGGATTATTATTGAGAATTCTGAATCACGTTCCCAACTTGGAAACAAGGATAAGGCAATGCAGTTATTACGTTCGCAACTATATGAGTTAGAGTATAGATCCAGAATGGAAAAACGTGCTGAAATTGAGGCGGATAAAAAGAAGATTGAATGGGGGTCGCAGATTCGTAATTATGTCATGCAGCCATATAAATTGGTTAAAGACGTTCGTACTGGTTATGAAACTGGAAATGTCGATGCTGTAATGGATGGCGCAATTGATGGTTTTTTAAAAGCTTATTTAATGACTTATGGTAATTAAGCCATAGGATTTAAGGTAAACTACTTTTGTTAGTTGTTGAATAGCTATTTAACATTTTATTTGCGTTTTTTTACTTTAATTGCCTCCTATTTTTTGCTTGTACTTATGTTTATTGCTTATATTTGCGGTCGCTTTTGTAGTGATTTAATACTTAAAAAGCGAAAAGAGCTGTTATAATGAATCTTGAAACCATATATTTAAGCGCCGAATCTCCGTTCTCTAATCATATTAGAGAGTGGGCCACGCGTATGGGTGTTGAAGTGAATGCTTATACTGATAAGCAAGGGGAAGAGGGTACGCCGGATGGTTTGCTTCTAATTAATGAAAATCAGGATATTAGAAAAGATATCGATGAAATTCACACCTTGTTTGATAGAAAGCACATTCCTACTCAAAAAATTGATATTAACGGAACGTTACAGGTAGCTGTGAATAGTTTTAAAATGTGGATGGGCAGCAATAAGTGCAAAAACATTTTGTTTCTAGGAGCGGATGATATCGTGAAAAACGAAAATCTAGAACGGTTCCTTAGCCGTATTGAAAGCTAAAAGGATTTATTTCATTGACATTTTCGGATCAGAACTTGCTGTGAATTCTGAATCTATGGGCTCCCATAATTCAATTCGATTTCCTTCCGGATCTTCGATGTGAAGAAATTTACCGTAGCTGTAACTTTCAATGTGATCTACGATTTTGACATTCTTGCTTTTTAAAATGGTTAGTAATGAGTCAAGGTCATCTACTCGAAAATTGATCATTGATTGCTGATTCTTGTCTCCGAAATAATCGGTGCTTTCCTCGAATGTTCCTAATTGTAAATAAGCCTTATCAGATGATCCGCTATTATATTCAAAGAGAACGCCATAGTTGTTTACAGTCATTCCTAAAATATCCTGATACCATTCTTTTATGGAGGAAACGTCTTTAAATTTAAAGAAGATTCCTCCGATTCCAGTTACTCGTGCCATTTGTACGTTTTAAACTAAATCTACATGTTTTTTTTCAGTTTTCGCAAGTTGAGGTAGCTCGATTTCATTTCTATAGATATCTTCTAGGGTCTCACGTTTGCGAATTAACTCCATTTTACCATTGATAAATAGTACTTCCGCAGGACGGAGACGTGCGTTATATTGATTACTCATTGAAAACCCATAAGCACCGGCGTTGTGTATTGATAGAATGTCCTTCTCTCGCACTTCGCTTAGGAATCTGTCGAATCCAAAAGTATCGCTTTCGCATATGTTTCCAACAATAGAATAGAGTTTGGGCTCGCCTTCTGGATTAGTGATGTTTTCTATTTGATGATATGCGTTGTAAAACATAGGGCGTAGTAAATGGTTTTGCCCGCTATTTACTCCGATGAAAACGGTTGATGTCGTTTGTTTTACCACGTTCGTTTCGACAAGCAGCTTCCCTGCTTCACTGACGATGTATTTTCCAGGTTCAAACCACAGCTCTAGTTCTCTTCCGTAGTTCTTGCAGAAATCTTGGAACGAGTCTTTGATTCTTTCTCCAATACGTTCTATATCTGTGAAAGTGTCACCTTCTTTATATGCGACTTTAAAACCGCTTCCAAAATCTAGAAATTGTAAATTAGGAAAGGATTCAGCTGCTTGATAAAGTAAATCAGCTCCTCTAAGGAATACATCAGCATCAATAATATCACTACCTGTATGCATGTGTAAACCAATAACGTTTATGCCATAGTTATCAACGATTCTACAAACATGTCGTAATTGATGTATAGAGATACCAAATTTTGAATCAATATGTCCTACCGATATGTTGGCGTTTCCTCCTGCCAATATATGCGGGTTTACTCGAATGCATACTGGAACCGTACTTCCGTATTGAGCGCCAAATTTTTCTAGAATACTTAAGTTGTCTAAATTGATGTGCACACCTAGTTCCACTGATTCTTGAATTTCTTCGAAAGAAACACAATTGGGGGTATACATGATTTTTTGTGGAGAAAAACCAGCGCGTATGCCTAGGTGTATTTCTTGGATGGAAACTGCATCAATTCCTGAACCTTGTTCTTTTAGTAATCGAAGAATATTAATATTATTTAGAGCCTTTATTGCATAATGTAGATGAACAGTTAAAGGTTTAAAGGCCCCTTCTAATGTATTGTATTGTTGAACAATCCTGTCAGCGTCATATACATAGGTTGGAGTACCAAACTTTTGCGCTGCCGAAATGAGATGTGTATTTTCCATAATCAATTAAATAAGGTACAAAACTACTTCAAATTTAATAAACAAACAAAAAGTTATAAAAATAACAATGAGTGTTTTTTTTATTGTGTTCAGGATGTATAAATTAAACTAGATTCATAAAGGCAATTTTCTTGATATATTTGCGTTAAAATCTCAGAAGAATACATATGCGCATATTAGTTTTATTTACCCTTTTGTTTTCAACACTGGCCTATGGGCAACGACAAACAAACAAGTCTAGATCTGAATTAGGGTTTATTGCTGGTGGATCTTATTATTTAGGAGATCTTAATCAATTTGCACAATTCAGAAACACACATCTTTCGGGGGGGCTTATTTATAGATACAATATTCATTCTCGAACTGCCTTTAGAACAACATTTTCTTATGGTAAGGTGAGTGCAGATGATGCTGATTCTAAAATCGAGTTAAATAAATCGAGAGGTTTGAGTTTTGAATCATCTATTTGGGAATTAGCAGCTGGAGTAGAGTTTAATTATTTTCCGTTTCAAATTGGACATAGACGTTACAAAGGGACGGGGTATCTTTTTGCTGAGTTAGCAATGTTTCGAATGAACCCTAAAACTGAATATAATGGTGATTTAACGGAATTACAGCCGTTAGGTACGGAAGGTCAGGGTACTTCTTTGAGTTCTAAAGCTAGATATGGTCGTTTCCAGATGTCAATGCCTTTGGGGGTGGGAGCAAGAGTGTCTTTGGGAAAAATGGCTTCACTTGGGGTTGAATTTGGAATACGGAAAACTTTTACTGATTATTTAGATGATGTTGGATCAAATTATTATGTTGATTATGATGCTTTACTAGCAGAAAGTGGTCCGATTGCAGCAGAACTTTCTAATCGATCTGGATCTCGTACTGGAAGAAGAGGAAATGCGGCAGGTAAAGATTGGTATGTAATGACTGGTGTTTCACTTACATTTGCTCTTGGGAAGCCTACAAGTTGCCCTCCAAGGTGATTTTTTGATTCTGTATAATAGATTGTTGAGAATTAAGTTGAACACCTCTTTAGGGTAGATAATGATTAATAACAAGAAGTTATTAATCATTGATGAATGGCTCTAGAAACCCGATCAAATGAGTGCCAGATTTATTCCATCTAATCCCATGACCAGAACTTATTCTTAGCTCATAGACTAATTGATGTTTGTAATGATGGAATATATTCCACCATGTTTTCTTGTTGATTAGTTCTATGATCATTTTTTTAACATGTTCATTCTTCTTTTCAGAGTTTCCTTTTAATTGGCCCCAAAAATTGTCTTGAGAACGTCCCGCATGTTTTTCCCACGCTCGAGTAGCCGAACATATTTGATTATTATACGGACTCAAACAACTGTTAATTAGGGTTTGCTTTAATGGAGGGATTGCTTCTTTGCTTTTTAGACTTGCAGATGTTTGCCGCTGCCCTAATATAATTAAAAGATACTCAAAGGGAGCATTCTCGATTACCTTTGCCCATAGGTTTATTTCAGAATGTGTTTTTTCTCCGTTTTCAATAAGTTGTTTATGCGCTAAGATGAAATATTTTTTTATTTCTTCTATTGGTGGTGTTACTTCTTCTTTAAAATAAGGAAGACCATGCTTGGGATGTTCTGTGTTTAAACATTGATTCAGGCGCTTAATGAAGAGTGTCCAATGTTCTTCGACAATGAATTTTTTGTGTTTGTTTTTCCATTCATTGGATAGGTATAATAGACTATGTATTGTAATGACTGCCATGATTGCTTATTGTAGGTATATTCAAAAAACAATCTTTTTACGACTAAAACAATTCTTTAGGTTTTAAAGAAAGTATAGATCAAAAAAAAATCCTACTCAGTGAGCAGGATTTTCTTTAAATATAATTCTTAATGATTGTGTCCTTCATGAGAATGGCCTTCATGATCATGAGTATCTTTAGTTTCTTCCGATGCTGGAGTCATTTTTACCATTTGTAATTCAAATACAAGGTCTGAATATCCTGGGATTCTTGGTGGTCTGCCTTGAGCACCATAAGCTGAATAGTAAGGAATAAATATTCTTGCTACTCCTCCTTCTCCAATTAATGCTAAACCTTCCTCAAACCCAGGGACCATTCGGTTTACTAGGTATTTAAAAGCCATTGGCTGCCCTTTATCCACCGAAGAGTCAAACTTTTGACCTCCTCTACGAAAAGTACCTGTATAATGTACAGACATTTCAGCTCCTTTATTTGCTCTCGCTTCAGATCCAGGTTTTTCAATAATATAGACCAAACCTGTTTCAGATTGAACCGCATTTGGGTGTTTTTTTAAGATTTCTTGATACATAAATTTGTCAAAATCTTTTTCGCTCATTTGCGAAACTTTGTCAACGTATGCTTTCTCTTCAGCTGCAATACGTTTGATTTCATTCCCAAGTTCAATTGATTTTTCAGCGAACGTTTTGTCTTCAGGGTATTTAGAGGCAAGGTTCATGCAAATACGTTGTGTTGCTTCTAGATCACCTGTTTGTTCAACGAAGTTCATTTGCTCAATTAATTTTAATTTAGCCGCTTCTTTTGCTTTCATCATTCCTTCAGCAAAAGCTTTGGTAGCATTCCATTTTCGAGCTGTTTTACCTTTGCGTATAATTTTAACACGTGTCATTAAATCATCTTGCTCAATACTGTTTACGATGTCTTGACCAAAGATTACATGACCAAATACTGTGTGTAAGCCATCAAGATGTGGTGTTGCCTTATGCGTAATAAAAAATTGACTTCCGTTTGTCATTCCTGTATTGGAATAAGGAGCCTTAGATCGTTGAGGATCTGAGTTAGCCATAGATAATATTCCAGCACTTGAATGTGTGAGGTCTTTTCTTGTTTCATCGAAAAAACGATGCTGAGGCCCTCCAGAACCTGTTCCTAATGGATCACCTCCCTGAATCATGAAATTCTTGATAACACGGTGGAATTTAAGTCCGTTGTACATTGGTGTGTCATAAACAGAAGTGTCTACTTGAAACTTTCCTTCTGCTAAGCCAACGAAGTTCGCTACAGTCATAGGAGTTTTTTCAAACTCCAATTGACAAATAATTAGCCCTTTTGAAGTTGTGATTTCGGCGTACATACCTGCTTCCAACTTCGGCTTTTTAATTTTCTTTTTTTTCTCTTTTCCTTCACCTGCAAATAAACCTGTTGCAAGTAATAACGAGAATACGGTAAATAATAATCGAGTCATAGTTATTTATATAATTGGATACTAAAATACAGTTTTTAATTTTTGTGCAGATGAAAGATCAAAAGTCCTGCCGAAAAGTAACTTAAGTACGTTTGTCTGCTCCCCAGTACATTTTATTTCGGATGGTATCTAGGAAGTTGTTTTCTTCAAATTTCACAACATTAACCATGAAATCAGCTTTGTGAACAGTAACTTCTTCTCCCTGTGATATACTTGTTGAATTACCATCTAAACTTACGAGGTAACGTCGACTTCTTCCTTCAACACTCAGTTTTATTGGCATGTGATCTGGAACAACCATTGGACGTACATTCAGATTATGTGGAGCAATAGGAGTTAGAATATGTACTTGACATCCTGGGGTGATAATTGGCCCACCACAACTCAAGCTATAGGCTGTGGAACCAGATGGAGTAGCAAGTATTAAACCATCTGCCCAATATGAGTTTAGATATTTACCGTCCAATGAAGCATGAACAGTAATCATTGAAGATGTGTCTTTTTTCTGGATAGTGATTTCGTTTAAAGCAAGATTGTCATTCCCAAAAATCTCGTTTTCAGTTTCAATGCGTATTAAAGAACGTTTTTGGTGTACATATTGTTTATTGTACACACGATCCATAGCTTCTTGAATATTATCCTTTCCCACATTTGCTAAGAACCCCAGTCTTCCCATGTTTATCCCCATTACTGGAACGCCCGAATTACGAACATATTTTACATTTTGAATAAAGGTTCCATCGCCTCCAAGGCTAAAGCTCATATCAATACCTGACTGAAAGTCTTTGAAGGAAGAGAATTCATCTGTATTTTTTGAAAGCCCAATCTTTTTAACTAGAACTTCTTTTAAATCAGAGTGTATTACAGGGTTCCATCCAAAATCTTTAAGAACTCCAAGGAACTCCATGAAGTATTGAGCGTTTTGTTTGTTGACTTTTCGTCCATATATTGCAACGTTCATCTTTTATAGATTCAGGTAATTCATTAATGAGTCATATCGGAATTGCAAGTCATCACTGTAACTGCTTTTCTGAAAGGAAGCTTTAATGATGTAATCATATCTTTCAAATGTTCGGATAATGCGATCTAATTCTATTTGATTGATTTTTAATGTTACTTCAATATTGGTAGAGTCTGGGGAAGACATTATGTAAGTACTCAATATTTTTGCTTCATTACTTTCAACGATTTGCGCAATTTGCGCCATTGAATAGTCCGTTTGTGCCATTTCAAGCACCAGTATCCCTCCATTTTCTTTAATGCTCCCAGTACTAGCGATCAATGTCATTAGGTGATGAACAGTTGTGCACCCAAGATAGTTTTCTTCTTCATCGAGTATTGGAATTATGCTTAATTTAAATTCGGAAATTCGCGATAAAACTTGATAGATATGATCTTTCGAAAATGCATAGGGTCTAGGCAAATGTTGGAAAAGTTCATCTAAAGTTTTATCAAGATCTACTTGATCAAGAATATCATTCTCTGAAATAACTCCTACAAAATTTCCTGATTTTAAAACAGGAAGGTGAGTTACTTTAAATTCATCCATCCAACTCAGTGCTTTTTCAGCAGTATCTGAATGCATTAGTGGTGGGATTTCTTCTGTTATTAAGTCTACAGCTCTCATTTCATTACGAAGGTAGCATAATACATCTATAGTTCTTACGTTTGTAGGGACAAAATTATATGGTATGCGTACAAAGTTGAGTGTGAATGTTAATAAAATTGCAACCCTTCGAAATGCGAGAGGTGGAGATGTTCCTAGTGTCGTTAAGGTTGCGATGGATTGTGAACGATTTGGTGCGGATGGAATAACGGTTCATCCAAGGCCCGATGAAAGACATATTACACGCCAAGATGTTTATGATTTATCAAAGGTGGTAACTACTGAATTCAACATTGAAGGGTATCCTAATGAGCGATTTATGGGGCTGGTATCTGATGTTATGCCTGCTCAGGCAACATTAGTTCCTGATCCTCCAGGTGTATTGACGTCCAATGCTGGTTGGAATACGCGTGAAAACTTCGATTTGCTTTCTGATTTAGCTGTTGAGTTAAGAAAGAAAGGGGTTCGATCTTCCATTTTTGTGGATACGAAGTTAGAGAACATTGAATACGCAGCAAAAAGTGGAGTCGATCGCATTGAGCTATACACAGGGCCATTTGCGGAAGGTTATACGCATAACCCAAAAGAGGCGATTGCTGAATATGTAAAAGCTGCGAAGCTTGCGGAAGAATTGGGGTTAGGAATTAATGCGGGGCATGATTTGAGCCTCGATAATCTGGCGTTTTTTGATGAGCAGATCACGGGATTGATGGAGGTTTCTATAGGCCATGCGCTCATTTCTGATGCCTTGTATCTTGGCTTGGAAAATACAATTCAGATGTATAAAAGACTGCTAAAGTAAAATCGTTTAGAAGTTTTTAAGGAACCACCAGCCTAGATGTCTGTGTAAAATTTGGTGATTTATGGGAATTGGTAGAAAGTAACCAAGGTATTGGTTATTTGATTTATTTTTTAGAATCAAATCGGCAGTCTAGGAGGTTGTATGGTGTGCCTGTTCAATTATTAAAGACGAATTCTGGATGAAAATCATAATTTCTTTTTATTTAGAGATGACTTCGTCAAATGAAAGCCTTATAGGCTTTGTACAAGGTTTTTTTCGAATCAAATTACTATTGATACCTCTTAACTTGAGAGGTGTCAGATTCTAAATATACCGTAGATGAAGTGGTGATTCTTTGGTGTAAACGAATCGATAATTTGTTTTACCTCTGGATAAGAAGTGACTTAATAATTGGAAGCTGATAAGAAGTGTCTTTTTGGGTTGAATATGATAAAAAATAGGAGGACAAAGAAAATTATGGAAATGAATCACATCGTGAGATAAGAATCGTATTAACGCATGATAATTCTACCAAGTTTTTTAGAAATGGCTTTTTTAACGTTTTCTAGAGCTACTTGTTCTGACAATAAATCCATAAGTTGTTCTGAGTTGAGTTTTGGACCTTTATCAGTAAGTTCTTGTTGGATTTCAAGAATCCGTTGTTCTACTTTTGATATTTTAAAAGCGTAAATGGAACCCATTACCGCATGTTTAAGCTTGTCTTGCTCCGATTTTGTACGAATATTATACTTGCTTACCCAATTACGGCTAAGTTCATGTTGATTAAGTTCTATTTCAGTTATAAACTGAACGATTTTTTGATCTTCTAGCCGTTTGAAATAGCTCGATTTTAATAAGATGTTTTCTGCTATTGAATCGGTAATTATCCCGTGTATTTTAGCAAAAGTAGGATGGTTGAAGGTGAGTTCATCAATATGCAATTCATGACAGATAAGCTCAGCAATACTGGTTTCAATTTCTTCTTCGTCACCTTTTTCATTGAATTGCTGATGTGTTATAGCCATTGGTCCATACAAAATCAGAATTCGCATTAAATCATGCTCATTGTGATCCTCTTTGGTTATTGTCGGTGTATCTATAATCGGCTCATCTTCGAATGGGCTAGGTTCAAAAGCATATGGGTCTTCAATTGCCCCTGACGGAGAGTCGGGACTCGAAGGTTTATCAGGAGTCTCAGCGGGAGCTGGTTTTGGACGATTTCTTATTTCTGTAGCTTTTGCTTCCTTTGCAATATGATCACTACGACGCTTGATCAATTCGTTTGAAAGTACTTGTTCGCTCATATCAAACCTCTGCGCAATGGATTGCATATATACGTTACGAGTAATTTGATCAGGAATAAGAGAAACGGAAGCTACAATGTCTTTTATGAGTCCCGCTCGTTTTATTGGGTCGTTATCTGCGTTTTCAAGGAGTAGATCTACTTTAAAAGAGATGAAATCTTTGGTGTTTACTTTTATGTATTCTTCAAGTTCAGAGGTGCTTACGGATTTTGAGTAAGAATCGGGATCTTCACCATCTGGGAAGAGAACAACTTTTACATTCATTCCTTCCTGAAGAATTAAATCAATTCCACGGAAGGAAGCTTTTATTCCAGCCGCATCTCCATCATATAGAATAGTGATGTTCTTTGTATAGCGTTTAACGAGTCTGATTTGCTCCTTGGTTAAGGAAGTTCCTGAGGAAGCAACTACATTTTGAACTCCAGCTTGATACATACTGATTACATCAGTGTAGCCTTCGCACAGGAAACATTGATCGTATTTTATTATGTCCCCTTTTGAAAAGTGAAGGCCATAAAGGATTTCACTTTTGTTGTAAATCATACTCTCAGGAGAGTTGAAATACTTAGCAACTTTTTTATCTGTAATTAGTGTACGCCCTCCGAACCCTAGAATGCGTCCAGAAACACTGTGAATTGGAAACATTACACGACCTCGAAAGAAGTCAAAGCTTCGATCATCTTTCGTTTTTGTGATCCCAACTTTTTCAAGATATTCTTTTTTATACCCCTTTTCTAAGGCAGCTTTGGTGAAGTCGTCACCTTTGTTGATCGAATAACCTAATTGAAATTTCTCAATTATTTCAGGTCTAAAGCCACGTTCAATGAAATAAGACATTCCGATTTTTTTGCCTTCATCGGTGTTCTTTATATTGTTTGCAAAATGGTCTCTTGCAAATTCATTGATGATATGAAGACTTTCTCGTTCAGAAATAACGGCCAATTCTTCAGGAGTTAGCGGTCTATCCTCAGGAATGGTAATACCATATCTGTTTGCTAACCATCGCAATGCTTCCGGGTAAGAAAAATGCTCTTTCTCCATTATGAAGGTGACAACCGTACCACCTTTAGAAGTTGAGAAGCATTTAAAAATTTGTTTCCCGGGAGATACAATGAAAGAAGCTGTTTTCTCGTCTGTAAACGGACTGAGTCCCTTTAGGTTTGATCCTGCTCGTTTTAAATTGACAAAATCACCAATTACCTCCTCTATTCGAGCGGTTTGCATTATTTCGTCAACGATATGTGGAGGGATATGAGCCATTATTTAGAGAAATCTTTGATTTCAGTTCTAATACCTGATTCAGAGTAATAAGTCCATTCGCCTACTTGCTTATCATTTTTATAGTTTCCTGTTCTTCGAACAATTCCCGAAGAGTATTTTTGAAGAAAGATTCCATGTTTTAATCCATTTCGATATTCTATCATTGAAAGATGTACCCCGTCTTCTGAGTAGTAATTCCAAACGCCTTGACGTTTGTTAGAGTTATCTTGAAGTCCTTCTAATTTTACATGTTCACCTCCTGGGTAGTATTCGGTGTATTTTCCATTAGAAACACCACTCAATTTCTTTTTATTCTGAGTTACAGGAATTTGTGTTTTGGTTGCTGTTTCCACTGGAATTTGAATTCCATATTTATCGGCGAGCCATTTTAGGGCTTCTGGATAAGAAAGGTTCTGAGTCTCCATTAAAAATGTAACTACCGATCCTCCTTTGTCCGAGTAAAAGCATTTAAATATCTGTTTGGAAGGAGATACAACAAGTGTGTTCTTTTTATTGTCAGTAAAGGGGCTTAACCCCTTTAAACTAGCCCCCGACCGCTTTAGTTCCACGAATTCCCCTATAACTTCTTCTATGCGAGAAGTTTGGATTATTTCATCAACAATATGTGAAGGGATATTTGCCATTAATTAGCAATCTGATCGTAGTTTTTACTACTCAATCGATTCCCTTGTTGATCATAGGTTGTCCAGATTCCCACTTGTTCACCGTCTTTGTAGTTTCCAGTGTAGTGTATTACCCCGTTAGGATATTTCACAATTGATAAACCATGTTTTATACCATGATAAAACTCAGTGCTGGAAATTTGTTTCCCTTGTTCATTATAGTAAGTCCAAGTACCATGACGCTCTCCTTGGTCGTCTTGCATACCTTCGAATTTCACTTGTTTCCCTCCTGGATGATATTCAATATAGCGTCCATTTTTAACCGAAATGAGTTCTTTTACCGATTCTTTCTTTGTTTCTTCTTGTTGTTGAGAGGTAGATTCGTCGATGGTTGATTTAGTTGGTTGATCCGGTGCATTTTCGCACGCGAATATTGTAAGCGTTAAGCCAAGAATAATTCCAATGTTTTTCATACTACTTATTTCTTTCGGTTCGTCGTGTATTCAACAAGCCCTAAGATAGCCTTTTTAGAATCTGAATCGGGAATGCCTTCTAATAATTCTATAGCTTGGTTCTTGAATTCAAGCATTTTTGCGTGAGCATAATCTATGCCGCCATATTTGATTACTAATTCAATTGCTCGTTTTACCTTTTTTGGGTTTTCGTTGTGGCGTTTTACAATGTTAATGAGTTCTTTACGAACTTCAACGGGACTGTTGTTAAGAACGTATATTAATGGGAGAGTCATCTTTCGTTCACGAATGTCTAAACCAGTTGGTTTTCCAATATTTCCTGGCTCTCCATAGTCAAAAATATCATCTTTTAATTGAAAAGCAATTCCTATGGTTTCCCCGAAGTTTTTCATTCGTTCTTCGTAATCTTTTGCGTCTACACTGATTGCCCCAGCTTCACAACAAGTGGAAATTAAAGAAGCTGTTTTTTGTCGGATGACTTCATAATATACCTCTTCAGTAATGTCAAGTTTGCGAGCCTTTTCAATTTGCAGAAGCTCGCCTTCAGACATCTCTTTTACTGCTCGAGCAACAACCTCTAATAATTTTTGGTTGTTTTTTTCAATTGATAGTAGAAGTACTTTAGAAAGCATGTAGTCCCCAACAAGAACGGCAATTTTGTTTTTCCAGAGAGCATTAATGGAGAAAAAGCCGCGTCGTTCATTTGCATCATCAACGACGTCATCATGAACAAGGGTTGCAGTATGTAACAATTCCACCAGTGTAGCAGCATCGTAGGTCTTATCGTTTATGTTTCCTAACATTTTCGCAGTAAGGAAAATAAACAACGGTCGCATTTGTTTACCTTTCCGTTTAATGATGTAGTGCGTCACCTTATCAAGTAGCGGGACTTTAGACTTCATATTCTGGCGAAAACGAATTTCGAATTCACTCATCTCTGTTTCCACAGGAGCCATTATTTCTTTTACAGACATCATCATTACAAATATAACAGTTCATAGACCTTAAGAAGCAAAAAAAGCAAAACAAAAAGGGCTTCCGATTTGGAAGCCCTTTTTCAATATAGAATAATGTTTAGTTATCGAGTGATTTGAATAAAGCTGTGTCCTTCAATTTGCGTTGATCCATCAATACCTGTAACTACATATTTAACGAAATAAGTTCCATCTTCTGCAGGATCTCCCGCAGGATTTGTTCCATCCCATGTAGTATCTAAACCAGATTTTTCAATCATTACGTTCCCCCAACGGTTCACAATTACCATATCAACGTTCGAAGCATTTGTAACTGTAAGTTCGAATACGTCGTTTGCATTGTCATCATTTGGTGTGAAAACATTTGGACTAGTTACAGTCGGTGTTGGATATATACAAGTTCCATCATCAATAGATGCTAGTGGATTGTAGTTTGTTGCTGTTGGATCCGTACAACCGCATGGAGTAACTGCTACAGATAGGTAAGAAGTATCAGAACAGTTTGCATCGTCAAATGCAACTAACATTACGGTTGATGAAGATATAAACGTTTCAACTTGGTTGTTCATATTTGATACCGTTACAACATTTGCATTTCCGAAATCCCATTCGAATGATGTTGAATTTTGGCTAGTGTTTGTAAAGGTTACATTCAACGGGGCGCATCCACTAAGTGGAGCTCCAGTAAATGAGGCGATTGGTGGATTGGTGATATCTACAAAGGCACTGTCGTATTCTGTACAAACATCATCAGTAACTGTAAAGTAGTACCAGCCAGTTGGAATGTTGGCTAAAACAGTTCCATCAATGTTATACGCGCCTGGGTTACCCGGCCCAGTCCATTCGTACAGTGGTTGTCCAGAATTGGTTGTTGCACCAGAAACAATGGCCGAAACATATCCATCAGGAGCACATGCAGAGGCAGGTCCAGTAATTACTTCGTCAACAGTAAGTGTTTGATTTACGATCATTACTATACTGTCAGTAGTAACATACCCACAACCGTCGGTTACATCTACATAATAGAGAATTGTATCTTGTTTGTTCCCATTTGTACCAATTGTTGTTGGATTTGTTGTTGAATTAGTAGACCAGCTCGTGGTAAACGGAGTCAATGCGTTGGCAAAGTTTAAAACTTCGACATCAAATGAATCTGTTGGACAAACCGCGAAAACAGAATCAACTAAATCATAAGTCATTGTATTTTGGTGCACGAATATGTTTAATGTATCAGATGTACATTGTAATACTCCTAGTGTATCATAAACCAGAGCAACAAAGTTAGTGTCAGCATTAGGTACGGCCCAAAATGAAGTAGTGTCCATAAGTCCGTTACTCCAATTTACAAATGCACTATTACAAGGACCTGCATTTACGAATACTTCATCAACACCCCAGTTATCAAAGTTGGCTCCAGAAGAGTTTTCTTGAATCCAACGAAACATCGTAGATGTAGAGTAGGCAGCAGCAGGAATTGGAACAGTGTATGTATTCCAAGTAGTATAAGCTGTTGGCCCAGTTGCTACGCTTCCTGTTGTTTGAGGGTTTTGCGGTTCCTGAAACCCTCCAGGGTTAAAGTAGGTGATAGGGAACCAGTCAAGACCATTATTAAGGCTGTATTGCACCTCAACACCTTCATTTGCTAAATCAGGACCTTCACATGGTGCAGCATTTCCTTGTATAGAATATGCCATATCAAAAACGAGGTCACCACCACAACTAATGTCGTAAGCGGCAGTACTCATAAATGGAGTTCCTGTTCCTGCTGTGGATGCCCAATAATAAGCTGTTCCTGATCCATTTTGACCACATGGAGCACCGAAGTTTGTTCCTCCACCAACGGCCCAGCCTGGAGGAAGTACGCCTGCGTTGAAGCTAAAGCTTTGTGTTCCTGATGTGATGGAAGCAACGACACTAATAAAAACAGAGTCGCCAGGGCAAATTGTTGTATCTGCTGCTGGTGAAACACTTACGTTACACACTTGAGTGTTTCCTGTAAATGATAAGACAGCTAATGCGATTATAGATAGTACCTTTTTCATGGCTAGTTCAGTTTAAAGTTTTTAAGCTCAAGTCCTGTGAAGATGCGTTTGTCTCCAAAATTTGGATTCTGAATTAATACTGCTAACGCTCCATTTTCAAAAGAGCAATCTGTTTCTAGCGATGAATTAGCAGAGATCTTAATATGTTTTGTTGTTTCCGGATTAGAAATACATCCGATACATTCGTTTTCAAAATGTACGGCAAGATCAAAATTAACAGTGTGGTCTGTCGTTCCATTATTCACTATCTTGATGAAAGTGTATGAGAATGGTTTTTCTAGAGACCCCATTTTACATTCGTCTTTTCGAACATAAAGTTGGATGTCACCTTCTTCTTTTAATAGAGTCCATTGTTTTGATAATTGACTTGAACTCATGTCTTGAGCGTTTACATTTCCAATAATAAGAAATGAAAACATTGCCAAAATGGCGTGATTAATTAATGTCATGTTTTGCAATTTGTTTAATAGACGTCGTTGGATAATAAAAGTTGCAGCACAAAGAAAACACTTTTAAATTGATTAATAAAGTTCGGGCAGTAATTGAAGTAGTTAATTAACTAAACTTTAAGAGATCGTTCAGATTTTAAAATTGCTTTGTTTTTATTTGCTAGTTGTCCGCATGCAGCATCAATATCTTTTCCTCTACTTCTTCGAACATTTACAATAATATTTTTAGCTTCTAAATAAGCTGCAAATGCATCTACTTTTATGCGTTCAGCTTGCTGAAATACTCCTTCTTCAATAGGGTTGTATTCGATGATGTTGATCTTGCAAGGCACACATCGGGCAAAATGGGCTAGTTCTTGAGCATCCTCCAGTTCATCATTGAAGTCTCGAAAAATAATGTATTCAAAAGTTACGCGAGTTCCCGTCTTTTTATGGAAATACTTTAGTGCTTCAGAAAGAGATTCTAGATTATTTGAGTCATTAATCTCCATTATTTTACTGCGTTTTTGATCATTTGCAGCATGAAGGGATAGAGCTAAGTTAAATTTAACTTCATCATCCCCTAGTTTTCGAATCATCTTGGCGATTCCCGCAGTAGAAACTGTGATGCGTTTTGGAGACATTCCCAATCCTTCTGATGACGAAATTAGATCAGTAGAACGAAGCATTTCTTTATAATTAAGAAGTGGTTCCCCCATTCCCATATATACAATATTACTCAAAGGGGTATTGTATCTGTTTTCAGCTTGCTTTTTTAAATAAACGACTTGATCAACCATTTCTCCTGCGGTGAGATTTCGCATTAGTTTGAGTTTTCCTGTTGCACAGAATTTACAGGCTAAACTACATCCTACTTGAGAGGATATACATGCAGTTGTGCGAGACTTTGTTGGGATAAGAACTCCTTCGACGATTCTTTTATCAAATGTACTAAAGGCACATTTAATTGTTTTGTCCGTGCTTATTTGTTGATCTTTTAATTGAATGTGATCAATTGAAAACCGATTATTTAATTTTTGACGAAGTCCTTTTCCGAGATTTGTCATTTCTTCAAATGAATTGGCGTCTTTTTGCCAAAGCCATTCAAATATTTGCTTTCCACGAAAAGGTTTCTCACCAATTTCAGTAAGTACCACTTTAATTTCCTCAAGGGATAATTTACGTATGTCTTGTTTCTTTTCCATTAATCATTGCAAAGGTAAGGAAAAGAGATGAGTAGATTAAATGAACTCTACGTCATTAGGATTAATTAAATAAACTTCACCATTAACGGATTCTACAGAGATGAGGTTATTTTGTTTTTTGAGTTTATATAACTGGGTACCTTCCAGAAGTTTACCAATCTCTATTTTTTCCTTTTCTGAAGAGAAAATAGGAATCTCTGGTTTCGTTACGATAGCATTGTTGGTATCTGACCGATGATCAAAGGATGCTTTTGCCGTGTATGTAGATAGGATAAGGACACAAAACAATAAAAAGCTAAAGGTTAGGAGTAGTCTCCGCGAGGAAACCTGAGTAGATCGAGCAAATAATATAAGACAAAAGGCAACGAGTATACTTGTAATAATCGCAATGATTGACCATTGATTAGAGCTAATTCCGAAAAGCGCAGATTGCATTCTGTTTAATCTAGGGTGGTACTCTTCTATTCGTCCTAGTTCCGTGTAAGATGTTTCAATTTGGGCTTTGATCCCTATATCATTCGGGGTTAATTTACTTGCTTTTTCAAATGCCCATATGGACTTTCCAAATAGATTTAGTTTTTGAAAGCTTAGCCCAAGGTTGAAATAACTGGAAGCGTCATTTGGGGATTCTTGAATCGCTTTTTCAAATTGTCTAATTGCTTTTTTATATTCTTTTTTATGGAATGATTTTATACCTTCTTCAAATGAACTGGAAAGAGAAGGGGAAGCTATTAACAGTGTTATTATGAGAGTGAGAAATGTTTTCATACGTCAATACGGTTTAAAACATTTGTCAATTGATTAAAAACTTGATCTTTTGAGGTGTCGTTTGTTGCAAAGCTAAAACGGGATTCTTCACAGGTTTTGAATAGCTCGTTAACATCGGAAAGTAAATCGATTTTTCCTGAGGATTTAAGGTGACTAATAATTTCTTGTTTACTGATAATACGATCTTGTTTTACTTTCATGTTTACTTCAAACGCTTTCCTTAATGCTGCTTCAACGCCAGAGAAGAATTCATCTGATTTTTCTGAATGCAATAGTGTTTTACAGTTGTCAACGTATTCGCCCAGTTGCTTATCTTTTTTACGAATCACTTGTTTTTGCTCTATGTGTTCTGCATCTCGCTCTCGTCTTTTAAGATAAAAGATGAAGAGAAAAGCACAGGCAATAGGTGCACTTACTCCTGACCAAAATAAAGGGGAACCATATATTGAATTGTTCGAAATTATTTGTTGAGACATCTTAGGTTGTGTTCTAGAAACAATTTCTTCAGGTGTTGTCGATTTTATTTCTGCCGCTTCTTCTATGGCAATGTATGCTTTATCTTTTTCGATTTCCAGTGGATGGTCTTCAGATGCTACTTGAATATATTTTGCAGACGTTGGATCGAAATAACTAATTGTTGTACCAGGAAGGTTAATTGAACCATGGGTTGAAACTTGAATGTTATATTCATAAAGAATTGAGCCCTCTGCTCCGCGAGAGTTAAAGGTAACGTTTTCAGTAACAGTCGGGTCTCCATATACAATAAAGCCCTTTGGAAGATTTAAGTTAGGCTTTAGAGTGTTATGAAGATTTCCGACCCCTTCAATTGTTAAGAATAATTTAAAGACATCACCTTGTTTGATTTTAGAGGTGTCAACTTCTCTCGTTACATTGAAATTTCCAACGCCACCAATGAAGTCTTCAGGAGGGTTGGGAGGTAAAGGATGCACCTTGATAATGGAAGCGCTTGACGTTAATTCAAAATTCTTATATCCTTGATGCAAACGCATTCTGTATGGATCAATTCTAATTTGACCTGTTCCTGAAGGGAAAACGAGTTTTCTATCGTATTCGAAAGTGAAATATTCATTTCCTTTAAAACGTTCCTGTACTACTTTGATGTTATTTGTTCCTCCAAGATCATGCGTTTCCATTGTTCCATTGGAAGAGTATGCTAAATAGCCATCTAGGAAGGTAGGTTCAAATTTAGAATATATTTTTGCTGATGTAACAATGGATTGTCCTTCATAGATAGAAGTTTCATTCATTTGAATGGATCCAAAGGCAGGTTGTTTTAATTGTTGAGCAGAAACTCCTCCAATACTCATCGGAACTTTTTTCCCTACGTTAACGATTACTGTATTCGATTTGTATGTTTTATTTCCATTTTTGATCCAAGCTGGGCCGATTTTATATTTTCCGGATTTACCAAATGTACCAGTTCTTGAGCTAAAATAATATGTAGTAATATTTCCAGTAGTGTGGTCCATTTCTGTTTCCATTCTACTTGCAATATTATATCCGTATCCGAAAGATCCAGGTAGATTGTCTATTTCTACTTTTCCTTGTACATTTGATTTTACTGTCAAGGTCAATACTTCTCCAATTTCAGTATCGGTAGGTGATATAATTAGAGTTACTTCCGGAGTTTGTGCAGAAACTGAGGAGAGTATAAATGGAACTAATATGGAGAGTATGTGCTTTGTCATTTACCAATCTTTTCCTGATTTCGCGGATTTGCCTGCACCGGATCCTCCAGACATTTTTTGTTTTGTTTCAGCTTCTTTTTTCGCGAGTTTATCTAACTCTCTTTCTATCATTTTATTAGGTAGGGTTCCTTCACTTTCTTTAGGTGTTCCACTTTTGTTTCCTCCGTTCTGTGGTGTCTGATTTTTTTGTCCGTTTTGTTGAGGTTGATTTTGTCCTTCGTTGTTTTGTTTATTTTGGTTTGATTCCCCCTGCTGCTCGGACGAACTATTTTGATCTTCTGAGTTGTCTGACTGCTCTTGATCACTATTTTGTTTCTTTTGCTGTTCTTGTTGATCTTTCAATTTTCGAATTGCTTCAGATAGGTTGTATCTCGTTTCTTCACTATTAGGATTGGATCGAAGTGCATCTTTATATGCTTCAATTGCTCCTTGATAGTTTTGTTGTTTCATTCTTGCATTTCCTAGATTATGCAAGTTGTCTCCTTTGGCAGAAGATGAAGACTTATTTGTTCCGCCTTGCTGATATATCTCTTCAGCCTTCTTGAATGATCGAGATTTATAGGCCGACTGCGCCATTTCATCTGATAAGTCAATGTTCTCTGGAGCTTTGCGCTGAGCTGACTCGTAATACTTTAATGCTTTTTCGAATTCTTTATTTTTGTAGGCTTCACGCGCAACATTTAAAGAATCCCTCCAATCGTTGTCCTGGGCAACTCCGATAAAACAGAGAAGAACGAATAAGCTATTTAATATGTACTTCATTTTTTTATTAAACGATCTAAAAAACCAACATATTGACGCGACCATAATATAAAAGCCACCCAAAAGATAATTGAAATCAATAGCGGTATTTGATAGCGCTCTTGATTAATATCAAACTCTAAAGTATTAATTTTTGTTCTTTTCATCTGGTTTATTTCTGTTAATAAACCTGAAAGATTTGGGAATTCATCCGAGCTTATGGATGCATGTCCTCCAGTTTTCTGAGCAATGTCCTTAATAAAACGCTGGTTTAATTTGGAAATTACGGACCTTCCAACTGCGTTCGTTTTATATCCTAATTCTGGCCTTTTGGGATTTTTCGGGACAAGCCCTCCTTTTTTAGTCCCTATTCCTAATATGCATAGTTGAGCATTTGTTTTCTTAAATGCAGTCATTAATGGCTCGGTTAAATCCTCCTCATGGTTTTCCCCATCTGTGATAAGAATAATTCCTTTTGTTGTTTTCTCTTTAGAAAACATTTGAATAGAGGTGCTTAAGGCTTGATTTATATTGGTCCCTTGACTAGATATCATGTTTGTTTCTATGTCATCAATGAACAGTTTTGCTGCACCATAATCTTGAGTTATTGGTAATTGGACAAAGGCGCTATTGGCAAAGAGGCAAATTCCAATTTTTTCACCGTGAAGATTGTTGATCAGTTGTTTTATGGCTCTTTTGGAAATTTCGAGACGAGAGAGTTCTTCTGAAATATCCCGCGTATTCATTGAGTTTGAGATGTCTAAGGCAAGAACAAGTTCTAAGGATTCACTACGTCCTTTTACTTTTTTGGTTCCGAAGACTGGTTGGGCCATCGCGATTACTAGAAAGACAAATGCGTTTCGAAAGAAAAAATACTTGAGAAAGCTGCTCATAGATGATACGGGAAGTAAGAAGGACTTCATTACGGAAGTATTTGCCCGTTCGGCCATTTTGTTGTTTCCGAGTAAATTAAATATATAGACGCCTATTATTGGTAGAACTAATAGGAGCAAATAGAGGTTGTCGGATGCTTTATAGATTAACTTTTCTCCTGAATAGGATGAATTGAATAAGCCAAAGGCGTTAATCGCCAAATAGTATAGAATCCAGAAGATAACTTCCCAAATAACTACGCCAGAAAGAATGAGTTTTAAGCGATATGTATATTGCTTATTACTCATTGTGTTTGAAGATTATATAGTTTCCGCTCCAGGTAAGAAGTGCTAATAAAAATGCCCAGTTTAAAAATGCTTGAGGAAAAGAAGGAGGTTCAGATTTAAAATGTTGATCTTCCATTTTTCGTTTTTCTAATTTTTCAATTTCGTCATAGATACTTTTAAGACTTTTTTCATCTGTTGCTCTAAAGTACTTACCGTTCGTGACATCTGCAATTTGCATGAGCTCGACTTCTCCCACTTCAGATTGTTGTGGAGTATATTGTATTCCAAAAGGCGTTTGTACGGGAGCTAATGCAACTCCATCACTTCCTAAGCCGATTGTATATACTCGAATATTTTTTGCTTTAGCTAGTTTTGCAGCCATTAATGGTGATATCTCACTTCCTCCATCCATTCCATCCGTTAACAAAATAATTACTTTAGACTTTAAACTATCACTTCTTAGTCGGGTGACAGCTGTTCCTAAGCCAATTCCAATAGCTGTTCCTCCTTCGATTTGATCGCCATTGATCGCATCAATTTGTTTCTTTAAAATATGGTAATCAAGTGTTGGAGGACATGCAGTGTAGGCTTCTCCTGCATAGGCTACTAAGCCAATTCTATCTCCTTTTCTTCCGTCAACAAATTCTTTCGCAACTTTTTTAGCAGCTTCTAATCTGTTCGGTTTGAAGTCTTGGGCGAGCATTGAGCCTGAAACGTCCATTGCAATAACAATGTCGATTCCATTTTTATATTCGATATCAAAGTCGTCGTATTGAGACCAATGAAAAGGTTTGGCCATTGCAAAAATTAGTAAGGACGCGATTATTCCAAAGAGCAAAATACTTAACTGACGAATCCAATGAATCCAGCTAGAACTTAGGCTTTTTTGATCGGTTGATGAGCGAGAGTATTTAAATTCTCCCTTTCTGTTTCGCTCTAAAAAGTAAAGCAAAATAAGGAGTATAGGAACAATGCACAATAGCCAAAGCCATTCTGGAGAGAAGAATTCATATTCCCAAAATCGTATGTTCCAGTTAGTCAACATTATCAAAGTCTAAGGGGCTGGTTTCTGCAATTATTTGTTTAGCAAGCGTCGATTGGCGTAAAATAGCCAATTCATCTGGTTTGGATTTTGCAAATTTTACCATATCTGCTTGGGATAATAGTTTTCCAATTACAGTCACAGTATCTTCATTTAATCCTTTTTTTGTCAATAATATTTTAGTCTCGTAAGTTGTTTTTTCCAGTAAAGAGATAGAATATCGAGAGGTTAAATAAGATCGTAAGATGTAGGATAATTCAACAAAGTGTTTTTTTAATTTATCTTGTTCCCATAAACGCTCATCTTCAAGAGCTTCGATAGCCATGATCGTGCGTTCTTTTAAAGTCATTGGTCTAGGTGCATTCGCTAATGCTTCCTCTTCACGAGCAATTTGTTTACGCCTTAGTACGATTGCAGAAATTACGGCAATTAACAGGATAATGATTAGCCACCACCAGTTGTTTTTTAGGAAGTCAGAAAAGGAGAAGGGTTTAGGCGGTATTTCTGCATAGTTTTCGCGTATGTCGTACAAGTCTATGTCCTCAATAGCGTCCACAAGGAGACCTCTTATTTGTAACTCTTTAAAGGTAAATGTTGAATCGTTAATTAAAACGTCTTGTCCAGGAATTATAAAGTGTCCACTATCCCAGGTAGTAACGATATATTCTCCCTTCCATGTTTTACCATTCGAGTGAAATATTGTTGTGTCGTTGAAAGAGGCAATAATTTCAAATTCGGCCCCTTCATTACTTAATGATCCGCTAGATGATTTAGATCGAGCTTCAAGTGTTGATTGTTTTTGGCGAAAAAAGATAGAGTCTTGGGTTTCTGCCTCAATCGTTAAGGTAATTACAGTTGGTTGTCCGATAAGAATTGTTTTTTCGGAAACGGAAGACCTTAATTCCTGACTCCAACTCACAGCGGGAAGTAATACTAGGAGATATGTAATTATACGTACAATCATCTATTTTGGAATAAGTATACGAGAGGTTTAATGAAGTCTGCATCAGTACAGATTGATGCATAGTCAAGCCCTGATTTTGTTAGTTCGTTGAATAATTTTTCTTCAAATCGATTGAAGTTGTCCGCATGAATTTGTTTGGCTTGTTTGCTGTTGGAATTTACCCATGTTGTTTCTCCTGTTTCAGCATTGAAGAGTTGAATTATTCCAATACTTGGAAGTTCTCTTTCACTCGGGTCAACTAGCCTAATTGCAACCATGTCATGTTTCTTTCTGGTTACCTTAAGTCCTTCTATAAAATCATTGTTATCCATGAAATCGCTAATCACAAAGGCGATACTTCTTTTTTTCTGTGTATTACGAAAGAACTTCAAGGCTGCATTTAAGTCAGTTCCTTTACTTTTAGGCTTTAATTCGATTAACTCTCTAAGGATTACAAGAGCATGTTTTTTCCCTTTTTTAGGAGGGATATAACGTTCTACTTGATCAGAAACAAATATAGCTCCAACTTTATCGTTATTACTCATAGC